>NZ_JAENSQ010000006.1:0-317617 GCF_016613125.1 Pseudomonas sp. MF6776
GGTTTTTAAGAAACCCTAAACTTGGCTCAGCAATCGTTGGTTACATCTTTGATTTCTCGCGGAGTAACTTGTGATGCTGATAATCTTGTTGACTATCAGTCTGACTCCACAAGCACCCACACGAATTGCTTGATTCAGTTGTTAAAGAGCGGTTGGTTAAGATCTTTCGTCTCAACCGAGGCGCGCATTCTACAGCAGCCTCATTTGCTGTCAAGTGATTATTTTCAGAAGTTTTCGAAGAATTCTTCAACAACTTCAACCACTTGCGCTTCCGATCTCTCGTTAGCGGGAGGCGAATTCTACAGCGTTACTCGCTGTTGTCAACACCTCTTTTTCTCCGCTTTCGACCGAGAAGATCGAACCGTTAAAAGAGCCAAACATCACCGCTCTTTCAACTCCTTCCAGGCTTCGATGAACTGAAGCGACCCACTCTCGAAACCTACTTAACTCATTGAATCTCAAGGAGTTTTCCGTTTCGACTGCGCCGGAAGTGGGGCGAATTATAGACGTCTGGAATCTGCCGTCAACCGCTAATTTCGCTTTTGTTGCAGAACCTGCTTTTTAGCCAGTAAACGCGGGATTCGACGAGCAACAGGAGGGACACGCAGCAATAGAAGCAGCACACCTATAAAAGCATAAATTGCCCATTCCTTGAGATCAGCGCGCGCGATCCACAACATATGCAGCAATCCCAGCCCAAGAATCACGTATACCAGCCGATGCAGCTTCTTCCAGCGAGCACCTAAACGGCGCTGACTGTAGCGATTTGAGGTTACCGCTAAAGCCAACAATCCGAGGAAACCCAACGCACCGACAATAATGTATGGCCGCTTGCGCAACTCGACACCCAGTTGAGACCAGTCGAAACCCAGGATAAAAGCCATATAGCTGCATAGGTGCAAAACCACATAGGCAAAACACCAAAGGCCCAACTGCCGCCGAACAGCAATCCACCCCGCCCAACCGGTCAGTTTTTGCAAAGGCGTCATGCTCACGGTGATCAACAGCAGCACCAACGTGCCAAGGCCCAGCCTGTCAACCAACACCTTGCCAGGATCCGGCCCAAGCAGATCCGCGAAAGCCTGATAGAACCACAGCAATGGCCAAATCGCTGCAGCAATGAAAACACTCACCCGCCAGACCGGATATCGCATCAGTAGTTCTTCCGCAGATCGAGCCCTGTATATAAAGAAGCGACTTCTTCCGAATAGCCGTTGAACATCTGGGTATCGCGCACATTCGGCTTGAACAGACTGTTCGGTAGCCTGCGCTCGCGCGCTTGCGTCCAGCGCGGATGATCGACAGTCGGATTCACATTTGCATAGAAGCCGTATTCGTCCGCCGCAATACTTTGCCAGGTCGTTTTCGGCTGCTCACTGACAAGACTGATACGCACGATGGATTTGACACTCTTGAAGCCATACTTCCATGGCACCACCAACCGCAGAGGAGCTCCGTTCTGATTTGGCAATTCGCGGCCATACATGCCCACCGCCAGAATCGCCAATGGATTCATCGCCTCATCCAGACGCAAGCCTTCTACATAAGGCCACTCGATCAAGGCAAAGCCTGATCGCTGCCCGGGCATGCTTTTAGGATCCTGAAGGGTTTCAAAGCGAATGTACTTGGCCTTAGAAGTCGGCTCGACCTGTTTGAGCAGCGCCGCGATGGGAAACCCGATCCACGGAATGACCATCGACCAGGCCTCGACACAGCGCAGACGATAGATACGCTCCTCCAACTGGTACGGTTTCATGAAGTCTTCCAGCGCATAACGCCCCGGCTTACCCACCTCCCCGTCCACCACTACACTCCACGGTTCGGTTTTCAACGAACCGGCATTAGCGGCCGGATCGCCCTTGTCGGTGCCGAACTCATAGAAGTTGTTGTAGTGAGTCGCGTCCTTATAAGGCGTGATCGCCTCATCCTTGACGTTTACCGCCCCCCATTGAGTAGAGGGGAGTTTTTCGGCAAACCAGGCGGGCGCCTTGCCAGGTTCGACATCGGCATATCGCACCACATCGTCAGCATTGGCCCAGCGCGGAAGACTGCTCACGGCGATGCCGGCCGCGGTGGCTCCGAGCAGCTGGCGGCGAGACAGATAGATAGATTCAGACGTGACGTCCGACTCATGGCAGTCAGACGCTTTAGGAATTTTGATGAGCATGGCAACTCCGCAGCTTTGGAGGACAGATGCACCCATAGACTGCGGAGTATGCTGGAAATTACATCACTCGGCGTTTTTGTGACGACGAAGATGCAATAGATACTGAATTGGGCCGGAAGCCGCATAAGCGAGGAATACCAGCAGCAGAATGCGCGGTGGATCGCTGAACACGACAGCGAACACCAGCACTACCGCGAGGATTGCCACGAAAGGCACGCGACCTTTCAAATCCAGCTCCTTGAAGCTGTTGTACTTGATGTTGCTGACCATCAGCATGCCGGCAGCCGCCACCATCAGTGCAACCAGAAACGACATCTTCGAACCCTGGATGCCGTAATCGCTGAACGCCCAGACAATACCCGCCACCACGCCGGCAGCTGCCGGACTGGCCAGCCCGATGAAGTAGCGCTTGTCCGCTGTCCCCACCTGAGTGTTGAAACGCGCCAAACGCAACGCCGCGCCCGCTACATAGATGAAGGCAACCATCCAGCCGACCTTGCCCATGTCACCCAGCGCCCAGCCGAAGGCCAGTAATGCAGGGGCAACACCGAAGGCGACCATGTCGGACAGCGAGTCATACTCGGCGCCGAAGGCACTTTGCGTGTTGGTCATGCGCGCGACACGACCGTCGAGACCGTCGAGCACCATCGCGACAAAAATCGCGATTGCGGCGAACGCGAAATACTTGCTCGCATTGACGGAATCACCAGCGCTCAACGCCGCCTGCGCGCTCATCGAGTTGATGATGGAGTAAAACCCGGCAAACAGGTTCGCAGTGGTGAATAGATTCGGCAGCAGATAGATACCACGATGCCGGACTTTACGGCCTTCTGCGTCATGCCCTTCTTCGATGTGCTCATCGATGGGCAGCAGGCTTTCGGCGTCTGAAGCCTTGTTCGGCTCTTCGGGACGTTCGCTCATGGACATTACCTTGCAACGGTTTGGAAAAATTCGACAGGTGCCTGTGGACGACAGTTCGGCCACAAACGATGCAGCTTTATACCAGAACCACCGACCCAAACGAAAAAACGCGGCCGAGGCCGCGTTTTTCGTACAAGGGACGACGACTTAGTTTTTGGCTTTGTCGACGATCTTGTTGGCACCGATCCACGGCATCATGGAGCGCAGTTGCTCGCCGATGATTTCGATACCGTGAGCGGCGTTGTTACGACGCTTGGCGGTCATCGAAGGGTAGCCGGTTGCGCCTTCGCTGATGAACATTTTGGCGTATTCGCCGTCCTGAATACGTTTCAGGGCGTTGCGCATGGCCTGACGGGACTCGGCGTTGATCACTTCCGGGCCGGTCACGTACTCGCCGTATTCGGCGTTGTTGGAGATCGAGTAGTTCATGTTGGCGATACCGCCTTCGTACATGAGGTCAACGATCAGCTTCAGTTCGTGCAGGCACTCGAAGTAGGCCATTTCCGGCGCGTAGCCAGCTTCAACCAGAGTTTCGAAACCGGCTTTTACCAGCTCAACGGTACCGCCACACAGAACGGCTTGCTCGCCGAACAGGTCGGTTTCAGTCTCGTCCTTGAAGGTGGTTTCGATGATGCCGGTACGACCGCCACCAACGCCGGCAGCGTAGGACAGTGCAACGTTTTTGGCGTTGCCGGAAGCGTCCTGGTAGATCGCGATCAGGTCAGGAATACCGCCGCCTTTCACGAACTCGGAACGTACGGTGTGGCCCGGTGCTTTCGGCGCGATCATGATCACGTCGAGGTCGGCACGCGGAATAACCTGGTTGTAGTGGATCGCGAAGCCGTGGGAGAAGGCCAGGGTGGCGCCTTTCTTGATGTTCGGCTCGATTTCGTTCTTGTACAGAGCAGACTGGAACTCGTCCGGGGTCAGGATCATGACCAAGTCGGCAGCAGCAACAGCGGAAGCAACGTCGGTCACTTTCAGGCCGTGAGCTTCAGCTTTGGCAACGGTGGCCGAACCTTTACGCAGACCAACGGTGACGTCGACGCCGGAGTCTTTCAGGTTGCACGCCTGGGCATGGCCCTGGGAACCGTAACCGATGATGGCAACTTTCTTGCCCTGGATGATCGACAGGTCGCAGTCTTTTTCGTAATAAACTTTCATGAAATTCCCCTATATCCAGGCCGTTAAGGCCATTCGCTAATTTGGTTTAGATGCTGAGTACTTTGTCGCCGCGGGCAATACCGGTCACGCCACTACGGACGGTTTCCAGAATCGATGCGGTGCCGATGGACTGAATGAAGCTGTCGAGCTTGTCGCTGGTACCGGTCAATTGAACGGTATACACGCTGGCGCTGACATCGACGATCTGTCCACGGTAAATATCGGTGGTGCGTTTGATCTCGGCGCGCTGGGCGCCAGTGGCCTTGACCTTGACCAGCATCAGTTCGCGCTCGATGTGAGCACTTTCCGAAAGGTCCACCAGCTTGACCACTTCGATCAGCTTGTTCAGGTTTTTGGTGATCTGCTCGATGACTTCATCATGCCCCACAGTGGTCAGCGTCAGACGCGACAGGGTCGGGTCTTCGGTCGGGGCCACGGTCAGGCTTTCGATGTTGTAGTTGCGCTGCGAGAACAGGCCGACTACGCGAGACAAAGCGCCGGGTTCGTTTTCCAGAAGCAAGGAAATAATGTGCCGCATGATTAAGTACGCTCCGTCTTGCTCAGCCACATATCGCGCATGGAGCCGTCTTTGATCTGCATCGGGTAGACGTGCTCGCTGGTATCAACCGAGACATCGATGATCACCAGACGATCTTTCATGGCGAACGCTTCTGCCATCTTCGACTTCAAATCTTTCGATTCGGTGATGCGTACGCCGACGTGGCCATAAGCTTCAGCCAACTTGACGAAGTCAGGCAGCGATTCCATGTAGGAGTGCGAGTGACGGCTGCCATAGCTCATGTCCTGCCACTGACGAACCATCCCCAGAACACCGTTGTTCAGGATGACGATTTTCACTGGCAAGCCATATTGCAGGCAGGTCGACAGTTCCTGGATGTTCATCTGGATACTGCCTTCGCCGGTGACGCAGGCAACGTTGTCGTCCGGGAAGCTCAACTTGATGCCCATGGCTGCGGGGAAACCGAAACCCATGGTGCCCAGGCCACCGGAGTTGATCCAGCGGTTAGGCTTGTTGAACGTGTAGTACTGCGCAGCGAACATCTGGTGCTGACCCACGTCGGAGGTGATATAGGCATCGCCCTTGGTCACTTCGCACAGGGTTTCGATAACGGTCTGCGGCTTGATTTTGCTGCCGTCGCCCTTGTCGTAAGGGAACAGGCCGCGATCACCGCGCCATTCATCAACCTGCTTCCACCAACTGGCCACGGACTCCTTGTTCGGGGTCTCGCCGATTTCCTTGAGGATCGCGACCATTTCGGTCAGGACGCTTTCCACCGGACCAACGATAGGCACGTCGGCCTTGATGGTCTTGGAAATCGAAGCCGGGTCGATGTCGATGTGAATGATCTTGGCGTTCGGGCAGAACTTCGCCGGGCCGTTGATCACTCGGTCATCGAAACGTGCGCCAACCGCCAGGATCACGTCGGCATGGTGCATCGCAAGGTTAGCGGTGTAGCTGCCGTGCATACCGAGCATGCCGATGAACTGACGATCAGTGCCAGGGAAACCGCCCAGGCCCATCAACGTATTGGTCACCGGCAGGTTGAGCATTTTCGCCAGTTCGGTCAGCGGAGCGGAACCGTTGCCCAAAATGACGCCGCCGCCGGAGTACAGCACTGGGCGCTTGGCCGCCAGGAGCATTTCTGCTGCCTTACGGATTTGCCCGGAGTGCCCACGAACGGCCGGGCTGTAGGAGCGCAGCTTGGCTTTCTTGGGGAAGATGTATTCGAACTTTTCGGCCGGGTTGGTCATGTCTTTCGGGATATCGACCACGACCGGGCCAGGACGACCGGATTGCGCCAGGTAGAACGCTTTCTTCATGACTTCCGGGATTTCCGAGGCGTGCTTGATCATGAAGCTGTGCTTCACGATCGGCCGGGAGATACCGATCATGTCGGTTTCCTGGAACGCGTCGGTGCCGACCATGGTGCTTGGCACCTGACCGGAAATGATCACCATTGGAATCGAGTCCATATAGGCCGTAGCAATACCGGTGATGGCGTTTGTGGCGCCTGGACCGGAAGTCACCAATACCACGCCGGCTTTACCGGTGGCACGGGCGTAGCCGTCAGCCATATGGGTTGCCGCTTGTTCGTGACGAACCAGGATGTGAGTCACTTCCGGTTCTTTGAACAGGGCATCGTAAACATGCAGGAGAGCACCACCCGGGTACCCGTAGATATATTTGACGCCTTCGTCACGCAAGAAGCGGACGAGCATCTCACCGCCAGATAAAAGCTCCACGTTGTTCACCTCTAAAACGCCAGAATACCGCCCACGAAAATGGGACGGGTCTTAATAGGTTTACTTCTCGGCAGAGCATGAGCGACGGTGGTCGCCGACTACGTCAGCACTGACTGAGCAAGTATTGGGATCGTCCCAAGTGTTGCGGGCCTTTCCCACCCAGCGCGAGGTAACGCGTTGCGGGTGTAACAGGTCGGCGCGGGTATGCGCCTCATGATCTACCGAGTGGGTCTGCTTCTGGCAGTCCCTCTACAGCGGACTTTGGATTCTTCTGTTTCGTCCTCTCCAAGTCAAGCCGTCTCTGTGGTTAATTGTGGGTAAGCACATGAGAACGCAAGAAAAAACCTGAAAACAGCTACTCTGTTAGCGTCAATTGCGCAATTTTGCCAAGGAATCAGCATGCGAATGGTTCTGTTAACCCTGCTGATCGGCCTCAGCCCATGGTGCACAGCCGCTCAGATTTACAAATGGGTCGATGCCCAAGGTGTCACGCACTTTGATGCGCAACCTCCGCCAGGCCAACCATCCACCACGGTACACATGCCCTCCTCGGCCCCGGCAAAACCCGCAGCCATGCCGGGCAGCGGTGTGCTGGGCGATCAGAAAGCCATCGACGACAAGGTCAAGAAACAGGTCGACGACCAACAAGCGCAGCTCAAGGCATTTTGTGAGCAGGCACGGACGAATCTTGCGCAATTGCAGAACAATCCGCGTTTGCGAGAGGACGTGGGGGGAGAATTGCGGCGGCTGGATGATGCACAACGGCAGGAGCGCATTGTCGAAGCGCAGAAACAGATCAGAGAGAACTGCCAGTAAAGCCTGGCAGTTTTCGGTTCAGCGGGAAGCGGTGATCAGCAGATCAAACTCTTTAAGGAGTAGCTGCAGCTGTCGATCCTTGCCCTGCAGATTGCGCTGGGCGAAGACCATTTCCGCCATTTCCTGAATGCCCGAGGCGTTCGGCAGCGGCAGATCCTGTTCAAGGATCATCTTCATGCGGGGCAGGAAGATCCATTGCAGCCACTGCTCGAACTCGAGTGTGTCGACCGAAAACGGCTCGACACTGCTCAAGGCTTCGGCCGACGGCGAGACCTCATCCCACCAGCCCTGGGTACGCAGCTCACGCTCGATCAGCAATAACTGATCGGCGATTTTCGGGAAGCGCGCATCCATCACAGCGTTACCTTGGCCTTCTGACGGGCCTGAGCAGCGCCAGCGGAATCACCTTGTTTCTCACGGGACTGAGCGATGATTTCCCACAGGTTGGCCTGCAAGTCCGGACGGCCGCCGGCCATGGTCAACGCACGACGGGCGAATTGCTCGGCCTGTGGCGCATCGCCTTGAGCCATGCGCACCTGAGCCAGACGATAGAGCACTTGCGGCTCACGCGGGGCGACACGTTGCGCGCGCTCAAGGCTCGACGACGCACCGTTGAGGTCGCCACCGGCCTGTTGCTGTTGAGCAGTCGTCAACAAGGCGAGCACCGGACCATCCAGTTGCTCGTCCGCCGACAAACCACCGCCACTGCTGGCCGAAGGAATGCCGCTCGGTGTCGAGGGCATGCTGTAGCTGCCGGAGTTGATCGGTGCCGACTCGACTGGCGACGGGTTATATGGCCCCGGCGTAATACCGCCGGATGCCGGGCCCGGCACAATTGGCGCCGCGCTGATCGGTGCCGACGTTGTCGCGCCACCGCCCGGCACCATCACTACGACGCCGGTATCGCCTTGCGGGATGGCTTGAGGCTGGCCCTGCACAGGACGCTTGACCGTCGTCTGACGGAAACCGCCATTGGCGGAAATGCGCTCGCTGTTGGACACGGCTGTGCCCGAATCCACTACAGGGATCGAACCACGCTGAACGGTAGAGCAGCCGCTGAGCAAAGCCACGGCGGTCACCGCTGGAATCAACCACTTGTTCACTTGAAACCCTCTTTGCTTAATTCATCCAGCCCTTGACCCAATCCATCACCGACTCGCCAGATGCAGGCGTTTCGCTTGCACACGCAGGGCCGGGTGGTGGTTCGCTGCCGCGAATATACGGCATCTGCACCGCACCCGGGCAGTTGGCGTCAGAACCTTGCCCGGTACGCGAATCAACCCATGCCTGCACGACGTTGTCCGGCTGCGGCATATCCAGCGGCAGCGGATCGGCCTTGCGCATGAAACTGCTCCAGACCTGCAACGCACCGGTCGCGCCGGTGAACGGCGTCTTGCCGTTGTCATCACGGCCCAGCCAGACCACTGCCAGCAAGTCTTGACTGAAACCTGCGAACCAGCTGTCGCGCGAATCGTTACTGGTACCGGTCTTGCCGGCCAGCGTCAGAGTCTTTGGCAACACGTTATAAACCGAGCTGCCGGTACCTTCGCGCATCACCCGCTGCATGGCGTTCTGGATCAGATAGATCGAGGCCGGATCAAACCGCTGCTCGATCTGGAACGGATAGCGCTTGAGCGGCTCCCCTTCGGCGGTCAGTACGCTGCGAATGCCGCGCATCGGCGTATTGAAACCACCGTTGGCCAGCGTCTGGTACATGGTCGCCACTTCCATCGGCGTCATCGCGCCCGCACCCAGCAACATCGACGGGAACGCCGGGAACTCACGGGTCACCCCCAGACGGGCCAGCGTCTTGAGGACATTCGGCACGCCCACTTCCAGACCCAGGCGCGAGGTCGACAGGTTGTAGGAATGCGCCAGGCCCTGATACAGGAACACAGTGCCGTGGGAACGACGATCGTAATTCTGCGGTTTCCAGACTTGACCGTTCGCGCCTTTGACCGACAACGGATCATCCGACAGCCAACTGGTCAGCGTGTACTGGCTCGGTTTCTCCAGCGCAGTCAGATAAACCGCCGGTTTGATCAACGAGCCGATTGGCCGCACGGCGTCCAGTGCCCGGTTGAAACCGGCATAACTGGCCTGGCGGCTGCCGATCATGGCCTGGACTTCGCCGGTCTCAGGATTGGTCACGACCATCGCCGCTTCCACATCATCGGAGCCCTTGCGACCGGACAGACGCTTGAAGGTGTCGTTGACCGACGCCTCGGCTTTCATCTGCAGGATCGGGTCGAAACTGGTGAAGATCCGCAGGCCTTCTTCAGTCAAGTCTTCGTCGCGATAGTCTTCACGCAGCTGACGTTTGACCAGGTCGATAAAACCCGGGAAGGAGCTATCGGCCAGTTTGCCGCGAGTGGTGACACCCAGAGGCATATTCTTCGCGGCGGCCACTTGCTCGGCAGTCGCTACGCCTTGCTGCTCGAGCACGTCGAGCACCAGATTACGACGTTCCAGTGCACGCTCAGGATTGCGGCGCGGGTTGTAATAAGACGGGCCTTTGACCATGCCCACCAGCATCGCGACCTGATGCAGTTTGAGCTCGGACAATGGCTGACCGAAGAAGAACTGACTGGCCAGACCAAAACCGTGCACGGCGCGCTGACCGTCCTGACCGACAAAGACTTCGTTGAGGTACGCCTCAAGGATTTCCTTCTTGTCGTAATGCAGCTCCAGCAACATCGCCATCATTGCTTCGGTGAGCTTGCGGCTCAGGCTGCGTTCGTTGGTCAGGTAGAAGTTTTTCACCAACTGCTGGGTCAGCGTACTGCCACCCTGAGTCATCTTGCCGCCAGAGGTGTTGACCCAGATCGCCCGGGCAATCGACTTCGGCGACACGCCCCAGTGGCTGTAGAAATCCCGGTCTTCGACGGCGACCAGGGTTTCCAGCAGATACGGCGGCACCTGATCCAGTTTGATCAGGATGCGGTCTTCGAGGTTCTTCGGATAAATCCCGCCGATCAGAACCGGCTCCAGACGTACCACGGACAGTTTCGAACCGTTGGTCGCCGACAACTCGGCCACGTAATCGCCCGAGAAGCGCACGCGCACGGGTTGCGCCTTCTCAAGGCCTTCATAGAACTGGAAGCCACGGGTATTCAGGTCAACGGTGTTTCCGGAGACTGCGGCAGCGCCGGGGCCATTGCTCACGGCTTCGCGGCGATAGCCGAGTGCGTCGAGTTCGGTGAGGAAATCTTCCTTGCTGAGTTTCTGTCCGACGAACAGCTCAAGCGGGCGCGCGTATACCTTGGCCGGGATGGTCCAACGCTTGCCGGAGAACTTCTCCTGCACCACGGCATCGAGGTAAACGGCGAAGCCGGCCAGCACTACAAGGCCGACCAGACTGAGTTTAATGGCCCAACCCATCCATGGGCGCAGGCCCTTGGAAGGTGGTTTTTTCTTGGTACGGGGAGATCGAGTTCGAGTCATGGCGGCGGATTATACGCACTTTATTCAGACTCAACAGGAGCGCTCCGAGGTTTGCGTCAGGCGGGCGAGCGGCCATAATGGCGACCTCGAATTTCCCCCAGTCTCTGAAGGATCGCCCGTGAGCCAGTCCCTGATCGCTGCCCTGCAAAACCCGGCCCTGTATCCGCACCCCGTCGAAGGGTTCCAGGTCATCGAAACCCATATTTCGTGGGTGATCCTCACCGGCCCCTTTGCTTATAAAGTGAAGAAGCCGGTGAATTTCGGCTTCCTCGACTTCACCGGCCTCGATCAACGCGAACACTTTTGCGCTGAAGAGCTGCGTCTGAACCAACGTTTGACCGAGGATTTGTATCTGGAAGTGTTGCCGGTGACGGGCAGCGTCGACGCCCCGCAACTGGGCGGCGATGGCCCAGCGATCGACTACGTGCTGAAAATGCGCCAGTTTCCACAGTCCGGCTTGCTCAGCACCCTGCAAGCCAACGGCGAGCTGACCACCCAACACATCGATGAAATGGCCGAGCAGATTGCCCACTTCCACCTCAACGCGCCGAAAGTCCCGGCTGAACACGACGCCGGCACCCCGGACAGCGTGATGGCACCGGTGTCGCAAAACTTCGAACAGATTCTGCCGTTCCTCAGCGACAAAAACGATTTGCTGCAACTCGAGGCTCTGAAAGCCTGGGCCGAAAGCAGCTTCGAGCGCCTAAAGCCGCTGTTCGCTCAGCGCAAGGCCGAAGGTTTCACCCGTGAATGCCATGGTGACATCCACTTGGGCAACGCCACCGTCATCGACGGCAAAGTGGTGATCTTCGACTGCATCGAATTCAACGAGCCATTCCGCTTCACCGACGTCTACGCCGACACCGGTTTCCTCGCGATGGACCTGGAAGACCGCGGCCTGAAGTCGCTGGCTCGCCGCTTCATCAGCCAATACCTGGAACTGACCGGCGACTACCAAGGCCTGGAAGTGCTGAACTTCTATAAAGCCTACCGCGCACTGGTTCGCGCCAAAGTGGCCCTGTTCAGCATGCCGGCGGACGCGACTCCGGTGCAGCGCGCCACTACCCTGCGCCAGTACCGCAACTACGCCAACCTGGCGGAAAGCTACAGCACCATTCCTTCGCGCTTCATGGCGATTACCCACGGCGTTTCCGCTGTCGGCAAGAGCCACGTGGCCATGCGCCTGGTCGAAGCACTGGGGGCAATTCGTCTGCGCTCCGACGTTGAACGCAAGCGTTTGTTCGGCGAGCAGACCGTGGCCAACGATGTGCAGGCCGGCATTTACAGCGCCGACGCCAGCGCCAAAACCTACTCGCGCCTGCATGAAATTGCCGAGGTCATCCTGCACGCCGGTTTCCCGGTGGTTATCGATGCGACTTACCTCAAGCGTGAGCAGCGCGATAACGCCGCAAAAATCGCTGAAGCGACTGGCACACCGTTCCTGATCCTCGACTGCAACGCCCCGCAAGCAGTGATCGAGAGCTGGCTGGCGATTCGTCAGGCCGATAAACAGGATCCGTCCGACGCCACGTTGGCTGTGATCGAAGCACAACAGGCCAACCGCGAAGCGTTGACGCCAGAAGAGATTCTGCGCAGCAAACGCGTTCAGACCAATGAATCCGGGACACTGGACACCGTTGTCGCGCAGATCCGTCAGCGCCTGCCAGGCCTGTAAGAAACTATTTCGGCCGTGAAGCCCTCGCTCGCTTCACGGCCGCTAAATAGTGGCACTATACTGGCGTCATAAAACCAACAGGTGATGTGACATGAGCCAGCCGAAACTTCTCGACACCCCGCTGTATGCCTTGCTGCATAAAGATGACATCACAGGTTTCAACAAGGAACGCCCACAAGACGGCCCGATCGACATGGTCGGTGGCGACTTCCGTGGCCTCGATTTGCGCGAATTGAACGCCGATGGCGTAGATTTCCGGGACGCGTATTTCCGTTCTGCCGATTTGCGTGGCATTGATTTCCGCAACGCGTCGCTTGAAGGCGCAAGCCTGGCCCACGCGCAGATTTCCGGAGCGTACTTCCCGCCGGAACTGAGTGCTGACGAGATTCTGATGTCGATGAATTTCGGCACACGCCTGCGTTATCGCACTCGCTGATATCTCTGACACCACACCCACCCTGTGGGAGCGAGCCTGCTCGCGAAGACGGAGTGTCAGTCACCCTGATCGTGAAAGTAAGACCGCTTTCGCGAGCAGGCTCGCTCCCACATTTGATATTTGTTTGCCCCCTTCTTTCTGCGTTCGCAGGCCTTTCACACCCTCCGGTTGTCGTTTCTTAGAAGCTTTTGCGTTGAATCCGACCAAACAACCACGCTTTTCCTACTGATGGCTACACTCCTGAGAAGCTCGCCCACGCACCATTCGGCCGTCGCAAGGAGGCTTGATGAATGATGAACTGCAACACCTGAAGAATCTTGGGAAGACGTCGGCGCAATGGCTGCATGCCGTGGGCATCCACAGCGCCTCGGACTTGCGTCGCCTGGGCGCAGTGGACGCCTACCGGGCCGTGCGCACCCGCGGGTTTCGCGCGTCGAAGGTGTTGCTGTATGCGATCGAAGGCGCGTTGATGGATGTGCACTGGAACGACATCCCCGCCGAACGCAAGGACGCCCTGAACAAGCAGCTCGAAGCCATTTCCACACGCCACAAGAACTGAACGGGCGCTGACTGCCATGTACCTGCTTGGGGAACAATCGGCATTGGCCGACGCAATGATCAACCGTTTGCAGAATCTGCCTGCACGGTGGCTGGAAGGCCTCTTGTCGTGCGGGCCGGCAATTGAGCTGGAAGCGACTGATGACCTGTCGGCGCAGTTGCCCGACGATCAGGTGTTTCTACTGGCTGAAGGGGTGATCAATGGTTTCATCGGTTCGCGCGCACTGTTCTATTGGCAGGAAGGCGACTTGATCGGCCTCCAGCAGAGTGACGCCTGGGCCGATTGCCGCTTGCGCAGTGACGGGCCGTTACGTTTGCTGCCTTATCGGCGCAGTGATGTCTTCCAGCATTTATTTGCAGACGCCAGCCGTGCGGAGCTATTTCTCGAGTATCTGCTGGGACAAATGGCCCTCCTCGCCCACGCCGTGGCCGAACTGAAACCGCGGGAGTTTCGCAGTACCAACGGTTTCAAGCGGGTCGAGGCCGGGGAAACCCTGATTCACCAAGGCGACCCCGCCGATCACGTGTTCGTGATCATCGAGGGGCACGCCGAAGCCTTTGTCGACGGACACAAGGTCGGCGAGGTTCCCAAGGACGAAATTTTCGGCGCCATGGCGCTGTTCACCGGGGAGCCGCGCAACGCTACGGTGATCACGCGAGAACCTTGCACAGTCATGCTGATTCCCGGGGATCAATTTTTGAGCATGACCAGCAGTAATCCGAAGATCGCCCACAGCCTGATCGCGAGCATGGCGCGGCGCATCGGCCAAATGAACCAACAGATCGCCCGTTTGACGGCTGACAAAGGATAGCGCGAACTCCTTTATTTACGGGACGTTCGAGCCATTGCAGAGATCAGATCGAATAAATGCAGAATCAGCGATTGACATGGTAATGAGAATCGCTATGATTATCACAACTGGTCGCGAGATCAGTCGATATTCTGAAAAGCCCTTGGTTCGGACTCTCAGATTATCTCCTCATCAGGCTAATCACGGTTATTTGACCCGGTTCTTACCGGGTCTTTTTTTTGCCTGTGGAAAAGTCATTTGCCGAACTGTTTACGCATCTCTTCACAGTAATCGCGCTTCGGGGTGGCCGGGGTGTACCAGACGTAATCGGCCATCGCCTCAGTCACCTCATCGCCCTGCTCTGCCAGCATCAGCACCGTCGGTGCTCGGAACTCGCTCACATCCACGACGTGCAGCGGCACCCCGACATCCTTGCGCGCATGCCACGCACCGGCCAGCAGCAAGGACGGAGTCGGCGCCGACAGCAAAACCTCTGCCATGCGTCGATCCCGCTGCTGCTGAACCGCCAGCATCGCCGGCATCTGTGAATCAGGCAGCAGACCACAGTGAGAATCGCTGATCTGCCCCAGCAAATTCGTTTTCACTGCGTCAGCATTGCTGCGCTTGCCACTCAAAACCGGCGGATTACGATAGAAGGCGCGGATTTCGCCGTTATCCAGGTTGGCGGCCAGCAGCGGATACGGTTGCGTGAGGGCGAAGCGGACAATCGGTCCATAGAGATTCCAGTCCCAACCTTCCTGCCAGGCCAATGCGCCGGGAAGGTCAGAGGGAGGCGACGCGGACTGGCGAACCGCAGTAACTTTGGCCTGTTGATCCGGCGTGAGCATTTCCAGCAGCAGGCTGCCCTGCGGCCGTAGCTCACCAAGCGACTGTAAAAGCCATAACTGCGCAGCGTGGTGGTCGGCGTTGTCATGCTGCTCACCGACGATCACCCGATCGGGTTCGGCGAGACGCGCGAGCAATTGCTGCGCGGTCAGCACCTGACCGCTGTGCAGATCACGAATCTGACCACCGATCGGCGGCGGCGCAGCAACATGCTGACACCCGGCGAGCAACAACACAGCCAAAAGCCACATCCCACGCATGCGATCACCTCGATGAGAAAATCAGCGGGCGATGATCAGCGGATGCCCACGCTCCGGGTGCGGCTGCACCAATACCTCAAGGCCGAACACGGCTTTGAGCGTTTCCGGCTGCAATACCTGTTGCGGCGTGTCCAATGCTACCGGACGCCCGCCTTCAAGCAGCAACACGCGATCACAATAACGTGCTGCCAGATTCAGATCATGCAGGATCACCAGCACGGCGGCGCCACGATCGGCAAACTCGCGCACCGCTTGCAACGTCGTGTGTTGATGCAGCGGGTCGAGCATCGAGGTCGGCTCATCCAGCAACAGCGTTTGCCCCGCCTGCCCCGGCCAGAGTTGCGCAAGCACCCGCGCCAGATGCACGCGCTGCCGTTCGCCACCGGACAACGCCAGATAACTGCGACCGCTCAGATGCCCGGCGTCTGCGGCCGCCAGTGCCGCGGCGACAATCTCGTCATCGCGCACCCGGCCACTTTGATAAGGCAAACGCCCCATGCCGACCACTTCTTCGACGCGAAAGGCAAAATCCAGCGTCGACACCTGCGGTAACACGGCCAGGCGTTGCGCGCGTTGGGTGCCGGTCCAGTGGCTCAACACGTGCGCGTCGAGCAAGACCTCTCCCTCACTGGCCGTCAACTCACCGCACAAAGCGCCGAGCAAGGTACTTTTTCCGGCGCCATTCGGACCGAGCACACCGAGTACTTCACCCGGTTCAAGCTCAAGGGTGATACCGCTGAGCACGGTTTTACGACCACGGCGGATGTGCAGATTGTGCGTACGCAACATCAGGCACGCCCTCGCAGCAGCAGATACAGGAAGAACGGTGCACCGATAAACGCCGTGACGATACCGATCGGCAACTCCGCCGGCGCCAGGGCCAGTCGCGCCACCAGATCGGCCAGCAACAACAGGCTCGCCCCGGCTAACACCGAGGCCGGCAGCAAGACCCGGTGATCAGGGCCGGCCAGCAATCGCACCAGATGTGGCACCACCAGCCCGACAAACCCGATCATCCCCGCCGCCGCCACTGCCGCGCCGACACCCAGCGCCGTGCAAAAAACCAGTTCACGTTTGAGCCGTTCAACATCGATGCCCAAATGCCCGGCCTCGGATTCACCCAGCAACAAGGCGTTCAGTGCCTTCGCCCGACGCGGCAACCACAGCGCAACAGCGGCGCTGATGATCAGCAACGGCCACAGCCGCGCATAACTGGCGCCATTGAGGCTACCGAGGTTCCAGAACGTCAGCGTACGCAGGGTCGCGTCATCTGCCAGATAAGTGAACAGGCCAACTGCCGAACCGGCGAGTGCCGTCAGCGCGATCCCCGCCAGCAACATGGTCGCGACATTGGTTTGCCCATTGCGCCGACCGAGACGATAAACCAGTGCTGTAACACCGAGCCCACCAAGAAACGCGCACGCCGACAACAGATAAGGCCCGAACCATTCCGGCAAGCCACCAAAAAAAGAACCGCCGACAATCGCAATCGCCGCGCCCAGCGCCGCGCCACTGGAAACGCCGACCAGACCCGGGTCTGCCAATGGGTTGCGAAACAGTCCCTGCATCGCGACCCCCGACAACGCCAGCACGCCGCCGACCGCCAGCCCGAGCAAGGTTCGCGGCAGACGAATCTGCCCGAGAATCAGCTCAGCCTGCTCCAGCCCTTCCGGTGCCAGCGGTACGCCGATCATGCGCAACGCCGCGCGCAACGTATCGAACAGTGGCAGGCTGACCGGCCCCAACGCCAACGACAACCAGATCGCCAGCAGACACAGAAGTGTCAGGCCGATAAACAGGCTGCGGGGTTTTACCAGCGTGGTCATTGGCCGCTCTTGGCCGGGTAAAAACCGTCAGACAGGGTTTTCAGCGCTGCCGGCAAACGTGGTCCGAGCCCACCGACCAACAGGGTTGGATCGAGCTCCAGCACCCGCCCGGCCTTGGCCGCGCGACTGGAGTTGAGAATAGGGTTTTCCTTGAACAACGCAGTTTTGGCCGCCTCACCGGTTAACGCTCGGTCGGAGAACACCAGCACTTCAGGATCAAGGCTGGCGAGGGATTCCACGGAAAACGGCTTGTACCCGGTGTGGGTGGCGAGATTACGCCCGCCTGCCTGTTGCAGCAGCCAGTCAGCGGCGGTGTCCTTGCCAGCAATCAGCGGCTTGCCACCGGCATGCCCGAGTAACAGCAGCACACCCGGCGCCTCTTGTTTGGATTGCGCTTCAGTCACCCGCGTTTTTTGCGCGTCGAGTTGCTGTTGATAACTTTGCAGCAGTTGGGTGGCCTGTTTTTCCGCTCCAAGTAGCTGGCCCAGATGGGAGACGTTTTTCTCCAGTGTCGGCAGATCCGGTTGAGCCGAGAACAATTCCACCTGAACCTTGGCCGCTTTCACCTGCGCCAGCACCGGTGGCGGGCCCATTTCCTCGGTACCGATCAGAATGTCCGGACGCAAACTGAGGATGCCCTCCGCAGACAGACTGCGCTGATAGCCGATGCTCGGCAGAGCCTTCAACGTTTGCGGATGCTGACTGGTGGTATCGACGCCGACCAGTTTCGACTCGCCACCCAGCGCACTGACCCACTCCGACAGCGAACCGCCGGCACTGACCCAACGTTGCGGCAAATCAGCCGCTGCAGCCTGGTGACTGACGAAAAGTCCGACACACAGCACAGCAACGCGGGTACTCAGGCGCATACACAGCTTCCTTGAACAAGGTTTTCCCGGGCGTCAGGATGTCAGGCCAAGTATCCTCGGCATCTGTCCGGCGCCTTCGGGTGAAGGCCGCCATTTGATAATTGTTTGCATTTAAACGTCAAGCTCGGACATATCCCGACACGACACTAGAGGATAGCCATGAAGTTTCTCTGCGCGGGCGCCGATCTGGCCGAGGCCGGCAGCCGCGGTTTTGATGTCGACGGAAAAAAACTGTTTGCCGTGCGTCGCGACGGTCAGGCGTATGTCTATCTCAATCGCTGCCCGCACCGCGGTGTAGGGCTGGAATGGCAACCCGACCAGTTTCTCGACCCGAGCAATAGCCTGATCCAGTGCGCCACTCACGGCGCACTGTTTCTGATCGAGGACGGTGAATGCGTTTCCGGGCCCTGCGCCGGACAATCGCTGACGGCCATACCTTGCCGCGAAGATGCGCAAGGCCTGTGGATAGATGTTTAACCGTTGAGCAGCACATCGAGGCGGCGGTCGATCACCATTTCTTCATGGCTCAGGCGAACCCCGTAAGCCAAAACCTCAACACCACAGGCGACCGCCTCACGCAACGCCTCGGCATAGGCCGAATCGATTTCTTCGGCCGGACGCACTGCCTCAATTCCGCTGAGATTCACGCAATACAGCTGCACAGCACGAATCCCATCCCGCGCCAGATGCGCCAGCTCACGCAAATGCTTGGCGCCGCGCTGGGTGACAGCATCGGGAAACGCCGCCACGTTCGTGCCATCGAAACCCAGCGTGACGCTTTTCACTTCCACGTAAGCCGGGCCGCTCGGGTATTCGAGGCGAAAATCAATGCGGCTTTTTTCCTGCCCGTAAGCCACTTCTCGCTTCAACGCGGTAAAACCGTTCAACTCGGTAATGACGCCGGCCTGCAACGCCTCTTCAACCAATCCATTGGCTCGAGCGGTATTCACGCAGAACAAGCGTCCTTGCGGGGTTTCACCGATTTCCCAAGTGCCGGGTAATTTGCGCTTCGGGTCGTTGGATCGGCTAAACCAGACCTGCCCGCCCTCGACCTGACAATTGAGCATCGAACCGGTGTTCGGGCAGTGAATAGTCAGCAACTCGCCGTTAACGGTCTCGATATCGGTGAGAAAACGCTTATATCGACGGATCAGTCGCGCCTCTTCCAGAGGAGGATAAAACCGCATCAGGCTTGCCAGCTCTTCAAGCCACGGGCAATCCGCTCCACCGCTTCCTGTAAGCGAGGGAGGTTTTGCGTGTAGGCAAATCGCACATGGTGACTGGCCTGATAACGGCCAAAATCGAGCCCAGGGGTAAACGCAACGTGCTCGGTTTCGAGGAAATGACGGCAGAACGCGAAGGCATCGCCGCCGAACTTGCTGATATCCGCGTAGAGATAAAACGCGCCTTCCGGTTCTACTGCGATGTTGAACCCCAACTCGCGTAATGCCGGCAGCAGGAAATCTCGACGTCGGCCAAATTCGGCTCGGCGCTCCTCAAGAATCGCGATGGTATCCGGCTCGAAACACGCCAGCGCCGCGTACTGGGCCATGCTCGGTGCGCTGATGTAGAGGTTCTGCGCGAGTTTTTCCAATTCACTGACTGCCGCATCCGGTGCGACCAACCAGCCGAGACGCCATCCGGTCATGCCGAAATATTTGGAGAAACTGTTGAGCACAAAAGCGCTGTCATCAACTTCCAGAACGCTGGCCGCATCGGTGCCGTAAGTCAGGCCGTGATAGATCTCATCCACCACCAGATGCCCGTGTCGCGCCTTGATGGCTGTGGATAACCCGGCGAGTTCATCGCGGGTCAGGATCGTCCCGGTCGGGTTGGCCGGCGAGGCCACCAGTGCGCCGACACTGTCGTGATCCCAGTGCCGCTCGACCAGGTCCGGAGTCAGTTGGTAACGCACCTCCGGCCCTACCGGAACAAGCTGCGCAGCGCCTTCGACCAAGCGCAGGAAGTGCCGGTTGCACGGATAACCCGGGTCCGCCAGCAACCAGTGTTTACCGGGATCGACCAGCAGAGCACTGGCCAGCAGGAGGGCCCCGGAGCCACCCGGTGTGATCAGGATGCGCCGCGGATCAATGTTCAAGCCGTATCGCGACTGATAAAAACCGGAAATCGCTTCGCGCAGCTCGGGAATACCGCGCGCGGCGGTGTAGCGCGTCTTGCCCGCCGTGAGTGCCGCATGCCCCGCCTGGATGATCGGCTCGGCCGTGGTGAAGTCCGGCTCGCCGATTTCCAGGTGGATCACATCGTGCCCTTCAGCCTGCAATTCATTGGCCCGCGCCAGCAGCGCCATCACATGGAACGGTTCGATCGCACGACTGCGCGCACTGTAGGGCTGAGCCATTGGCCTTCCTTCGACGGGGGAAAAAGAAACGATTCTACCCATCTGCCGGAACGAGCGAGAACCCGTAGCGGTCACAGCCACAAGAACGCTGGACTGTAACGATAAGAACGTACGCTCCAGGATTGACTAAAATCAGTGATTGAACAGGTCTTCAACACCGCCAGACACGGCTTGGCAAACATTTCCAGGCACCGTCGGCCGCAGCCTCGACATCCGGGAGTAGCGCGGGCCGAATTGATCTGGTAAGTTCGCCCGCTTGCAGCCGCAGGGCCGGCAGGTGTCGGTGATGGAGCAATCCTGCGCAATGGATTACAAGAGTAGAGGCGGTCCATTTCATGCCCACCCAAGCAAAGCAACAGGCTAATCCGACCGTCAGCGGTTTCGAACCTTATGTTCAGGCCAAAGACGAAGAGTACATGGGCGCCCCAATGCGGGCCCACTTCACCAAGATCCTGAACAAGTGGAAGCAGGACTTGATGCAGGAAGTCGACCGTACTGTCGACCACATGAAAGACGAAGCGGCCAACTTCCCTGACCCGGCCGACCGTGCCAGCCAGGAAGAAGAATTCGCCCTGGAACTGCGCGCCCGCGATCGCGAGCGCAAGCTAATCAAGAAGATCGACAAGACGCTTGATCTGATCCAGAACGAAGATTACGGCTGGTGTGAATCCTGCGGCATCGAGATCGGCGTCAAGCGCCTCGAAGCCCGTCCTACCGCCGACATGTGCGTCGACTGTAAGAACCTGGCTGAAATCAAGGAAAAGCAGGTCGGCAAGTAATATCGACCTGAACGAAAAACGGAGCGTGCGAACGCTCCGTTTTTGTTTCTGCCGTTTGCTATCTGCTTTTGTGGGAGCGAGCCTGCTCGCGAAAACGGTGTGTCATTCAGCATTTAATTGTCTGACACTGCGCTTTCGCGAGCAGGCTCGCTCCCACAGTGGCCGCCGCAAGTCCTCAAAAGTACTATCGCATTCATGACTGCCAAGACTTCCCCCGCCTACATCGGCCGCTTCGCCCCGACACCCAGTGGCCACCTGCACTTCGGCTCGCTGGTCGCTGCCCTCGCCTCTTACCTGGACGCGCGTTCGGTCGGCGGCCGCTGGCTGGTGCGTATGGAGGACCTCGACCCGCCGCGCGAAGAGCCCGGCGCGCAGGTAGCGATCCTCAAGGCCCTGGAAAGCTACGGCTTTGAATGGGATGGCGACATGGTGCGCCAGAGCGATCGACACGACGCTTATGCCCAAGTGCTCAACAGCCTGTTCAATCACGGCCTGGCCTACGCCTGCACCTGCTCGCGCAAGCAATTGGAGCCTTATCACGGGATTTATCCGGGGTTGTGCCGCAACGCCGGCCACGACCAGCAAGACGCGGCGATCCGCCTGCGCGTGCCGGAGCTGGAATATCACTGCATTGATCGGGTGCAGGGCGAATATCGCCAGCATCTGGGCCGCGATGTCGGCGACTTTGTGATCCGCCGTCGCGACGGCCTCTATGCCTACCAACTGGCCGTGGTGCTCGACGATGCCTGGCAAGGCATTACCGATATCGTGCGCGGTGCCGATCTGCTCGACTCCACGCCGCGCCAGCTCTATCTGCAAGAACTGCTGGGCTTGCCTCAACCGCGCTACCTGCACCTGCCGTTGATCACCCAACCGGACGGCAACAAACTCGGCAAGTCCTACCGCTCGCCGCCGCTTGAGGCGGATCAAGCCACGCCGTTGCTGCTGCGGGCCTTGCGTGCATTGGGGCAAAACCCCGGCGCGGAACTCGAACACGCCACGCCGCAGGAACTGCTGAAGTGGGGCAGCGCGCACTGGGATGCCACCCGGATCCCGCGCACACTGACCCTGCCCGAAGCGCAACTGCTATGACGACACTTGCAGTCGCGCTGCCATCCGTTACCATCGCCGCACGTTTTCGGGCACGCGCATAAAAAAGAGAGGCCGGGATGTACATCTATCGCTTGGTCCTGCTTTTGGTCGTGGGGATCTATCTGTTTTCGCCCGCCATCATGGATTGGTGGATCGACGCTACGGGCGCCTGGTATCGCCCCTATCTGCTTTGGCTGATCCTGATTGTCGTGACCTTCATCCTGCAGAGCCAAAAAGATGCCGATGAGCTTTAGCCTGACCCAGATGCTCCTGATCAGCGCCGCCTACCTGGCCGCACTGTTTGGCGTAGCCTGGATCAGTGAGCGTGGAATGATTCCACGGGCGATCATTCGCCATCCGCTGACTTACACGTTATCGCTGGGGGTTTACGCCAGTGCCTGGGCTTTCTACGGCACGGTGGGCCTGGCCTATCAGTACGGCTACGGCTTTCTGTCCAGTTATCTCGGGGTGTCCGGCGCATTTTTGCTGGCGCCGGTGCTGCTCTATCCGATCCTGAAAATCACCCGCACCTATCAACTGTCGTCGCTGGCGGATCTGTTTGCCTTCCGCTTTCGCAGCACCTGGGCCGGGGCGCTGACCACGATTTTCATGCTGATCGGCGTGCTGCCGCTGCTGGCGTTGCAGATTCAAGCGGTGGCCGATTCCATTGGCATCCTCACCGGCGAGCCGATTCAGAGCCGCGTGGCGCTGGCGTTCTGCGCGCTGATCATTCTGTTCACGATTTTCTTCGGCTCCCGGCATATCGCCACTCGCGAGAAGCACGAAGGGCTGGTGTTCGCGATTGCTTTCGAATCGGTGATCAAACTGATCGCCCTCGGCGGCGTTGGCCTGTATGCGCTGTACGGCGTATTCGACGGCCCGCAACAGCTTGAGCTGTGGCTGCTGCAAAACCAGACCGCCCTCGCCGCGTTGCACACGCCGTTGCAGGAAGGCCCGTGGCGCACGCTGCTGCTGGTGTTTTTCGCTTCGGCAATCGTGATGCCGCACATGTATCACATGACCTTCACCGAAAACCTCAACCCGCGCTCATTAGTCAGCGCAAGCTGGGGTTTGCCGCTGTTCCTGCTGCTGATGAGCCTGGCAGTGCCGCTGATTTTGTGGGCCGGCCTCAAGCTCGGCGCCACCACCGACCCGGAATATTTCACCCTCGGCATCGGCATTGCCGCCAACAGCAAGCCGCTGGCATTGCTCGCCTACGTTGGTGGTTTGTCGGCGGCCAGCGGCCTGATCATCGTCACCACCCTGGCACTGTCGGGCATGGCGCTGAACCACCTGGTGCTGCCGCTTTATCAGCCGCCCGCCGAAGGCAATATCTATCGCTGGCTGAAGTGGACCCGCCGGGCGCTGATCGTCGCGATCATCATGGCCGGTTTCGGCTTCTATCTGATGCTCGGCGCCGGCCAGGATCTGGCCAACCTGGGCATCGTTGCTTTTGTGGCCACGTTGCAATTCCTGCCGGGCGTGTTGTCGGTGCTGTACTGGCCGACCGCCAATCGGCGCGGTTTTATCGCCGGTCTGTTGGCGGGGATTCTGGTGTGGGTGGTGACCATGCTCCTGCCGCTGGTCGGCAATCTGCAAGGTTTCTACATCCCGCTGCTGAACATGATTTACGTGCTGGACGACACCAGTTGGCACATGGCGGCGATCGCCTCGCTGGCCGCCAACGTGCTGATGTTCACCCTGATCTCGCTGTTCACCAACGCCAGCCCCGAGGAAGCGTCCGCTGCCGAAGCCTGCGCGGTGGACAACGTGCGTCGCCCGCAACGCCGCGAACTGCATGCCGCCTCGCCACAGGAGTTCGCCACGCAACTGGCCAAACCGCTGGGCGCCAAGGCTGCGCAGAAAGAAGTCGAACAGGCGCTGCGTGATCTTTATCTGCCGTTCGATGAACGCCGCCCGTACGCCTTGCGTCGTTTGCGCGACCGTATCGAAGCCAACCTTTCCGGTCTGATGGGCCCAAGCGTCGCTCAGGACATGGTCGAAACCTTCCTGCCGTACAAGGCCGGCGGCGAAAACTACGTGACCGAAGACATTCACTTCATCGAAAGCCGCCTCGAGGATTACCACTCGCGCCTCACAGGTCTGGCTGCCGAACTCGATGCGCTGCGCCGCTACCACCGCCAGACCTTGCAGGAACTGCCGATGGGCGTCTGCTCGCTGGCCAAGGATCAGGAGATCCTGATGTGGAACAAGGCCATGGAAGAACTCACCGGGATCGCTGCGCAACGCGTGGTCGGCTCGCGCCTGAGTACCATTGGCGATCCGTGGAAAGAATTGCTCCAGGGCTTCATCAACCTGCCCGATGAGCACTTGCACAAACAACACCTGGCCCTCGACGGCCAGACGCGCTGGCTCAATCTGCACAAAGCAGCGATTGACGAACCGCTGGCCCCCGGCAACAGCGGTCTGGTGCTGCTGGTCGAAGATCTCACCGAAACCCAGATGCTCGAAGACAAACTGGTGCACTCCGAGCGCCTGGCCAGCATCGGTCGTCTTGCTGCGGGCGTGGCCC
Source organism: Pseudomonas sp. MF6776 (assembly GCF_016613125.1). NCBI lineage: Bacteria > Pseudomonadati > Pseudomonadota > Gammaproteobacteria > Pseudomonadales > Pseudomonadaceae > Pseudomonas > Pseudomonas sp. MF6776. The sequence continues at coordinate 24,802 of NZ_JAENSQ010000006.1, forward strand.
ATGAAATCGGCAATCCGATCACCGGCATCGCCTGTCTGGCGCAGAACCTGCGCGAAGAACGCGAAGACGATAGCGAGCTGACCGAAATCAGCGGGCAGATTCTTGAACAGACCAAACGCGTGTCACGCATCGTCCAGTCGCTGATGAGCTTCGCCCATGCTGGCAGCCATCAGCACAGCGACGAGCCCGTTTGTCTGGCCGAAGTCGCGCAGGATGCGATCGGTCTGCTGGCATTGAACCGGCGCAATTTCGAAGTGCAGTTCTACAACCTCTGCGATCCCGATCACTGGGTCGAAGGCGATCCGCAGCGGCTCGCCCAAGTGCTGATCAATCTGCTCTCCAACGCTCGTGACGCCTCCCCGCCGCACAGCGCGGTGCGGGTCAAGAGTGAAGCCGGCGAACACACGGTCGATCTGATCGTGGAGGACGAAGGCAGCGGTATTCCGAAGAACATCATGGACCGATTGTTCGAACCCTTCTTCACCACCAAGGATCCTGGCGAAGGCACCGGTCTGGGCCTTGCACTGGTCTATTCCATCGTTGAAGAGCATTATGGACAAATCACCATCGACAGCCCGGCTGATGTACAAAGCCAACGCGGCACCCGTATCCGGGTGACCTTACCGCGTCATGTCGAAGCGACGTCCGCTGTGAACTGAGACCGTCGAGAGTATCGAATCAATGCCGCACATTTTGATCGTCGAAGACGAAACAATTATCCGCTCCGCCTTGCGCCGCCTGCTGGAACGTAACCAGTACCAGGTGAGCGAAGCCGGTTCAGTGCAGGAAGCACAAGAACGCTTCACCATTCCTACGTTCGATCTGATCGTCAGCGATCTGCGCTTGCCGGGCGCCCCTGGCACCGAGCTGATCAAGCTTGGCCAAGGCACCCCGGTGCTGATCATGACCAGTTACGCCAGCCTGCGCTCGGCGGTGGATTCGATGAAGATGGGCGCGGTGGACTACATCGCCAAGCCTTTCGACCACGATGAAATGCTCCAGGCTGTCGCGCGAATCTTGCGTGATCGTCAATCGGCGCCTGCTGCCGGTGAGACTGTTACCGCCAAAACCGCCAATAGCGGCGGCAAGTCCGCCGTCGACAACAGCAATGGCGAAATCGGCATCATCGGCTCGTGCCCGCCCATGCAGGATCTTTACAGCAAGATCCGCAAAGTCGCCCCGACCGATTCCAATGTGCTGATCCAGGGCGAGTCCGGCACCGGTAAAGAGCTGGTGGCGCGCGCCCTGCACAACCTGTCGAAACGCGCCAAGGCGCCGATGATCTCGGTGAACTGTGCGGCCATCCCGGAAAGCCTGATCGAGTCCGAACTGTTCGGCCACGAAAAAGGCGCGTTCACTGGCGCCAGCGCCGGGCGCGCTGGCCTGGTCGAAGCCGCGGACGGTGGCACGCTGTTCCTCGACGAGATCGGCGAACTGCCACTCGAAGCCCAGGCCCGCTTGCTGCGTGTGTTGCAGGAAGGCGAAATTCGCCGGGTGGGTTCGGTGCAGTCGCAGAAGGTCGATGTGCGCCTGATCGCGGCGACTCACCGGGACCTCAAGAGCCTGGCGAAAATCGGCCAGTTCCGCGAAGACCTTTATTACCGCCTGCACGTGATCGCATTGAAACTGCCGGCCCTGCGCGAGCGCGGTGCTGACGTCAACGAGATCGCCAGCGCCTTCCTCGCCCGCCAGAGCGCGCGCATCAACCGTACCGACCTGACATTTGCCGCGGATGCCGAACAGGCCATCCGTCACTATTCCTGGCCGGGTAACGTGCGTGAGTTGGAAAATGCTGTGGAGCGCGCGGTGATTCTCAGCGAGAGTCCGGAGATTTCCGCGGAGCTGCTGGGCATCGACATCGAGCTGAGCGATCTGGAAGACGACGAGTTCATCGGCCTGCCACCGCAAACGAGCGGTAACGCCAGCAACAGCAGCCACGAGCCGACTGAAGATCTGTCGCTGGAGGACTACTTCCAGCACTTCGTCCTCGAGCATCAAGACCACATGACCGAGACCGAACTGGCGCGCAAACTGGGCGTCAGCCGTAAATGCCTGTGGGAACGCCGTCAGCGTCTGGGCATTCCACGGCGCAAGACCGGGGTTGCCAGCGAGAGCTGAACGTTACCTGTCGAGTGTGCGGGTAACGTTTAAAGATGTGAAAAAACTGTTACCTCAGTCCATTCACGTAACAGAAGCCGGGGTTATCGGTAACGAAACCCCGGCTTTTTTTCGTCCCGACAAAACGGTTATATCGACCTAACCCCTTGTTTTATTGGGCCTCGCAAAAGTTGGCACGCCCCCTGCTATATGTTTGGTACAAGAACAATAACAAGCAATGCACAAGACAATAAAAATAAGACGAATCGACTCACGCACAATAAAAACAAGACGGCGAGAGGCGCAGCTAACTGATTCTTTTGGAGAGGCGTTGTATTTGGGGCTTGCCCCACGACCAGGCCGAGAACAACAAAAACTGTCCTAAGACAGAGCCTGTACTGGTTGGATCGAGAGATCACTGCAATTCAGCGACCAAAGCAATCCGTTTGCTCTTGGCTCCCGATTGGGAGGGTCATGAAGGAAAAGCTTCATGGCGAGGGCACTCAACAAAAACAAGAAGCCCGAATCAATAATAAAAAAGAGCACGCAACTACTTTCTTGGGGAGCTTCGGCTCCCCTTGTAGTTTCTCCCATCTGTAAAAATCGCCCTTTTACTCCCGCTTCACCCTTGTAGCTTGCGGCTTTCAGCTCGAATCTGCTGTCTCCTACACCATCCCCTGACTAAATGCTAGAATCTGCGCCCATCATGCGGTCATTCTTTGGTATGGCCGAACATTCCTTCAAACAGTGCATCCCATGCTGAAGAAGTTGTTCCAGTCATTCCGAACTCCCGTGCGTCGTACGCAACACATCCGTAGCACCCCTGAAGTGCTCAACAGCGGTCAACATTCGCTGCAGAAAACGCAATTCAGCCGCTACGCGGTCAATATTGTCGAACGCTTGCAGGGCGCCGGTTACCAGGCCTATCTGGTCGGCGGTTGCGTGCGTGACATGCTTTTGGGTATCACGCCCAAGGATTTCGACGTCGCCACCAGCGCCACGCCCGAGCAAGTCCGCGCCGAATTCCGCAATGCGCGGATCATCGGCCGCCGCTTCAAACTGGTGCATATCCATTTCGGTCGCGAAATCATTGAAGTCGCGACCTTCCGCGCCAATCACCCCGTAAACGAAGACGATGAAGACAGTAATCAGTCTTCGCGTAACGAAAGCGGGCGGATTCTGCGCGACAACGTCTACGGCACTCTGGAAGAAGACGCGCAACGCCGCGACTTCACCATCAACGCCCTGTATTACGATCCGGTCAGCGAACGCATTCTCGATTACGCCAACGGCGTACACGACATTCGCAATCACCTGATCCGCCTGATTGGCGATCCAAAGCAGCGTTACCAGGAAGACCCGGTACGCATGCTGCGGGCCGTGCGTTTCGCCGCCAAGCTCAATTTCGGCATCGAAAAACACACCGTTCAGCCGATCCGCGAACTGGCACCGATGCTGCGCGAGATCCCCTCGGCGCGCCTGTTCGAAGAAGTGCTCAAGCTGTTCCTTTCCGGACACGGTGCGATCACCTTCGAGATGCTGGTCGATCTGCAACTGTTCGCCCCGCTGTTCCCGGCCAGCGCCGACGCACTGGATCACAACCCGGATTACACCCACACGCTGATCAGCGAAGCGCTGACCAACACCGACTTGCGCATCAAGCAGAACAAACCGGTGACCCCGGCGTTCCTGTTTGCCGCGATGCTGTGGCCCGCCCTGCCGGCCCGCGTTCTGCGTCTGCAAGAGCGTGGCATGCCGCCGATTCCGGCAATGCAGGAAGCCGCGCACGAGCTGATCGCCGAACAGTGCCAGCGCATTGCGATTCCAAAGCGCTTCACCATGCCGATCCGCGAGATCTGGGACATGCAGGAGCGCCTGCCACGGCGCAGCGGCAAGCGTGCCGACTTGTTGCTCGACAACCCGCGCTTCCGCGCCGGTTACGACTTCCTGCTGTTGCGTGAAAGCGCTGGCGAGCAGACCGACGGCCTGGGCGAATGGTGGACTGACTATCAGGATGCCAACGACAGCGAACGTCGCGACATGATCCGCGACCTCAGCGGCAAGGGTGACGATGCCAGCGGTGCTCCGCGCAAACGTCGTCGCAGCGGCGGTTCCAAGCGCAAGCGCGCCGGTGCGCCGAGCGCCACAGGCGAGTAAGGCATGGAACGCATCTACATCGGCATGGGCAGCAACCTCGCTGACCCTGCCGAACAATTGCGCAGCGCGGTCGACGCGCTGGGGCAATTGCCGCAGACCGCACTCGTCGGCGTTTCCGCCTTCTATCAAAGCGACTCGCTGCTGCCGGGCCAACCGCGTTACACCAATGCGGTCGCCGCGCTCGACAGCGCACTGGCCCCGCTGGATCTGCTCGACGCGCTGCAAGCCATCGAAAACGATCAGGGCCGCGAACGTCTGGAGCGCTGGGGTCCGCGCACGCTGGATCTGGATATTCTGCTGTTCGGTGATCGACTGATCGACGAACCACGACTGAAAGTCCCGCACTACCAGATTCAGGAACGCGCGTTCGTCCTGTATCCGATGGCCGAACTGGCTCCAGCCGATTTGCTTCTTGCCGATGGCCGTAGCCTTGCCGGTCTGCTGGCCGCCTGCCCGTTCGTCGGCCTCGAACGCCTCGCCCAAGCCTGAAACAAATCCCCCCTGTAGGAGCTGCCGCAGGCTGCGATCTTTTGATCTTGTTCTTGTTTTTAGAACCCCAAGGATCGAATGATCGCAGCCTTCGGCAGCGCCTACATGGATAGCGTGCGGCATCGCTATTTTTGTCCGACAAAAACCCCGCGAATCAGCCCCGCCGCGCCGCTGAATCGCATCAGTAACGCCGGTAACACTCCCCTCGTAACAACGCGGTAACACACACAATTGACTTCCGCTTGGCTCCTCACGACTATAGGCGTCCCGCTGCCGCCAACCCGGCACATACGGGCGCAATCCAGGCCTTATAAGCACGACAAAAGACCGTGCGCCTGAGTAGATGAAGAATCACGCGCGTTACTCGCAGTAGTTTCCAGAGCGCCTGAACGAGGATTTTTTACATGCCAGCCATCACCCTGACCACGCTCCAGAGCCTCAAGCAGAAAGGTGAAAAGATCACCATGCTGACCTGCTATGACGCGACTTTCGCCCACGCCTGCAACGAGGCCGGTGTCGAAGTGTTGCTGGTGGGCGACTCACTCGGCATGGTCCTGCAAGGTCACGACAGCACCCTGCCGGTGACCACCGCAGAAATGGCCTATCACACTGCCTGCGTCAAACGCGGCAACCGCGATGCCCTGATCATGGCCGACCTGCCGTTCATGGCCTACGCCACTCTCGAGCAAACCATGACCAACGCCGCCATGCTGATGCAGGCCGGCGCGCACATGATCAAGGTCGAGGGTGCATTGTGGCTGGCCGAGTCGATCCGTCTGCTCGCCGAACGCGGTATCCCGGTCTGCGCGCACATGGGCCTGACCCCGCAAGCGGTGAACATTCTCGGTGGCTATAAAGTGCAGGGCCGCAACGAGAACCAGGCGCGGCAGATGCGTGCTGACGCCATTTCACTGGAACAGGCTGGCGCGGCCATGCTGCTGCTCGAATGCGTACCGAGCGAACTGGCTGCGGAAATCAGTCAGGCAGTGAAGATTCCGGTCATCGGCATCGGCGCTGGTAGCGCCACCGATGGTCAGGTCCTGGTGCTGCACGACATGCTCGGTCTGTCGATCTCCGGCCGCGTACCCAAGTTCGTGAAAAACTTCATGCACGGTCAGGACAGTATCGATTCGGCCCTCAAGGCTTACGTCAGCGAAGTCAAAGCCACCACGTTCCCTGGCATCGAACACGGATTCTCTGCATGAACACCGTCAAAACCGTACGCGAACTGCGCGCTGCCGTAGCCCGCGCCCGTAGCGAAGGCAAGCGCATCGGCTTCGTGCCGACCATGGGCAACCTGCACAGCGGCCACGTCGCGCTGGTGACCAAAGCCACGCAACGCGTGGATTTCGTGGTCGCGAGCATTTTCGTCAACCCGCTGCAGTTCGGCGCCGGCGAAGACCTCGACAAATACCCGCGCACCCTCGCGGCGGATCAGGAAAAACTGCTGGAAGCCGGTTGCTCGCTGCTGTTCGCGCCGACCGTCGAAGAAATGTACCCCGATGGCATGGCCGGGCAAACCCGGGTCAGCGTGCCGCAACTTTCCGAAGGTCTGTGTGGCGCCAGCCGTCCGGGGCATTTCGAAGGTGTGGCGACAGTGGTCAGCAAACTGTTCAACATGGTTCAGCCGGATCTGGCGATTTTCGGTCAGAAGGATTTCCAGCAACTGGCGGTGATCCGCGCGCTGGTGCATGACCTGAACATGCCGATCCAGATCATCGGCGAACCGACAGTCCGCGCTGACGATGGCCTTGCACTGTCGTCGCGCAACGGTTTCCTCAGCGAAGAACAACGCGCCGTAGCCCCGGTCGTCTATCGCACCCTGAGCACGATTGCCGAGTCGATCAAGCAAGGTGAACGGGATTTCCCGGCGCTGATCAGCGCGCAACTGCAGCAGCTCGAAGCCGCTGGCCTGCGCCCGGATTATCTGGATATCCGCCACGCCGTGACCTTGCGTCCGGCGACGGCTGAAGACCGTGATCTGGTGATTCTGGTGGCAGCGTTCCTCGGCACTACGCGGTTGATCGATAACCTGCACCTGAATCTCGATACGCCGACGTAAGCATCACCGCAATACCCAGTGGGAGCGAGCCTGCTCGCGAAGGCGGTGTGTCATTCAGCCTGGTTGTTGACTGACACACCGCATTCGCGAGCAGGCTCGCTCCCACATTTGTTTTCGCTCCACTGCTGGTGTGTATTGGCCGTTTGTCGCCTCGTTCCCGGTATCAATGTTAAAAAAGTACAGGGATCGGGTCAGACAAAGTCAAGACAGATTGCAGCGCGAGGTTTACTGTATTCGCCCTGTGTCCAGAAACCGTGACAACGCAGTTGGCCCACGCCCAAACATGGCGTGCAGGCCTGTTCAGTGTTCAAAAGGCCGTTCAAGTAAAAAGGAAAACCGCAGCGATGGCGTATTACCTCAATCCTCAAGACGTTACCGCTCTGCCCGCCTGGCAAGCGTTGAAAGATCACCGCCAAGCCATGCAGGATTTCAGCATGCGCGAAGCCTTTAACGCCGATCCGCAGCGCTTCAATCAGTTCACTCTCAGCAGCTGCGGGCTGTTTCTCGATTATTCGAAGAATTTGATCAACGCCCAGACCCGCGACCTGCTGGTGAACCTGGCCAATGAAGTCGATCTGAAGGGCGCGATCAAAGCGTTGTTCGACGGCGAAATCGTCAATACGTCCGAACAGCGTCCAGCGCTGCACACCGCCCTGCGCCGTCCGGTCGGCGACAAGCTGTCGGTCAACGGCGTCAACGTGATGCCGGAAGTGCACAAGGTACTGAATCAGATCACCGATCTGGTCGGCCGCATCCACGACGGTCTGTGGCGTGGTTACACCGAGAAGCCGATCACTGACGTGGTCAACATCGGCATCGGTGGCTCGTTCCTCGGCCCTGAGCTGGTGTCCGAAGCCTTGCTGTCCTACGCGCAAAAAGGCGTGCGCTGCCACTACCTGGCAAACATCGACGGCAGCGAGTTCCATGAACTGACACAAAAGCTGCGCGCCGAAACCACGCTGTTCATCGTCTCGTCGAAGTCGTTCAACACCCTCGAAACCCTGAAGAACGCTCAGGCCGCACGCGCCTGGTACCTGGCTCAGGGCGGTTCGGAAGCCGAGCTGTATCGTCACTTCATCGCTGTGTCGAGCAACAACGCCGCGGCCGTGGCGTTTGGCATTCGTGAAGAAAACATCTTCCCGATGTGGGACTGGGTTGGCGGCCGTTACTCGCTGTGGTCGGCCATCGGTTTGCCTATTGCCCTGGCCATCGGCATGTCCAACTTCAAGGAACTGCTGTCCGGTGCCTACACCATGGACCAGCATTTCCAGACCGCGCCGTTCGAACAGAACATGCCAGTGCTGCTGGCGCTGCTCGGCGTGTGGTACGGCAACTTCTGGGGCGCGCAAAGCCACGCGATCCTGCCGTACGACCATTACCTGCGCAACATCACCAAGCACTTGCAGCAACTGGACATGGAGTCCAACGGCAAGAGCGTGCGTCAGGACGGTACCCCGGTCTCGACAGATACCGGCCCGGTGATCTGGGGCGGCGTCGGCTGCAACGGTCAGCACGCCTACCACCAGCTGCTGCATCAAGGCAGCCAACTGATCCCGGCCGACTTCATCGTGCCAATCGTCAGCTTCAACCCGGTGGCCGACCACCATCAGTGGCTGTACGCCAACTGCCTGTCGCAGAGCCAGGCGCTGATGCTCGGCAAGACCCTGCCGGAAGCCGAAGCCGAATTGCGCGAAAAGGGCATGAGCGAAGACCAGGTGCACAAACTTGCTCCGCACAAGGTGATCCCGGGCAACCGTCCGAGCAACACCCTTGTGGTCGAACGCATCAGCCCGCGTCGTCTTGGCGCACTGGTGGCCATGTATGAGCACAAAGTGTTCGTGCAAAGCGTGGTCTGGGGCATCAATGCCTTTGACCAGTGGGGCGTGGAACTGGGCAAGGAATTGGGCAAGGGCGTTTACAATCGCCTGGTCGGCAGCGACGAAACCAACGCTGACGATCCGTCTACCCAGGGCTTGATCAGCTACTTCCGCGGTCGTCACCGCGGTTGATTTGACTGTGTTGCCCACAGATCCTGCGGGCAACACTTATCCACTGTGGGAGCGAGCCTGCTCGCGAATGCGGTTTGTCATTCAGCCTCTTTGTTGACTGACACTCCGCATTCGCGAGCAGGCTCGCTCCCACAGTTGTTTGTGGATGACTTGAACCTGTTGACCGCTCGGCGCATCTTTATTCTTCGCACAACAAGAATAAGGAACCGTCATGTTCGATATCAGCACGTTCCCCCAAGCCGATGCCGTCCGCCGGGCTGCTCAGTTGAGTCAGGACGACTATCAGCGCCTGTACCGCGAATCCATTGAACACCCCAGCAGTTTCTGGGCCGAACAGGCCACACGCTTCCTCGACTGGAGCACACCGTGGCAAACCGTTCAGCGCTACGACCTGAAAACCGGTGAAGCCGCCTGGTTTGCCGGCGGCAAACTGAACGTCAGTTACAACTGCATCGACCGTCACTTAGCACAGCGCGGCGATCAAACCGCCCTGCTCTGGGAAGGCGACGACCCTGCCGAATCGGCGCAAATCACCTATAAAAAACTTCATCACCACGTCTGCCGACTGGCCAACGTATTGAAAAGCCGTGGCGTGAAGAAAGGCGATCGGGTGTGCATCTACATGCCGATGATTCCCGAGGCGGCTTACGCCATGCTCGCCTGCACCCGAATTGGCGCCGTTCATTCGGTGGTGTTTGGCGGTTTTTCTCCTGACTCCATGCGCGACCGCATCCTTGATGCCGATTGCCGTACCGTGATCACCGCCGATGAAGGCGTGCGCGGTGGCAAATTCGTGCCGCTGAAAAGCAACGTCGACAAAGCCCTGCAAAGTTGCCCGGATGTCAGCACTGTCATCGTGGTCGAGCGTACCCAAGGCAAGGTCGATTGGGTCGAAGGCCGGGACCTTTGGTATCACCAGGCTGTGCGCGACGTCAGCGACGACTGCCCACCGGAACCGATGGACGCCGAAGACCCGCTGTTCATCCTCTATACCTCCGGCAGCACCGGCAAGCCCAAAGGGGTGCTGCACACCACCGGCGGCTATCTGCTGCAAGCGGCGATGACCTTCAAATACGTGCTCGATTACCGCGACGGCGAAGTGTTCTGGTGCACGGCCGACGTCGGCTGGGTGACGGGCCACAGCTACATTGTCTACGGGCCACTGGCCAATGGCGCGACCACGCTGATGTTCGAAGGCGTGCCGAGCTATCCGAGCAGCTCGCGCTTCTGGCAGGTCATCGACAAGCACAAGGTCAATATCTTCTACACCGCACCGACGGCACTGCGCGCGTTGATGCGCGAAGGTGCCGAACCGTTGAAGGAAACTTCCCGACAGAGCCTCAGATTACTCGGCAGCGTCGGTGAGCCGATCAACCCGGAAGCGTGGGAATGGTATTTCAACGTGGTTGGCGAACAACGCTGCCCCATCGTCGATACCTGGTGGCAGACCGAGACCGGCGGCATCATGCTCAGCCCCTTGGTCAGTGCGCAGCGGATCAAGCCGGGCTGCGCCACGCAACCGATGTTCGGCGTGCAGCCGGTGCTTCTCGATGAACACGGCAAAGAGATCAAAGGCGCCGGCAGCGGCGTGCTCGCCATAAAATCAAGCTGGCCGGGACAGATCCGCAGTGTCTACGGCGACCCGCAACGGATGGTCGATACCTACTTCAAGCCCTACCCCGGCTACTACTTCACCGGCGACGGCGCCCGTCGCGACGAGGACGGCGATTACTGGATCACCGGACGTATCGACGATGTGATCAACGTCTCCGGCCATCGTATCGGCACCGCCGAAGTGGAAAGCGCGCTGGTGCTGCACAACAGCATCGCCGAGGCAGCGGTGGTCGGTTATCCACATGACGTCAAAGGTCAGGGCATTTACGCCTTCGTCACACCGATGAACGGCACCGAGCCCAGCGATGAGCTGAAAAAAGAACTGTTGGCCCACGTCAGCAAGGAGATCGGCAGCTTCGCCAAACCGGATCTGATCCAGTGGGCGCCGGCCTTGCCGAAAACCCGCTCAGGCAAGATCATGCGGCGCATATTGCGCAAGATCGCCTGCAACGAACTCGACAGCCTCGGTGACACTTCGACCTTGGCCGATCCGAGCGTGGTGCAAGGCCTGATCGACACGCGCCTCAATCAGTAACCCTTGCGGGCGCGGCCAACCGAGCGCGCCCCACTCCCTCACTGAGTGCTCATGGAATTCATCCGCAGTCGTATCGAAAACCAACTCATGAGCCTGACCGGTCTGTCCCTCGGCCAGCTCGATCTGGAAAACCCCAAGGGCGACCCGGGGCTGTTTGGCCCCGACTCGGTCAGTTGGCAGGTGCACGGCGACTTCAGCAGCATGTTGATCGGCGGCATCAGTGCGCTATTGCTGCAGGCGCTGCATCCACTGGCGCTGGCCGGGGTCTGGGACCACTCGAACTTTCGTGAAGACATGCTCGGACGTTTGCGCCGCACCAGTCAGTTTGTCTCCGGCACCACTTTCGGTTCACGCCGCGACGCCGACTGGTTGATCGAGAAAGTCCGCACCATTCACCTGCAAGTCGTCGGCACGGCGCCAGATGGCCGGCCTTATGCGGCCAGCGATCCGGATTTGCTGACGTGGGTGCATGTGGCGGAAGTCAGTAACTTTCTCGCGGCGCATCTGCGTTATCGCAATCCACAGTTGTCATTGGCCGATCAGGACCGGTATTACGCAGAAATCGCCGTGGTCGCCGAGCGCCTCGGCGCCCGGGATGTGCCGAAATCGCGGCAGGCCGTGGCGGATTATCTGCAACGCATGCGCCCGCAGTTGCTCTGCGATGAGCGCAGCCGCGAAGTCCTGCGCCTGCTGCTCGAAGCCCCGGCCCCCAGCCTGATGGCGCGGCCATTTGGCGATCTGATGATGAAGGCCGGCATCGATCTGTTGCCAGACTGGGCCAGCGACATGCTCGACGCCCGACAGAATCCGCTGCAACGCCAACTGATCCGCGCCAGCGTCAAGCGCAGCGCGCCGATGCTACGCTGGGCGATGCGCAATGGCTCGGTGCAACGGGCAAAGCGGCGGATGGGGCTGCTTCGCTGACGCTCAGAGCTGCAAGCTGCAAGCTGCAAGTTTTGAGCTTGAGGCTTGAAGCTTAGAGCTTGCAGCTCAGTAACTGCTAAACTCCCGCGCCCCAATTCTCTCCAGCAAGGCGCCCGCATGTCTTCCTTGAATCAGGCGCTGCGCGCCGCCCTCGATCAACGTCAGGACTTGCTCTCTGTACTGCACAGCCAGGGCACCGATTGTTATCGCCTGTTCCATGGCAGCCAGGAAGGCGCCGGCGGCCTGACCATCGACCGTTACGGCCCGCAATTGCTGGTGCAAAGCTTTCACCAGACGCTGGAGCGTGACGAGTTGCTGCAACTGCACGCTATCGTCAACCAGACTCTGGGTCTGGAGACTTTGCTGGTCTACAACGACCGCTCCCGCGGCAACTCGCGTATCGACCGCGAAGACCACGTCTACCGCGCTGACGACGCCGCGCTGGCGGATCTGGTCGGTCACGAATGGGGCCTCAATTACCGTGTACGCGGACGCCATGCCGGGCAGGATCCGCTGCTGTTCCTCGACCTGCGCAACACCCGCGGCTGGGTCAAGGATCACGCCAAAGGCAAAAGCGTGCTCAACCTGTTCGCCTACACCTGCGGCGTTGGCCTGAGTGCCGCGGCCGGTGGCGCCCGTGAAGTGTGTAACCTCGATTTTGCCGAAGGCAACCTCGCCGTTGGTCGCGAAAACGGTTTGCTCAATCCGCAGTTGCCGGAAATGGAGTTCGTCCAGTCCGACTACTTTCCGGCCATCCGCCAACTGGCCGGTCTGCCCATCAGTCAACGACGCGGGCAGAAACTGCCGAGCTATCAGCGCCTGGAACAGCGCCAGTACGATCTGGTACTGCTCGATCCGCCGGCCTGGGCCAAGAGCGCGTTCGGCACCGTCGACCTGCTGCGCGACTATCAAAGCCTGCTCAAACCGGCCCTGCTGACCACCGCCGACAACGGCGTGCTGATCTGCTGCAACAACCTGGCGAAAGTCAGCATGGACGACTGGCGCGAACAGGTCCTGCGCTGCGCCGAGAAGGCCGGGCGCCCGGTGCGCGAATGGAGCGTGATGACCCCGGGCGCGGATTTTCCGTCGCTGGACCAACAGCCGCCGTTGAAAACCCTGATCCTGCAACTCTGATCACATTGCTTTGCGGCGAACAACCTGTGGGAGCTGGCTTGCCAGCGATTGCGGTGGACCAGGCGACATCTATGTCGAATGATCGGCCGTCATCGCTGGCAAGCCAGCTCCCACAGTGTTTTATGTTTTCCGAAGAATCTGAACAATCCTGTTCTACACCAGGTACTTCGGAACCAGAATCGCGTGCCATACTCCAAGGCACTCCGTTTCCGACAGATGAAGCCGCACATGCCCAAAGGATTGATTCGCGCGATTGGCGCACTGTTGACCGCTCTGGCCCTCTACAGCTTGCTCGGGTTTCTGATTTTACCGGGCATCGCGTTGCGTGTTGCCAACCAGCAACTGGCCAACTACGCAGCGGTGCCTGCGCATATCCAGCGCATCGAACTCAATCCGTTCAGCCTTGAAGTCACCTTGTGGGGCCTGGTCATCGGCGAGCCCGGCAAAGAACAGGTCGGTTTTGAACGCCTGTACGCCGACCTGCAACTCGATAGCCTGTGGACGAAAGCAGTCCATCTGTCCAACATCGAACTGGACAAACCGAAGACCGAAATCCTCTTCGCCAAAGACGGCAAGCTCAACCTGCTCGGTCTGTTCAACATACCTGCCAGTGAACCGACACCCGCCGATCCCGATGCCAAACCGTTTCCTCTGCGCATCGACCAGATCAAACTCGCCAACGGTGTCGTGCACTTTGAGGATGTGCGCCCGAGCGAACCCATCGAATTCCTCTACGACGATCTCAACTTCGAGCTGAAAAATCTCAGCACTCTGCCCGAAGACAGCGCCGACATGACGCTGGTCGCGATCGGTCCCAACGGTGGCCGAATCGACTGGAGCGGCAATTTCAGCCTGATCCCGATCACCTCCGAAGGCACGCTGAAAATCACTGACGGCAATATGAAAGCGTTTTGGCCTTACGTACGAGACGCGGTGCCCCTGGTTCTTGAAAACGGCGTGATGAACCTCAGCACCGAATACAAACTCAATCTGTCGAAACAAACCGAGCTGCAACTGAACAACGTTGCAGTGAGCATCGCGCCGTTCGCGATCAAGGCACCCGACGGGCGCCCACTGGCGAAACTTGAACGCCTTGATGTCAGCGAGACCTCGGTGGACCTGGCGAAACAGCAAGTGGTGGTTGGCAAGATTCGTAGCCAGAAACTGGAAACCTGGGCCGCCCTTGAGGCTGACGGGCAACTGGACTGGCAGAAACTGTTCGCCAGCCAGCCTTCGAAACCCGCCGCCAAAGCCGCCGCCGAACCGGCCAGCACGCCTGCGACCGCCGACTCGCCAAAACCTGAACCGAGCGCGCCGGACAAGCCATGGCAAGTACTGCTCAAAGATGTGCAGCTGCGCAACTACACCGTCCATCTGGCTGACCGGTCGGCCAATCCACCGGTGACACTGGATGTCACCCCGCTGAACGTCGACCTGCAGGATTTTGACAGCCTCAACGGATCACCCTTCAAGCTCAAACTCGATACCGGGTTAGGCAAGCAGGGCAAGATCCTCGCCGATGGCACGGTCAATCTGGCGCCGGTCAACGCCCAGCTCAACGTTAAAACCCAGGACATCGACCTGCGTGTTGCGCAGTCCTACATCAATCCGTTCATTCGTCTCGAATTGCGCAGCGGCATGCTCGGCAGTGACCTCAAGGTCAACCTCAAGAGCACCGAACCGCTGGCGCTCAGCGTGACCGGCCGCGCGCAGATCGATCAACTGCACACCCTCGACACCTTGAAAACCCGCGACTTCCTCAAGTGGCAGCAAGTCGTTGTGGAAGGCTTGAACTATCAGCATGGCGACAGCCTGTCGATCGACAAGGTCAACCTGTTACAGCCGTACGTGCGCTTCATGATCAACGATGACCGCACCACCAACATCGATGATCTGCTGATTCCGCAGCCTGCCGACAGCGGCACGACAACCGCCGCCGCCAAACCGGCCAGCAAAGACAAACCATTGGGCATTCGCATCGGCGGTATCGCCATCAACGACGGCTCGGCCAACTTCGCCGATTTCAGCCTGACGCCGAATTTCGCCACCGCCGTCCAGCAACTCAACGGCCAGATCGGCACCATCGACAGTCGACAGTCGAAACCGGCCACTGTCGACATCAAAGGCAAGGTTGACCGCTATGCACCGGTGACCATCAAGGGCGCGGTCAATCCTTTCGACCCGATGGCCAGCCTCGACATCACCACCAGTTTCAAACGGGTCGAGCTGACCACCCTGACACCCTACTCCGGCAAATTCGCCGGATACCGCATCCGCAAGGGCCGGCTCAACCTCGACCTGCATTACCTGATCACCAAGGGCCAACTGAAGGCCGAGAACAAAGTGGTGGTCGAGCAACTGCAACTGGGTGAGAGAGTCGACAGTCCGGACGCGACAAGCCTGCCGTTGAAACTGGCAATCGCGTTGCTCAAAGACGTCGACGGCAAAATCTCCATAGAGTTACCCGTGACGGGCGACTTGAACAATCCGCAATTCAGCGTGATGCCGATTGTCTGGCAGACCCTGCGCAATCTGATCGTCAAAGCAGCTGCGGCGCCATTCAAAATGATTGGCGGTTTGGTCAGCGGTGGCGGCTCCCAGGATCTCGGCACGGTGTCCTTCGCGCCGGGCTCCAGCGAGTTGAACAAGGATGCCGAGGGGGCGCTGATCAAGCTGTCCCAGGCACTCAAGGAGCGTCCGGCCCTGCGCCTGGAAATCGAGGGCGTCGCCGCCAAAAGCAGCGACGGCCCATTGCTTGCCGAACAGCGCCTGGAACGTGAATACCAATACAACTACTACAAGATGCTCCAGCGCCGCGGCGATAAAGTCCCGTCTCAGGCATCCTTGATTGACGTGCCGGACAGCGAGAAAGGCCCACTGCTCGAAGGCATCTATCGCACTCGTCTGAAGACTCAGCCGCCGGCCGAATGGAAGGATCTGGGCAAGGAAGAACGCACAGCGAAAATGCGCGAAGGCGTAATCCAGTTCTGGAGTTCCAGCGATGTGCTGCTGCGTCAGTTGGGCCAGGACCGTGCCAGCAGCATCAAGGATTTTCTGGTGGACAAGGGCCAACTGGCTGACGACCGCGTGTACTTCATCGACACCAATCTGGGCGAGGCTGAAAGCGACGGTCGGGTGGTGACGCAAATGCACCTGGATGCCGAATGACCCATCGTAAATGGCTGGCGGCAATGGCACTGACATTCGTTGCTGGCCAGGCGTCAGCCTCCGATACATTGCGTTGCGGCAGCCAACTGATCAGCCTTGGCGACCGCGCAAGCGAGGTGCTGAACAAGTGTGGCGAGCCCGTGAGCCGCGATGTACTGGGTTACAAGCGCAGCGCCAATCGGCGGGAAGAGTTTCAGGTCGAGGAATGGACCTACGGCCCGAACAACGGCATGTATCAATACCTGCGCTTTGAAGGCAATCGTCTGAAGCAGATCAATAGCAAACGCGGTAATTGACCCGACACCAAACTCATGTGGGAGCGAGCCTGCTCGCGAATGCAACGCGTCAGTCGACATCTTCGTCGGCTGACAGAGCACTTCGCGAGCAGGCTCGCTCCCACATTGTTTGTTGCGTGCCAAATAAAACGGGCCCCGACACAAAGTGTCGGGGCCCGTAATGATCACATCCGTGTGATCGTTCGCATGAACTCTAAAGTTGCGGCAGACGTATTGCTCGGCCCGTCTGTCGCCCCTTCTCCCGGTCCAGGCGAGAAGTCATGCCTTACTCGGCTTTCAGGCCGTCAGCGGATACCGCTTTAACGCCTTTGATTTTCTTGGCGATGGCAACAGCTACGTCTTTCTGCGATTCGGTTACAGCAGTAGTCGACGACAGCGACACAACGCCTTTGTTGGTTTCTACTTTGATGTCGGTACCTGGAATGCCTTTTTCGGTGACCAGGTCAGCTTTGACCTTAGTGGTGATCCAGGTATCGGAAGTATCTTGTTTCATCTCGGTGACTTCACCGGCTGCCAGAGTCATTGGAGCCTGAGTAGCCTGAGCCGATTGTGCGAATGCACCGGAAGCCATGGTCAGGGTCAGCGCGGTTGCAGCAGCGGCAGTGATAGCGAACTTCTTCATACGAGTAACTCCTGTTTTTCTGGAAAGTCTGCTGGATGTCTTGTCAGCAGGGTTACCGTAGATATTGCGAACGCTGTGCCAACTTTTCAGATGACATAAAAACCTTATAAATCAACAACTTATAAATAAGGTAAATTTCCGGATTCATGCAAAATGCATGAGTGGCTGAATATTCACATGCAAGTTGCGGCTTTTTGAAAAGTTCCTAAGGCGCTGAAATTATTGAAGCTTTTGTGAAGCGCTGCGCAATGAAAAATGCCCCGCATTGCGGGGCACTTAACCAAAAAACAATGAAAGCCTTATGTACCGCTAGCAGTACAGCCTTTTGGCGAATAGTCAGGTGCAACGGTAGTGCCGCAAGTCCAGAGACCCGCGCCGGTGCCAGAGGACCGAGTGAGCGTGATGGTTTTGTCCAATACTGGGCCTGGCGCATTTTTGATCGTACAAACGATACTCCCGGCACCCGAAGAAGCGGTGCCCGACGCGGTCACCGAACAGTTTGAGGTGGTAACCGTCGCACTGCCCGCCACGTTAGTCAGTGTGGGATCAGTACCTTGGTTAATGACGTCCTCGAATGGCACTTTCATCGCACTGATTTCTGCCAGCCCCGCCGTCACCTTGGATCGCGCTTGATATTTCGAATACTGCGGCAGGGCGATAGTCGCCAGAATCCCGATGATCGCCACAACGATCAGCAGCTCGATCAGCGTAAAACCTTGTTGTTTTTTCATAGAAATGCTCCATGCATGAGTCGAAATCTCATGATCTGAGAAGAGCAGAGCATAGCCCATGCCAAGCGCCTGAAAGCCCTGCTCACAAAGCGCGAGCAGTGCTCTACGCAGTTTCCTACAGCCCGCAACCGCACTATCTGACACTTTTTGTCACCTGCGCCGACCGTGTTTGGCGCTGTCACTTGACTAGGCTATAAGTCATGAACTGCAAGCGTGCGGAATCCCCATGAATGACATCGCTCTGAGCGGTCTGGCCAAGCAATTGGTGCAGGCCGAACTGCTCACGGAAAAAAGTGCCCAGCAGGCCTGGCAACAGGCCCAGCGCAATCGGCTGTCGCTGGTCAGCTATCTGGTGCAGAACAAACTGGTAAAGAGCGCGCAGGTCGCCGAGATCGCCTCCGAGCACTTCGGCATGGCGTTCCTCGACCTTAATTGCCTGGACAAGGAAACCCAGCCCAAAGGCCTGGTCAGTGAAAAACTGGTGCGCCAGCATCATGCCCTGCCCTTGTGGCGGCGCGGCAACAAGCTGTTCGTGGGAATTTCCGACCCGAGCAATCATCAGGCAATCAACGACATCCAGTTCAGCACCGGGTTGAGCACCGAAGCCATCCTGGTGGAGGACGACAAGCTCAGCGATGCCATCGAAAAATTCTTCGACACTCACGGCACCGGTCTCGAAGACATGGCCGACGTCGATCTCGACGGCCTCGATGTCGAATCGATCGACGACAACAAGCAGGACGCCATCGGCGGACAAGACGCCGACGATGCGCCGGTGGTGCGTTTCGTCCACAAGATGCTGCTCGATGCGATCAAAAGCGGCTCCTCCGACCTGCATTTCGAGCCTTACGAAAAAAACTACCGGGTACGGGTGCGCACCGACGGCATTCTGCGCGAGGTGGCCAAGCCGCCGATCCAACTGGCCGGGCGCATCGCCGCACGTTTGAAAGTCATGGCCAGCCTCGACATCTCCGAACGGCGCAAACCGCAGGACGGGCGGATCAAGATGCGCCTGTCCAAAAGCAAGTCGATCGACTTCCGGGTCAATACCCTGCCGACCCTGTGGGGCGAGAAAGTGGTGATCCGGATTCTCGATCCCTCCAGCGCGCAAATGGGCATCGACGCCCTCGGCTATGAGCCTGAGCAGAAAGACCTGTATTTGGCAGCCCTCAAGCAGCCACAAGGGATGATTCTGGTCACCGGCCCCACTGGCTCGGGCAAAACGGTGTCGCTGTACACCGGGCTGAATATTCTCAACACGGTCGACATCAACATATCCACCGCCGAAGACCCGGTGGAGATCAATATGGAAGGCATCAACCAGGTCAACGTCAACCCCAGGCAGGGGCTCGACTTTGCCCAGGCCTTGCGCTCGTTTCTGCGTCAGGATCCGGACGTGATCATGGTCGGCGAGATCCGCGATCTGGAAACCGCCGAGATCGCGATCAAGGCAGCGCAGACCGGCCACCTCGTGCTTTCGACACTGCACACCAACAGCGCGGCGGAAACCCTGACGCGACTGCACAACATGGGTATCCCCGGCTTCAACATCGCCACTTCGGTCAGCCTGATCATCGCCCAGCGGCTGGCGCGCAAGTTGTGCAGCCACTGCAAGAGAGCCATCGAGATTCCGCGCGAAACCCTGATCAAGGAAGGCTTCCCCGAGGAACGCATCGGCAGTTTCACGATCTACGAGCCAGTCGGTTGCGATCACTGCAATGGCGGTTACAAGGGACGCGTGGGGATTTATGAAGTGGTGAAGAACACAGCAGACCTGCAACGACTGATCATGGCCGAGGGCAACTCGCTGGAAATCGACATCCAGATGCGCCGCGACGGCTTCGACGACCTGCGTACCTCAGGCCTGCGCAAAGCCATGCAAGGCATTACCAGCCTGGAAGAAATCAACCGGGTCACCAAGGACTGAACATGGCGGTCAAGGCAGCGAAAATCAGCGTCTACGCCTGGGAAGGCACGGACAGGAAAGGCAGCAAACTCAGCGGTGAATTAAGCGGGCAGAACCCGGCACTGATCAAGGCTCAACTGCGCAAGCAAGGGATCAATCCGGGCAAGGTGCGTAAAAAAACTGCCTCGCTTTTTAGCTTCGGCAAACGCATCAAGCCCCGGGACATCGCCCTGTTCACGCGGCAGATGGCGACCATGATGAAGGCTGGCGTGCCGCTGCTGCAGTCGTTCGACATCATCGGTGAGGGCTTCGAAAACCCGGCCATGCGCAAACTGGTCGACGAGGTGAAACAGGAGATCGCCGCCGGTAACAGTTTCGCCAACGCCCTGCGCAAGAAGCCGCAGTATTTCGATGAGTTGTATTGCAACCTCGTGGATGCCGGCGAACAGTCCGGCGCCCTCGACACGTTGCTGGAACGGGTCGCGACCTACAAGGAAAAAAGCGAAGCCCTCAAGGCCAAAATCAAGAAAGCCATGACTTACCCCACCGCCGTGGTGCTGGTTGCAGCCGTGGTGACCGGGATTCTGCTGGTGAAAGTGGTGCCGCAGTTCGAGTCGGTTTTTTCCGGTTTTGGCGCCGAGTTGCCGGCCTTCACCCTGCTGGTCATCAGCCTCTCGGAATTCATGCAGCAATGGTGGTGGGCGATACTCGTTGCGCTGGTGGCCGCTTTTTTCGGCACCCGCCGTGCGCTGAAAACATCCCAGGCCATGCGCGATCGCAAAGACACCTGGCTATTGAAGCTGCCGTTGGTGGGCACGCTGATGTACAAATCAGCCGTTGCACGCTTCGCCCGGACCCTGTCGACCACATTTGCTGCCGGCGTGCCGTTGGTGGAAGCGCTCGACTCGGTGGCCGGCGCCACGGGCAACGTGGTTTTCAAGCGCGCGGTATTGCGCATCCGCCAGGATGTTTCCACGGGTATGCAGCTGAATTTTTCCATGCGCACCACCGGGGTTTTTCCCAACATGGCGGTGCAGATGACCGCCATCGGCGAAGAGTCCGGCGCGCTGGACGAGATGCTCGACAAGGTCGCCGGGTTTTACGAGGACGAAGTGGATAATATGGTCGACAACCTCACCAGCCTCATGGAGCCGTTCATCATGGTCGTCCTGGGGGTGATTGTCGGCGGTCTGGTGGTGGCGATGTATCTGCCGATCTTCCAACTCGGCTCAGCGATCTGACATGCCTATCGACGAACTCTTTGCCGTTTACCCACTGGCCTTCGTCTGCACGGCGTTGCTGCTCGGTCTTATCGTCGGCAGCTTTCTCAATGTGCTGGTCTGGCGCCTGCCGAAAATGCTCGAGCGCGATTGGCGCCAGCAGGCGCAGGACGTGCTCGGTCTGCCCGGCGAAACGCCGCTGCCGACCTACAACCTGATGCTGCCGCACTCCGAGTGCCCGCACTGCGCACATCGAATTCGTGCGTGGGAAAACATCCCGCTGCTCAGTTATCTGTGCCTGCGCGGACGCTGCTCCGCGTGTGCAGCGCCGATCAGCAAACGCTATCCGCTGACCGAACTGAGTTGTGGACTGCTTTCGGCGTTTATCGCCTGGCAGGTGGGTTTTGGCTGGCCGGCCTGTCTGTTGATCTTCCTCACCTGGGGCTTGCTGGCGATGAGTCTGATCGACACCGAGCATCAATTGCTGCCCGATGTGCTGGTGCTGCCGTTGTTGTGGCTGGGGCTGATCGTCAACAGTTTCGGGCTGTTCGTGCCGCTGCACGATGCAATGTGGGGCGCGGTGGCCGGTTATATGGCGCTGTGGTCGGTTTTCTGGCTGTTCAAACTGCTGACCGGCAAGGACGGCATCGGTCACGGTGATTTCAAGCTGCTGGCGCTGCTCGGCGCCTGGGGTGGCTGGCAGATTCTGCCGCTGACGATCCTGCTGTCTTCGCTGGTGGGAGCGATTCTCGGGGTGATTTTGCTGCGTGTGCGCGAGCAGAAAACCTCGACGCCGATCCCCTTCGGCCCCTATCTGGCAATTGCCGGCTGGATTGCCTTGCTCTGGGGTGGTCAAATAACCGACTTCTATTGGCAGTTTGTCGGTTTGAAATGAATACCCCTGTGGAAAAACCCTGGATTCTCGGCCTGACCGGCGGCATCGGCAGCGGCAAAAGCGCCGCGGCCCAGCACTTCATCGACCTTGGCGTCCATGTGGTCGACGCTGATCACGCAGCACGCTGGGTGGTCGAACCGGGTCGCCCGGCGCTGGCCAGGATTGCCGAGCACTTCGGCGCCGGCGTGTTACTGGCTGACGGCACGCTGGATCGCGCCGCCCTGCGCAAGCTGATCTTCGAAGTCCCGGAGCAGCGCCGCTGGCTCGAAGCCCTGCTGCATCCGTTGATCGCCGAGGAAATCGCCCATCATCTGGCGCTGGCAAAATCGCCCTATGCGATTCTTGTTTCGCCACTGCTGATCGAATCCGGGCAATACGCAATGACTCAGCGAATCCTGGTGATCGACGCTCCGCAACAACTGCAGATCGAACGCACCTTGCAGCGTGACCAGACCAGCGAACAGCAGGTTCAGGCGATCCTCAAGGCCCAGTCGAGCCGTGAAGACCGCGTGAGCCGTGCCGACGACGTGGTGGTCAACGACCGCGACCTCGCCTGGCTGCACAGCGAGGTCGAGCGCCTGCATGACTTTTACCTGACTTTAAGTGGAGGCCAATCATGAGCCAGATCCCGACCGTAGAATGCCCAACGTGTGGCGCCCCCGTGGAATTCACTCCGGATAACAAATTCCGGCCGTTCTGCTCCGATCGCTGCAAACTGATCGACTTGGGCGCCTGGGCCTCGGAAGAGCACAAGATCCCGGTCGCACCGGACGCCGAGGATGAACTGTTTTCCGGCGATTTCGATCCGCGCCACTGATCCCTTCAGGGCCGCATGAAGCCGTAGTCCTGATCGTCGTCGAGGTTTTCCGCCAGAAAGCGCAACTCGTCGGCCAGGTCTTCGGCGTTGCGCACGGTCTTGCTCTGTTGCACCACCGCACTGAGCAAGGCGCGCAGGCTCAACCCCGGATCGAACCCCACCTCTTGCGCCATCTCCAGACTCTTGCGGGTTTCCTGCCGCGCCCACTCGTAAACACTCATGCTGCCGCTCCTGAAGGAATTTGGCCGAGCATGAAATGCCGCGCGCGTGGCGGGTTTGATGTGGATCAAGACTTGGGATCGTCGTCCTTCCAGGGTGCCGAAAGGTAGCGCGTGCGATTGAACGTCTCCAGCCATTCCGGGCTGAACACCACCAGTGCGCTGACCACCATGCCGTTGATGAACGCCTCGGGGAATATGATCAGCCACAGGTAGCCGATAAAGTCTTCCAGCCATTCGGGCATGGCAAACAGGCCGTCGTACCAGAGCAATGTCAGGCTCAGCAGCAGACACAACAGCGCCGACAGCGCGGCGGCGAGAAACCCGGAGCAGAAGATGTACACAAAGGGATTGCGAGGCTGGGCGCGCTCGACGAGGATCGCCACGCACTCGGTAACCAGCACCGGCAGCAGAATAAACAGTGCACCGTTGACCCCCAGTGCCGCGAGATCCTGGCGCCCGAGCAGCACCAGACCAACTTGCGCCACCAGCCCGCCGAGAATCGCCAGCGGCCAGTCGAGCAGCAATGTCACCGCCGTCATGCCGATGAAGTGATAAGCCACCCCGGTATCGAAATCGCGGCGCACCAGCCACAACAGAAACAGCGCGAACACCGTGCCGAACAACAGATGCTGGCGACGGCTATCACTGAACAATTCGACCCAAGGAGCACGAACAATCGCCCAGAACAGCACCGGCAGATAGATCAGCCATCCGAGCGTCAGGCTTGTGGATGACAGCAGTTCGGCGCCGATCATAGGTGATCCTTCGCTGACGCCTGGGGCCGCGCCAGCCAAAGATCGAGCAGCAACACTGTTATATTTTTCACGCGGTTCTCCCGTCGAGACAGTTCTCAGTCTATACCGCCGTTTGCGACTCGCCGTGTCACGCTACTGCGCGTGGCGGCTGGAGATACTCACCGTCCTGGTGCTGTTCACACCGGTTTTCTTGAAATACCAGTCTGGACAACCAATTGCGATTTATTGCCTAGACTCCTCTTGTCCACCGTGCAAACGCTTTTCAGCCATGAACCGCACGAGAACTAAAACAAGAGGAACATCTCAATGCTTAAATCATTGCGCAACGCAGTCGTCTGCGCACTTGCGCTGGGCGTATCGGGCCTGGCGCTGGCGGCCGATCCAATCGTTATCAAGTTTTCCCATGTCGTCGCCGAGCAAACGCCCAAGGGTCAAGGCGCCCTGTTATTCCAGAAACTCGTCGAAGAACGCCTGAAGGACAAGGTCAAGGTTGAGGTCTACCCGAACTCTTCATTGTTCGGCGACGGCAAGGAAATGGAGGCGCTGCTGTTGGGCGATGTGCAACTCATTGCTCCGTCGCTGGCAAAGTTCGAACAATACACACCGAAATTGCAGCTATTCGACTTGCCGTTCCTGTTCAACGACATCTCGGCCGTCGACCGTTTCCAGCGCAGCCCTCAAGGCCAGGAACTGCTCAAGTCGATGGAAAGCAAGAACATCACAGGCCTGGCTTATTGGCACAACGGCATGAAGCAGCTGTCCGCCAACAAGAAGCTGGTTGTACCGGGCGATGCCCGGGGTCTGAAATTCCGTGTACAGGCGTCGGCCGTACTGGATGAACAATTCAAAGCAGTGAAAGCCAACCCGCGCAAGTTGAGCTTCGCCGAGGTGTATCAGAGCTTGCAGACCGGTGTCGTGAATGGCGCGGAAAACCCTTACTCGAACATTTTCAGTCAGAAAATGCACGAAGTGCAGAAGTTCATCACCGAATCCGACCATGGCTTGCTCGACTACATGCTGATCACCAACACCAAGTTCTGGAATGGCCTGCCGCCGGATGTGAGAACCGAACTGGACAAAATAATCGTCGAGGTTACTGCCCAGGTGAACAAAGACGCCGAGAAGCTCAACCAGGACGCCAAACAGCATATCGTCGACGCCAAAACCACTGAAATCATCCTGCTGACTCCGGAACAACGTGGCGAGTGGCGTGAAAAAATGAAGCCGGTCTGGGCGAAGTTCGAAGGTGCTATCGGCGCCGACCTGATCAAGGCCGCCGACGCCTCAAACCAGGCTCAGTAAATCTGCCCGCATGTGCCGCCTCAAAAGGGCGGCACCTGTTTCATTGTGCTCACTCGATCGGGAGCAGTTACTCATGAATGCCTTGCGGCGCATCTGGGACCACTTCGAGGAAGGCTTCATTGTTTTCCTGTTGGCGGCAATGACGCTGGTGACGTTCGTTTACGTCATCCTGAACAACCTCTATAGCGTTTTCTACAGCTTCGCCGAGCAATGGCAAGGCGCAAGTGAACCGTTATTCGCGATTGGCGACAGCATCATGGGGATGGCCCAGGCCATGACGTGGAGCATCGCGTTGACCAAAGCCCTGTTTGCCTGGCTGATCTTTTTTGGCTTGTCCTATGGCGTGCGCACTGCCGGGCATATCGGCGTGGATGCCTTGGTGAAGCTGGCCAGCAAACCGGCTCAGCGCATCATCGCCATCATTGCCTGCCTGTGCTGTCTTGCCTATGCGGGGCTGCTCAGTGTCAGCAGTTTCGAATGGATTCAGACGTTGTTCATCGCCGGTATCGGCGCCGAGGATCTCGGTCACTACGGCATTATGCAGTGGCACATCGGGCTGATCGTGCCTGTCGGTTTCGCTCTGGTGTTCATTCGCTTTGCCGAAATCCTCGTGCGCATCGTGCAACACCGTCAAACCGGTCTGGGCCTGGCCGATGAAGCCGCAGAAGCGATGAAACTGACCGAACATAAGGATGACAAGAAATGACCATTCTGTTCCTCTTCGTCGCCCTGTTCGTGCTGATGTTCATCGGCGTACCGATCGCCATTTCCCTGGGTTTGGCCGGTTCGATGACGATCATTCTGTTCAGCCCCGACTCCGTGCGCTCACTGGCCATCAAGTTATTCGAGACATCCGAGCACTACACGTTACTGGCGATCCCGTTCTTTTTGCTGGCCGGCGCGTTCATGACCACTGGCGGCGTGGCGCGACGCCTGATCGACTTTGCCAATGCGTGTGTCGGTCATATTCGCGGCGGTCTGGCCATCGCAGCCGTCCTCGCGTGCATGTTGTTCGCCGCGCTGTCCGGCTCAAGCCCTGCAACGGTCGCGGCCGTGGGCTCCATCGCAATTGCGGGCATGGTCCGCTCCGGTTATCCACAGGCGTTCGGTGCCGGCATCGTGTGCAATGCCGGTACGCTGGGCATTCTCATTCCACCCTCCATCGTCATGGTGGTGTATGCCGCTGCGACGGAGACCTCGGTCGGCAAGCTGTTCATGGCCGGTGTCGTACCGGGTTTGCTGCTGGGTACCGTGCTGATGGTGGCCATCTATATCGTCGCTGTCAGGAAAAACCTGCCTGCCATGCCTCGTGCCACCGTTCGTGAATGGTTTACGGCAGCACGCAAAGCCATCTGGGGCCTGTTGCTCATGGTCATCATCCTGGGCGGCATTTATTCAGGAATGTTCACCCCCACCGAGGCGGCGGCAGTCGCGGCGGTCTACTCGGCATTCATTGCACTGTTCGTCTACAAGGACATGACGTTCCGTGAGACCCCGAAAGTGCTGCTGGAATCCGCCAAGCTGAGCATCATGCTGATGTTCATCATCGCCAATGCCATGCTGTTCGCTCATGTGCTGACCACCGAGCAAATTCCGCAACAGATCACCGCCTGGGTCATCGGCGCGGGGCTGACGCCGGTGACTTTCCTGCTGGTGGTGAACATCGTGTTACTGGTGGCGGGGGCGTTCATGGAGCCTTCGGCAATCATCCTGATCCTGGCGCCGATCCTGTTTCCTATTGCCGCGCAGTTGGGGATCGACCCGATCCACCTGGGCATCATCATGGTGGTGAACCTGGAGATCGGACTGATTACCCCGCCCGTGGGGCTGAACCTGTTCGTCACGTCGGCGGTGACAGGCATGTCGCTGGGTGCCACCATCCGTGCGGCGATGCCTTGGCTGGTTATCCTGTTACTGTTCCTGATATTGATAACCTATGTACCGTGGATTTCGCTGGCCTTGCCAAACTGGCTGGGGATGACGTAACCGGGAAGAGTTTTCCTGGCCACTACTTCGATCACACTTGAACGCTAAGCTTGGCCTATGGATGACTCAGATTACTTACGCCTGCTGACCATCGCGGCCGAGCAGGCCAACGCATTCCTGTCCAATGCCCGCAAATGGGAGCGTGAGCGTTGGGTCTGCCAGCGCCTGCTGCAAGGCCTGAACATTCCTTATCGCGCCGACGAGTTCGCGCCTGCCGGCGAGCCGCCGGACGTGCTGTTTCGTGACGCCAACTTCGAAGTATTCTTCGTCCTCGACGAGGGGCGCAGGCTTAACGACGAATGGCGTGATGAACTGCAACGTCGGCGCAGCGCGTTTTCCCTCAGTCAACTGGTGCGCCGCGAAGCCAAGCCGAAGCGGATTCCGGCCAATGAATTCCTCTTGCGCCTCGCGCCGACGCTGCGTAAAAAAGCCCACAACTACAAGGAGCGCGGCATGGATCTGGGCGAGCTGGACATCATCGCGTTCGCCAGCCTCAAGCGCGAAGTGCTGGACCTCAACAGCCACTTTCCGCCGCCGACCGAATATTTGCGTCAGGGCTGGCGTTCGCTGTCCCTCGTGGGTCCGACGTTCGCCCGCGTGCTGTTTGCGCACCCCGATGCACCGGACTTTCTGCGCAGTAACCTGGGGCGCAGCATCGTCTTCGATGTAGGGATCAGCCTGTGACACCACTTCAGCAATTGATCGCCGATGTCCCGCAAACCGGCACCGTGCGCTGGATCGGCGTGCGCCCCGAATCCCGTGGACCGATGATCGAACTCGATGCCGTTGAAGCACGCCTTGAAGCCGGACTGACCGGTGACCACGCCCGCCCCGGCGTGCGCAACGCACGGCAAGTGACGCTGATTCAGTGGGAACATCTGGCCGTGATCAGCGCATTGATGGGACGCCCGCACGATCAACCAGTAAAACCTGAAGATCTGCGGCGCAATCTCGTTATAAGTGGGATCAACCTGTTCAGCCTCAAGGGCAGGCGCTTTCGTATCGGTCAGGCGATTTTCGAAACCACCGGCTGGTGCCAGCCCTGCGCACGCCTGCAGAACAACCTCGGCCCCGGCACCTTTCAAGCGGTGCGCGGGCATGGCGGAATCACCGCGCGGGTGTTACAAAGCGGCATCATTCGCCTCGACGATAGCCTCTGTGTCGAACCGGTTCCGGACAGCGGCTATGCTGCGTTCAACCCCGGTTGAAAACCGCTGTAGCTTCTGCACATTCAGCAACGTCTACCTGACGAGGCCTTTATGACCAGCCGCCTGAAACCCGAAGACCAAAAGCATGTCGAAGAGTACCTGCAACTTTCCCAACACCGCGTCGAGCGCCGGCCTTTCCGGCCGTGGATGCTCCTGGTGCTGGTGCTGGCAGTGACCATTGGTCTGGGCCTGTTGAGCCGATTTATCAGTTACCTGACGCTATGAGCTGCATCGCGCTCGCTCGGGTAATCGCACCGATTTCTTTTAAAAACCTTGCGAGTTATCCCTATGTCCCATCGTATTGTTATTGTCGGCGGCGGCGCCGGCGGTCTGGAGTTGGCTACCCGCCTGGGTAAGACTCTGGGCAAGCGCGGCACGGCCAGTGTGATGCTGGTCGACGCGAACCTGACGCACATCTGGAAACCGCTGTTGCACGAAGTGGCGGCTGGATCGCTGAACTCCTCCGAAGACGAACTCAACTATGTTGCCCAGGCAAAATGGAACCACTTCGAGTTCCAGCTGGGGCGCATGAGCGGGCTTGATCGTGCCGCGAAGAAAATCCAGCTGGCCGCCACCTACGACGAAAACGGCGTCGAACTGGTGCCCGCCCGCGAAGTGGGGTATGACTCGCTGGTGATCGCAGTCGGCAGTACCACCAACGATTTCGGCACGCAGGGCGCGGCGCAGCACTGTCTGTTCCTCGACACCCGCAAACAGGCCGAGCGTTTCCACCAGCAACTGCTCAACCACTATCTGCGTGCCCATGCCGGGCAAACCGATGTGATCCAGCAGATCAGCGTGGCCATCGTCGGCGCCGGTGCTACCGGCGTCGAGCTGGCGGCAGAACTGCACAACGCGGCGCATGAACTGGCGGCGTACGGCCTCGACCGCATCAAACCGGAAAACATGCACATCACCCTCATCGAAGCCGGGCCACGGGTGCTGCCTGCCCTGCCGGAGCGCATCAGCGGGCCGGTGCACAAGACGCTGGAGAAACTCGGGGTCAACGTGATGACCAACGCGTCGGTCAGCGAAGTGACGGCCGACAGCCTGATTACCGCCGATGGCAACGAGATCAAGGCCAGCCTGAAGGTCTGGGCAGCGGGCATTCGCGCACCGGGTTTCCTCAAGGATCTCGATGGCCTGGAAACCAACCGCATCAATCAACTGCAAGTGCTACCAACCCTGCAAACCACCCGCGACGAAAACATCTTCGCGTTCGGCGATTGCGCCGCATGCCCGCAACCGGGCTCCGACCGCAACGTGCCGCCGCGTGCGCAAGCCGCGCACCAACAGGCGTCACTGCTGGCCAAGTCGCTGAAACTGCGCATCGAAGGCAAGACCCTGCCGGAGTACAAATACACCGACTACGGCTCGCTGATTTCGCTGTCGCGCTTCTCGGCTGTGGGTAACCTGATGGGCAACCTGACCGGCAGCGTGATGCTCGAAGGCTGGCTGGCGCGGATGTTTTACGTGTCGCTGTATCGCATGCACCAGATGGCGCTGTACGGGCCTTTCCGCACGGCAATGCTGATGCTGGGCAGCAAGATCGGTCGCGGGACTGAGCCGCGTCTGAAGCTGCACTGATGCAATACCTGTAGGAGATGCGGCACGCTGCGATCTTTTGACCTGGTTTTTAAAGATCAAGATCAAAAGATCGCAGCCTCGTTTCACTCGAATGCTCCTACAGGGTTTGAGGGTGATCTGCAGAGATGTGTCTGACTGTATCCCGCCCCGCTCTACCCACCTTCGCTTACAAACGCCCCGCTCCACGACACAGACGCGATACACCGCCACCGCCTAATGGCCCCACCTGAGCAAACCTGCTCCGGCTGATCGCCCTTAACGTGTGGTTGCGCTGTGCAACCGTAGGAGAATGCAATGTCCCATCACTCGACTCTCGGCAAAAAATCCATTGGCCTGCTCGGCGCTGCACTGGCGGGAGGTCTGATGCTGTCCGGCTCGGTATTCGCCGCGCAGCCACTGGCTCAGGGCTACATGGTCGCTTCAGCAGAAACCTCGGTAAAAACCCCGGAAGGCAAATGCGGTGAGGGCAAATGCGGCGACGCCTCGATGGCCAAGACTGACAGCGATGGCGACGGCAAAGTCTCGCGCGCCGAGTTCATCAAAGTCGCGCCGAAATCCGACTTCGACAAGATCGACACCAACCATGACGGCTTCATCGATGAGCAAGAGGCGTATGACAACGTGAAAGCCAACTTCGAAGCCAACGGCAAGAAAATGCCCAAAGGTCTGTTCGAACACCTGAAAGATCAAGACGGCGCCTGAGTCGGCCGAAGACAAAGCCGCGTCTTCCTTTGGAAAACGCGGCTTTTTTACGCCCCAAACAAACACTGTTGCTGTTGGGCTTATAAATGCCGGACAAAAAAAATCCCCGTATCTTTCGATACGAGGATTTTTAATATGGTCGGGGTAAGGGGATTCGAACTCCTGACATCCTGCTCCCAAAGCAGGCGCGCTACCGGACTGCGCTATACCCCGGTAAAAAAAAGGCGACCTTTCGATCGCCTTCTTCGATCAGCGCTTTTGGCCTCTGATCTTAAGATTCGATCCCAGCGTTAACTGGTTTCAAAAATGGTGGGTCGTGTGGGATTCGAACCTACGACCAATTGGTTAAAAGCCAACTGCTCTACCAACTGAGCTAACGACCCAAAAATGGTCGGGGTAAGGGGATTCGAACTCCTGACATCCTGCTCCCAAAGCAGGCGCGCTACCGGACTGCGCTATACCCCGGTTTGAAATTGGCTCCGTGACCAGGACTCGAACCTGGGACCCAATGATTAACAGTCATTTGCTCTACCGACTGAGCTATCACGGAATTACATATTTCAATTTACAACGGTGAAACTTGCAGCTTTCAGACTCTGTTCGCATCGCTGCGTTCGTGTGTCTGAGGCGCGCTATTCTACAACCTAGAACACCTCTGTCAACCCCCTAAATCGCTTTCAAGTTAATGATTTGCAACTTATTTCAGATTTCCGCTCAGTGAGCTGAAACCCTTGTGGGTGACTGACTGCGGGGCGCACTTTACAAGCCTTTTCCTTTCAGTTCAACAGCCTGGCGAAAAAAAGGCCTCGCAATGCGAGGCCTTCCTTATTTTATTGACGCTGCGGATCAGTTGAAAACGATTTCGTCGTTCTCCACTGCACCTGTTGCTGTCGCGCCAGGCAGGAAATGCCCCGACAGGATCAGTTGCGCCAACGGGTTTTCGATCCAGCGCTGGATCGCCCGCTTCAAAGGACGTGCGCCATAGACCGGGTCGTAGCCGACGGCAATCAGCTTGTCCATCGCCTCCGGACTCAGTTCCAGCTTCAGCTCGCGCTCGGCCAGACGGCTGCGCAGGCGGCCCAACTGGATCTCGGTGATACCCGCGATCTGATCCCGCGCCAAAGGCTCGAAGATCACCACCTCGTCGACCCGGTTGATGAACTCCGGACGGAAGTGGGAAGTCAGCGCGTCCATGACGGCCGCACGTTGTGCCTCATGATCACCGACCAGCTCCTGGATCTGCGACGAGCCGAGGTTAGAGGTCATGACAATCACGGTATTACGGAAATCGACCGTACGGCCATGACTGTCGGTCAGACGGCCATCCTCAAGCACTTGCAGCAGAATGTTGAACACATCCGGATGCGCCTTCTCGACTTCGTCCAAGAGGATCACCGAGTAAGGCTTGCGCCGTACCGCTTCGGTCAGATAACCGCCCT
The DNA here is from genome assembly GCF_016613125.1 of Pseudomonas sp. MF6776. NCBI lineage: Bacteria > Pseudomonadati > Pseudomonadota > Gammaproteobacteria > Pseudomonadales > Pseudomonadaceae > Pseudomonas > Pseudomonas sp. MF6776. Next base: position 56,678 of record NZ_JAENSQ010000006.1, read on the forward strand.
CTTCGTAACCGACGTATCCCGGTGGCGCACCGATCAGCCGTGCCACGGAATGCTTCTCCATGAACTCGGACATGTCGATCCGCACCATCGCCTCTTCAGTATCAAAGAGGAACTCGGCGAGAGCCTTGCACAGCTCGGTTTTACCAACACCGGTCGGGCCGAGGAACATGAACGAGCCGCTCGGACGATTCGGGTCGGACAACCCGGCACGCGAACGACGCACCGCATTGGAGACCGCCACGACCGCCTCTTCCTGACCGATCACGCGCTTGTGCAACAGGCTTTCCATCTTCATCAGCTTGTCGCGCTCGCCTTCGAGCATTTTCGACACCGGGATGCCGGTCCACTTCGACACGACTTCCGCGATTTCTTCCTCAGTCACCTTGCTGCGCAGCAACTGGTTTTCGCTCTTGCCGTGCTGATCGACCATTTGCAGGCTGCGCTCCAGATCCGGGATGACCCCGTACTGCAACTCCGCCATGCGGTTCAGATCGCCTTTGCGGCGCGCGGCTTCCAGTTCCTGACGGGACTGTTCGATCTTCTGCTGAATCTGTGCAGAACCCTGCACCTCGGCTTTTTCCGAGTTCCAGATTTCTTCCAGGTCCGAGTACTCGCGCTCAAGACGGACGATTTCTTCCTGAAGTTTTTCCAGGCGCTTCATCGCCGCTTCATCGCTTTCTTTCTTCAGTGCCTGAGATTCAACTTTCAGCTGAATCAAACGGCGCTCCAGACGATCCAGCACTTCCGGCTTGGAATCGATCTCCATGCGGATGCGGCTGGCGGCCTCGTCGATCAGGTCGATGGCCTTGTCCGGCAACTGCCGATCAGTGATGTAACGGTGGCTGAGCTTTGCCGCCGCAATGATCGCGCCGTCGGTGATCGCGACTTTATGGTGAACCTCGTAACGCTCTTTGAGGCCACGCAGGATCGCGATGGTGTCTTCTTCGCTTGGCTCTTCCACCAAAACTTTCTGGAAGCGCCGTTCGAGGGCCGCATCCTTCTCTATATATTGGCGGTACTCGTTAAGCGTGGTTGCGCCAACGCAATGCAACTCGCCGCGAGCCAGCGCAGGCTTGAGCATGTTGCCCGCATCCATGGAGCCTTCGCCCTTACCGGCGCCGACCATGGTGTGCAGTTCGTCAATGAACAGAATGATCTGCCCTTCCTGCTTCGACAGCTCATTGAGCAGGGATTTCAGGCGCTCTTCGAACTCACCGCGATACTTGGCACCGGCAATCAGTGCGCCCATATCGAGGGACAGCAGACGCTTGCCCTTGAGACCATCCGGCACTTCGCCGTTGATGATGCGCTGGGCCAGACCTTCGGCAATCGCGGTTTTACCCACGCCAGGCTCACCGATCAATACCGGGTTGTTCTTGGTGCGACGCTGCAGAACCTGGATGGTGCGACGGATTTCGTCGTCACGGCCGATCACCGGATCAAGCTTGCCGTCTTCGGCGCGCTTGGTCAGGTCGACGGTGTACTTATCCAGCGCCTGACGCGACTCTTCGTGGTTGGCGTCGTTAACGGCTTCGCCACCGCGCAGGTTGTTGATCGCGTTTTCCAGAGCTTTCTTGCTCACGCCCTGGCCGAGCAACAGCTTGCCGAGCTTGCTGTTTTCGTCCATCGCAGCGAGCAACACCAGTTCGCTGGAAATGAACTGATCGCCCTTCTGCTGGGCCAGACGATCAGCCTGGTTGAGCAGGCGCGCCAGATCCTGCGACATATTCACGTCGCCAGTCGGGTTCTGGATTTTTGGTAATTGATCGAGCTCTTTGGTCAGCTCTTTTCGCAGACTGTTGACGTCAAAGCCTACTTGCATCAGCAGAGGTTTGATCGAACCACCCTGCTGTTCAAGCATGGCCTGCATCAAGTGCGCCGGCTCGATGGCCGGATGATCGTGGCCTACAGCCAACGACTGGGCGTCGGACAAGGCCAACTGTAATTTGCTGGTTAAACGGTCTATACGCATGGGGTCACCTTCCTTTTGAGCAGGCCGGACCTAAGAAACCATCCTGAATAAAGAAACCTGCCAGATACCACTGTAGATGCGGTCGATTCTGGGAGATTCAAGCGTCGGTGAGTTGATGCAGATCAGAGAGTTTAGCGGGTGAGCCAAACAAGGGAGGCGAAACGACCGGTGCGCGACGCACGGCGGTAAGAAAAGAAGCGCGGATCGGTCACGGTGCAGAAACCGCCACCATAAACAGCCGTGACACCCCGTTCAGCCAGACGCAGGCGCGCCAGCAGATAGATGTCAGCCATGAACTTGCCGGCATTGTCGCTCGGTACGAACGCTTCTGCTGCTTCAGGCAGTTGATTGATGAAGACTTCCCGTACTTCCGGACCAACTTCAAAGGCTTTGGGGCCAATGGCCGGACCGAGCCAGACCAGCACCTCTGCAGCCGGAACATCGAGGCTGTCGAGAGTTGCCTCAAGCACGCCTGCCGCCAGACCACGCCAACCGGCATGAGCGGCCGCGACACGCGTGCCGGCACGATCGCAGAACAATGCCGGCAAACAGTCTGCCGTCATCGCAGCGCAGGCGATACCGGGCGTTGCAGTCCAGCTGGCATCGGCAGTCGCCACAATGCCTGGGTCAGCCTGTGCCACGGCAATCCCGTGAACTTGCTGCAACCAGGCAGGCTTTATAGAGAAGTGATCGGTCAGTCGCCGACGATTCTCGGCAACAGCCTCGGGACGATCATCAACATGATCACCCAGATTGAGGCTGTCGAACGGCGCCTCGCTGACACCTCCCTCGCGGGTAGTGACACAGGCCCTGACGCTGGCCGGCGCAGGCCAGTCCGGCGTCAGCCAGTTCATCCGATGAACGCCTCGCGATCCTGTTTGAGCAGGGTCAGCAGCCAGACGAAATCTTCCGGCAACGGCGATTCCCAGCTCATGCGCTGACCGGTCGTCGGATGATCCAGCTCAAGGAAACGCGCGTGCAGTGCCTGACGCGGGAACTGCTTGAGGGTTTCGACCATGTTCACGTTCGCGGCTGGCGGAATGCGGAAGCGACCGCCGTACGCCGGATCGCCGACCAACGGGAAGTTGATGTGCGCCATGTGCACGCGAATCTGGTGAGTACGACCGGTTTCCAGTTTGACCCGCACGTGAGTGTGGGAACGGAAACGCTCCAGCACGCGATAGTGGCTGACGGCAGGCTTGCCGCCCTCCATCACCGCCATGCGCTGGCGCTGCTGGCCGTGACGACCGATCGGGGCGTTGATCTTGCCCCCGGCGGTGACCACGCCAATCACGATGCACTCGTAGATCCGGCTGACGCTGCGACTCTGCAATTGAGTAACAAGCTTTGTCTGCGCCTGAATGGTCTTGGCCACCACCATCAGACCGGTGGTGTCCTTGTCCAGACGATGCACGATACCGGCGCGCGGGACATTGATGATGTCCGGCACATGGTGCAGCAAGGCGTTGAGCAGCGTGCCATCAGCGTGACCGGCAGCCGGGTGCACCACCAGGCCCGCAGGCTTGTTGATCACCAGGATGTCGTCATCTTCGTAGACGATATCGAGTTCGATGTCCTGGGCGATCCACTCACCCTGAGCTTCCTGCTCGGCAGTCAGTTCAAGGATGGCACCGCCGTGAACGATGTCGCGCGGGCGGATGACCGCCCCGTCCACAGTCAGGCGACCTTCTTTGATCCAGGCGGAAAGGCGCGAGCGTGAGTGCTCAGCGAAGAGTTGGGCAGCGACTTGATCGAGGCGTTGGCCGCCCAATTCGGACGGCACCTCTGCGCGAAGTTCAATTTTATCGGACATGCTCTGACTGTGCGTCGGCACAGCTTTTGGTTTCGGCTGCGCGCTTGTGGTTAAATACGGCGTCTTTTGCCCCGAGGCTTTTCAACGGGGCGCTCATCATAACAGGACGGCCCCGCCCAAGACAGCGGCCGTCATAGGGACGCAAGCCGCCATGCAAGTGAAACACCTGCTGCTGATCGCCATCCTCGCATTGACCGCTGCTTGCTCATCGAAGGAAGTCGTAGACGAAAACCTGAGTGAAGCCGAGCTGTATCAGCAGGCTCAGCAGGACCTGGACAACAATAGCTACACCAGCGCCACAGCCAAGCTGAAGGCCCTGGAGTCGCGTTATCCGTTCGGTCGCTACGCTGATCAGGCACAACTCGAACTGATCTACGCCAACTACAAGAACGCTGAGCCGGAGGCTGCAAAGTCTGCCGCCGAGCGTTTCATTCGTTTGCATCCGCAGCATCCGAACGTGGATTACGCGTATTACCTCAAGGGTCTGACTTCCTTTGACCAGGACGTCGGCCTGCTGGCGCGCTTCCTGCCGCTGGACATGACCAAGCGTGACCCGGGCGCTGCCCGCGACTCTTACAACGAGTTCGCGCAGCTGACCAGCCGCTACCCGAACAGCCGCTACGCGCCGGACGCCAAGCAGCGCATGATTTACCTGCGCAACCTGCTGGCCGCCTACGAAATCCACGTAGCCGACTATTACCTGACCCGTCAGGCTTACGTCGCCGCCGCCAACCGTGGCCGTTATGTAGTGGAAAACTTCCAGGAAACCCCATCGGTCGGCGACGGCCTGGCGGTGATGACCGAGGCTTACCAGCGTCTGCACCTGGACGAACTGGCCAACACCAGCCTGGAAACCCTGAAGCTCAACTACCCGGATCACCCGACCCTGCAAGACGGCCAGTTCGTGCCAAGGGTTGCAGAAGCCGACAACCGTTCGTTCCTGAGCAAGGCGACCCTCGGTCTGATCGAGTCGCGTCCGCCACTGCCGCCGGGAGAGACCCGCGCCAACCAGGACGTGCAGAAGCAGTACCAGGACGCGAAAGACTCGATCCCGAACGAGCTCAAGCCTAAAGACGAGAACGGCGACGTGATCGAAGAGCCGGAGCCGGAATCTGCCGATACCGACCGCTCGTGGTTCAGCTACATGACTTTCGGCGTGTTCGACTGATCACACCGGATGCACAGAAAAGGGAGATCTTCGGATCTCCCTTTTTCATTACCGCCCTTAATAGCGCTGTGCGCTTGTCAGGACCTTGGCTAAACTGCCGAATCATCCGTCGAAAAGCCGCTCATCATGCTTCGTTTATTGTTCTGGATTGCCCTGATATTTGCCGCGATTTGGTTGTGGCGCAAGTTCAAGGCCCCTGCTTCGTCCGCCCAGTCTCCTCGCGAGCAAGATGCTGCGCCGATGGTGCGCTGCGCCCATTGCGGCGTGCATCTGCCCCGCGACCGCGCGCTGAGCCTTCAACAACAGTGGTATTGCAGCCAGACTCATCTCGAGCAAGGCCCAGGTTCCAGTGATCGCTGAGGCCTCCCACGCCGACAGCAAACAGGCTCAGCGTCTGCTGCGCCTTTATCATCTTTACCGTTTAAGTATCGGCATCACCTTGGTGCTGCTGATCTCCAGCAACATGGACAACCGCCTGCTGACGTCGGCCAACGACGACCTGCTGCGCAACGGCAGCTGGCTGTACCTGGTGCTGAACATTTTGCTGGTGGTGTTCCTGGAGAACACCCGACGCCCCGCGCAATTGTTCAGCCTGGCGCTGGTCGACGTTCTGATGCTGTGCGGCTTGTTCTACGCGGCTGGCGGCGTGGCCAGTGCGCTCGGCAACTTGCTGATCGTTTCTGTGGCGATCAGCAATACCTTGCTGCGCCGCCGCATCGGTCTGCTGATCGCCGCCATCGGCGCCATCGGCATTGTCGGTTTAAGCTTTCTGCTGAGTTTCAGCCATCCCCTGAGCGCCAACGAATACCTGCAGGCCGGCACCCTCGGCGCGTTGTGTTTTGCCGCGTCGTTGCTGGTGCAGGGGCTGGTCCGGCGGCTGGAGGTCAGCGAAACCCTGGCCGAGCAAACCGCCAGCAAAGTGGTCGGTCTGGAGGCTCTCAATGCGCTGATCCTGCAACGCATGCGCACCGGGATCCTGGTGCTCGACGAACAACGCCGGGTACAACTGGCCAATCACAGCGCGCAGACCCTGCTCGCGCAATCGCACCTTCAGGGCCATTTGATCGACGATTATTCGACCGCGCTGGTCGAACGCCTGCAACTGTGGCTGAACAACCCGACACTGCGCCCACAAAGTCTGAAAATCCCCGGCAACGGTCTGGAACTGCAGCCTAGCTTCATCGCCCTCGAACAAAGCCCCAATCAGCAAACCCTGGTGTTTCTCGAAGACCTCGCGCAGATCGCTCAACAAGCCCAGCAACTGAAACTTGCCGCGCTCGGGCGTTTGACGGCCGGCATTTCCCACGAGATTCGCAATCCGCTGGGCGCCATCAGTCATGCCGCGCAGTTGTTGGGGGAGTCCGAGGAACTCGATAGCGCGGATCGGCGTCTGACGCAGATTATTCAAGACCACTCCCAGCGCATGAACCGAGTTATCGAAAACGTCCTGCAACTGTCCCGCCGTCAACAGAGCGCTCCACAACGGCTGGACCTCAAGCCGTGGCTGGAAAACTTCGTCACTGAGAGCCGCATACAGGCTAACGAGCGGCAGAAGATTCATCTGCGCATCAACTCGGGCGACTTCGCCACCTTGATGGATCCCAACCAGCTCACACAAATTCTCGACAATCTTTTACGCAACGGCTGGCGTCACAGCGCCATGCTGCATGATCAGGCCGAGGTCTGGCTGGCCCTGTTCATCGAACCCGAGAGCCAACTGGCGGTGCTCGAGGTTCAGGACAACGGCCCCGGCGTACCGCTTGATCAGCAAGCGCATCTGTTCGAACCGTTCTTCACCACCAGCAGCCAAGGCACCGGACTTGGGCTTTATCTGTCCCGTGAGCTGTGCGAAAGCAACCAAGCGCGCCTAGACTTCAATCCACGCCAAGGCGGCGGCTGCTTTCGCATCACCTTTGCTCACGGACGGAAACAAAGTTGAACACGAGCCCACGGCAAAAAATCCTCATCGTCGACAACGAACCCGATATCCGCGAACTCCTGGAAATCACTCTGGGACGGATGAAACTCAACAGCTACAGCGCACGCAATCTGGGTGAGGCCCAGGCGCTGTTGCAGCGCGAGACCTTCGACCTGTGCCTGACCGACATGCGCCTGCCCGATGGCACGGGGCTGGAACTGGTGCAGCATATTCAGCAACGTTATCCACAACTGCCGGTGGCGATGATCACCGCGTACGGCAGCCTGGAAACGGCAATCAATGCGTTGAAGGCGGGAGCTTTCGACTTTCTGACCAAACCGGTAGATCTCACCCGACTGCGGGAATTGGTCGCGACAGCACTGCGCATGCCCGCCGCTGGCGACGCAAGCACCTCAATTGATCGACGCTTGCTGGGTGATTCGCCGCCGATGCGCAACCTGCGCAAACAAGTCGACAAGCTCGCTCGCAGCCAGGCTCCGGTGTACATCAGCGGCGAATCCGGCAGCGGCAAAGAGCTGGTCGCACGACTGATCCACGAACAAGGGCCTCGCGCCGGCAAGCCGTTCGTGCCGGTGAACTGCGGGGCAATACCCTCGGAACTGATGGAAAGCGAGTTTTTCGGCCATCGCAAAGGCAGTTTTACCGGCGCGGTCGAGGACAAACCGGGCCTGTTCCAAGCAGCACAGGGCGGGACATTGTTTCTCGATGAAGTGGCGGACTTGCCACTGTCGATGCAGGTGAAGCTGCTGCGGGCGATTCAGGAAAAAGCCGTACGCAGTGTCGGCGGTCAGCAGGAAACCGTGGTCGATGTGCGCATTCTCTGCGCGACGCACAAGGACCTCGACGCAGAAGTCGCCGCCGAACGCTTTCGTCAGGATCTTTATTACCGGCTAAACGTGATCGAATTGCGTGTGCCGCCCCTGCGCGAGCGACGGGATGACATTGAAGTGCTGGCGGCGCACATGCTTCAGCGCCTGGCCAAAGACACCGGCCAACCAGCGGCATGCCTGCATCTGCACGCTTTGGAGGCTCTGAAAAACTATCGGTTTCCGGGGAATGTGCGGGAACTGGAGAACGTGCTCGAACGGGCGCATACCTTGTGCGAGAACCGTACGATCGAGGCTGAAGATTTGCGCTTGAGCGAAGGCAACTGTGCAGCGGATGGCGCGATTGCCGATCTGACGCAGATCGACAATCTGGAGGATTATCTGGAGAACGTCGAACGGAAACTGATTTTGCAGGCGCTGGAGGAGACCCGCTGGAATCGGACTGCGGCGGCGCAGCGGTTGAGTCTTTCATTCAGGTCGATGCGTTACAGACTGAAAAAACTCGGTCTGGACTGATCCTTTACAAGATCGCAGCCTTCGGCAGCTCCTACAGGAAACGCAGTCCAATGTAGGAGCTGCCGAAGGCTGCGATCTTTTGACCCTGGCTTTAAATCCGCCCGGCCGGTGCATACGCCGCCGGATCGATAATCGGCGCTCGCCCCAGCATCACATCGGCAAACAACTGACACGACGCCGGCGCCAACACCAAACCGTTGCGGTAATGCCCGCAATTGAGCCACAAACCCTCAAACCCTGGCACTCGGCCAATGTAGGGAATCCCCTCCGGCGACCCCGGACGCAACCCTGCCCAATGCCCCACCACTTCGGCATCCGCCAGTGCCGGCAACAGCTCAACCGCCGAAGCCTTGAGGCTTTGCAGCGCCACATCGGTCGGGGTCTTATCGAAGCCTTCATGTTCCAGCGTGCTGCCAATCAGTATGTGCCCGTCACGACGCGGAATCGCATAGCGCCCCTTGGCCAGCACCATGCTCGGCAGAAAGTCAGCCGCACACTTGTAGAGAATCATCTGGCCTTTGACTGGCTCGACGGGCAGCGTCAGATCCAGCGTCTTAAGCAGATCACCGCTCCACGCGCCAGCCGTCAGCACGACCTGATCCCCAGTGATCACGCCAGTGGAAGTCTGCACGCCAACAACCCGCTCGCCCTCTCGAACAAAACCGCTGACTTCGCACTGCTCGTGAATAGTCACGTTCGGCAGCGCCAGCAAGGCTGCTTTGAGGGATTTCACCAGGCGTGGATTTCTTACGTTGGCCACATCGGCCATGTAGATAGCCCGCGAGAATCCAGCACCGAGCACCGGCACTGCATCATGCGCAGCCGAGATATCCACAGCCCGCAACGGACGGTTTTCCCGCTCAGCCCACGCCAGCGCGTCGGCTTCGTCGTCCAGATCCAGCCAGTACAAACCCGTGGTGTGGACTTCAGGATCAACGCCGGTGTCGGCAAACAAACGCTCGCCGAGCTGTGGATAAAAATCCTGAGACCAATGCGCCAGGGCGGTGACCGCCGGGCTATAGCGCCACGGATACAGCGGAGAAACGATACCGCCGCCCGCCCAGGACGATTCCCGGCCGACATTCGAGCGGTCCAGCAGCACCACGCTGCGCACTTCGGAGGCGAGATTGTAGGCGGTCAGCAGGCCAATCACCCCGCCACCGACAATCACCACTTGCTGTTGCCTGGTCATGTTTGATCCAACCGTAAAAAAGACAGTGGGCGCAAAAGGCGCCCGAAGATAAGCGCCTCAGCGGCCCCAGCAATCCTTGGTGGTCAGCCCGGTGGTCGCGTTGTTCATGCTTCTGACACCGGTATTGGTCAGGGTAAAATCCCCGCACTTGTCGGTGGCCATGGCCGTGCCCGTCTTACGGGCGGCCGTCAGCAGGAAGGTCTGATCTGTGATCGTCGGCGTAAGGGTGTAGAAATCATTGCCCGCGCTCAAACCGGTGATACCGGTATAGACATTGTTCTTGGTGTAGAAACGTTCGAGGCTCTGTGCCTGCTCCGAGAGCAGCGACACCACTTCGGCGCGGCGGCCTTTCTTCACGTATTCGTTGTAACTTGGAATGCTGATGGTGAGCACAATCCCGATGATCGCAATCACGATCATGATTTCGATCAGGGTGAAACCTCGGTTGGATCTGCGCATGCCTCAAACTCTCACTTACTGTATTTGTCGCCACATGATACGACGACTGCCGCCGCCGCCCTTTTCAACAATGATGGTGATGGTGCCGCTGGTGTCGGTCATGCCTTTGCGTTTGCCGTCACTGGAGATGAAGTTCAGCGTCGGAATGCCGCCAGTGAATATCACGCCACTGGAGATCGTGTCATTGCTGTCGACCAGGTTGTCGGAATTGGTGTCGAGCACGGCATAGTTGAGCATCTTACCGCTGAACGCATCGAGTTCGACCAGTTTGCCGGTACCGAAACTCGCACAGGGATCGGTGGTGTCGACGCTGGCCGTGGTGAAGACGATACGGCCCAGCACGATACTCGCTTGATTGATGACTCGCTCGCCGGTCAGCACGTTGTTATACACCAGCGGCAAGTACCAGCCCTTCTCCCCCGGATACGTCGTGTCGTTCTGCGTGGTGGTCAGGAATTGACCGGAACTGCCAGAGAACGAGCCGGTAATCGCCTGCGGCTGCAAGTTGCTGACAGTGAGCTGCCCGGACCCGCCATCGGCATCCCACACTGAATAGAACGCCTGCAAATCCTTGTTGGTCTTGTCGGCGGTTTCGTTGAATTTACCGGTACCGACGAAGATCTGCTTACCGCCCGATGCGTTGTCCGCCAGCAAAGGCTGCGCCGTGATCGGCTGCGTCGCCCCGCCCGCCGTGGTGAACAGCGGCTTGCCGGAAAACGCCACGCCCCAGCTGTCGGGCGCAGTGGCGCTGAGGTCGAATTTCCACAACCGCCCTTTCAAGTCACCGCCATAGGCAGCCTGCACCACATTTTGCGAGTTGACCTTGAGCTTCACCGAGGACAAACCGTTACTGGTATCCGTACTGTCGACAACGATCTTTTTGATCAGCGAACCGTCGCGTACATCCAGCACATACAGCGCTGCCAGCCCCGAATTGCTGCCATAACCATTGGAGATAAACGCCGCCCAGCGACCATCGGCCAAGCGTGCCACTTCCGGTCGCGCATAGGCATAACCCAAATCATTAAAAGCGTTGCCGGTGTTGGCGATGGTCGGTGCGCTGACTTCCCACAACGCACGCATGACGTTGCCTGCGGAAGCATCGAACAGTTGCAGCGCGTAAAAGGTTTTGCCACCCGCTCCGGTGCCGCCAATGGCCAGGGTTTTCCAGGCGTTGTTGAGTGGCGCGTCATACACGCCGACCTGGCCGTCGACCAGAAACTTGTGGCTGACGCCATTGATGTAGTTCGGGTCGGCGATCAAGCGCAACGACGGCAACACACTGGATGGCATGTATGCGTAACGCCGGGTGCCATTGGCCGAATTGATGACGTTGACGAAACCATCGTTGGCATTCACCACCAGGCTGGCGCTCATGTTCGCCGCTTTGGTCGTCAGGTAAGTGCTGTAAGTGGTGTCGCCCGACAGGTCGGAGGCGGTTTTGTCCGCAGGCGAGGCCAGCACCAATGGCGAGTTGATGATGTCGCCGAGCAATACGCTGCGCACCTTGAGCCCGCTCTTGTTGGTGCCCTTGCTCCACTCCACCAGATCAATGCCGGTGATACCGGTGGGCAGGCCCTGGCTGAGTGTCGTCTGCTGCCCGGCGGAAAAATTACCGTAGGCCAGCGTGACGGCGGCGTTACTGGAGGTGTTCCATGATTGGTAAGTCGGCGCCGTGGCCCCGGGGACAATTGTTGTGTCGGTGTTCCAGAGTGCCGTTGAGGTATTAACGGTTCCGGCCGATGTGAAGCCGAATGCCTTGATCGTGCCGCGCCAGTCCTTGGGGTCATAGGTGGTTTGATAGAAACTGCTGTTACTGCTGAGGGTGGCTCCGCTAACGGCACCAGCACCGCCCGAACCGGCCTTGGAGGTGATGTCGCTCAGCGCCGACGACAACGCAGCATTGAGGCCAGCGCTGTCGGTTGCCTGATAGTACCGGCCCTGCCCGTAACTCGCTGCGTCCGAGAGCATGTCGTTGTCAGCGGCGAAGCCCACGGTGTAGGTGTTCATGTTCTGCCTGGGGAAATCCACTGCGTTCCAGCTCTTGCCTGCCGCGTCGGTGCCGGTGGAGCGCATGTCGATGTCGTAGGCAAATTTGGCGATGTCATCCAGATACAACGTGTCGCCCTCACCGTCGCCGTTAAGGTTGTCGCCGTCATTGTTGACGCCATCCCAGTTCGGCAAACGGTTTGTACCCAGCGGATCATTGGTCGGGAAGGTACGGTCGAAAGTCGGCAAGCCGTCAGTAATCACCACGCCGTAATTTTTCTGGCAGCGGTACTGGATCGGGCTGGTGTAGGTAGTCGGCGTACTGTTATAGAACGGCGCCATGCCGCGCATGTAGCGAGTGACTTCGTAATAGGTTTCCGCCAACGGCGTGTTGGCCACGGCGCTCAAGTTATTGATCGAGGAGATCAACACGTTGTAATTGGAGTCAGCCTGGGCTTGGGTCACGCTGCCGGCGACCGGAGACAGATCAGCAATGGAACGGGCAATGTAACCTCCATTGCCAGAGTTGCTGCTGGTCGCCGGGTTGAACGTCGACAGGCCCATGCGCAAAGTGCGGTTACTGCTGACCAGTGCCGTGGATACGTTGCGTGCGACGTTGATTCGGTAATCGTTGGGGATCGCCCCGGTGGTGAAGTCGCGGGTGCCATTGTTGATGGCAAGACCGACCACGTACGAAATGTAATCCGCTGAGTAGCGGGTATTACCGCCACCCACCGGGTCTGGCAGTTTCAGGCAAAGCGGCGCAAGGCTGTTGTTGTAAAACGCATAGGCACCGCCAGAGCAACCTGAGGTCGGCAGACTCGACAAGAACACTGTATCGCCCGTAATCGCTGGCGCATTCAGGCCTGAGCACAACCCCAGAAACGCATTGCACTCCCGGGCGGGCGTGCGGTTGAGCGTCGGATCGAATCCCGCCGCATAGATGATGCTGTTCATGCTCCCCGAATCGTCGATCAGCAACATAACGTTCGGTGGCACCGCCGCCGCACTCAGCAATGGCGAGTCAGACGGCGTGAACGCATAAGCCGGCGCGGCCAAATAGAAAGTCAGCAGCATGCCGATCAGCAGAGATACGCAGCGTTCAAAACTTCGCATAGATGCTCTCCACAACGCTACGCGAAGTACCGGCGATGCCGACAGCGGTCACCCGATAAAGCGTCGCCGAGGTGTTGCTCGGCACATTCACGGCGGTCAGCGTCGTACCGATGTTCTGCACGCCATAGAAGCCGTTACCTGCGGCAATCCAGAGCACCCCCGAGGTTGAATTGAGCCCCGCCGTACTCACCACCGACGACTCGGCTGGCGGCGCACATTGCGTGGTGCCGCTGCACACTGCCAACGCGAAACTGTCCAGTTGCACCGCGCTCTCGCCCACACGCAACGCTGCTTCGGCGGTCTGAAATGATTGATTGCGCAGGCCTACGCTCCCAGCCATTTTTTCCTGCAGGTTGGCACTCTGCATCGATGACAGGCCGATCATCGTCATCAGCAACAGAAACACCAGACTGACCAGCAGCACCATGCCCCTCTGCGCCTGACGCTGATGGAGAAAAATCCTCATCGCCCTGACCCTCACTGCAAGCGGTTGCGCAAAGCGGCAACCACGTTGAAGGTTTGATTGCGCACCCGGTTGTTGGGGTCGGCGAGGGTCAGGCTCAGGCGCACGCTGCGAATAAGTGCCGGATCGCCCGGATTGGTGCTGTAGGTCGAGGCTGCGACATCCGTCGCAGAACTCGCCACACCAAATGTCACGTTGAAAGCACTGACGTTATTCACCAGCACCTGTTGCGCCGGATTGCCGCTGCCAGTACCCATCAATATCTGGTTATTGCTGAAGCTGTAGATCAAACGTCTGACAGGAAAAGATATTTGCCCGGTCGCCGGGCTTCGCAACCCGGTATAGGCCGTCGCGCTGTTGCGGCAATCGGATAGCACCGTCCAGGTGGGTGTGCCGCCGCCACCGCCAATATCCGCCGTGACCAGCGTCAACTTGAGATTGGCGTTATCCCAATTGATCGGCGTGATCTGCGCCGCATTGAAGTCCCCGGCATTGCTTGAATCGGTGATGGTGCCAAGGCAGCCGAACATTCCGACCATGCGGATTTCCTGGATCATCTTGCTCAACACGAAGCGCGCGTCTTCCTGCATGGCAGCAGCGCTGTTCTGGCTGATATAGGTGTTTTTTGCGGCGATGAAAATCTGCACCACGCCCAACACCACGATCAGCCCCAGCGCCAAAGCGACCAGTAATTCGATAAGACCGAAACCGCGATTTTGGCGCTTCATGGCATGACCACCGGATCAACGGCGGCGCGACTGCTCAGGACGAAACTGCGTTGAGCGTTGGCCGTGTTGGCGGCCCGGGCGTCACTCCAGGTGATGGTGATGGTGTAAACCCGCTGGTTGAGGGTGATGCTGCCCGTCGCGGTCGGCCCGCCGAAGTTGACGATACTGGTGGTGAAATCGAAGAGATCCTGATCCCGGGCGTTGCCAGGGTTGGCCGAGGTCGGTGGCGTAACGGTGTAATTCGCACCGGAGTTGGCACGGATGCGGTCCATCATGTCGTAGGCGATGAAACTGGCCTGACTGGTCATGCGTGAACTGTCGGTGTATTTCAGTGCATTGATTTGCACCGCCGCCGCCCCTAGCAGCCCGACCGTCAGAATCAGCAACGCGACCAACACTTCGATCAGCGTCATGCCCTGCTGTACGCCTTTGCTCCCTGCCCTCATCCGCAACTTCCACCCAATTGAATTCGTCCGTTCAAACACACGTTAAGCGTCCTGCTCTGCGTTCCCAGCGTGTAACTGATGACCACTGCCGTTGAGGGTGCGGCCAGACCGCCGAGGTTGTTGAAATCCAGCGCGGTCACTCCTGAGGTTAGCGTCAGAGTTGCGCCGCTGCTCATCGCCGGAACAACCCGCAACACATTGGCCGCAGTGCCAGTACTGTCGTAGACAGCCAACTCACCGGTCCAGACGCTGCCCCCGGCGGTCGGACGCAGACGCAACGTCGCGCCGCGGTCAATCGCTTCGAGCCTGGCGAAATTGATCGCCCGCTGCAGATCGCCCATTTCGGTATCGGCCTTGCTGCTTTGTATCGATCGGGTGAAAGCGGGCACCGCCAGTGTGATCAGGACCAAAAAAATCGCGATGGCGACCAGCAACTCGATCAGCGTGAAACCTTTTGTACGATGATCCATCGATGCCCTCCGTTGCCGTCGGCTATACCTGCTTCTACACGCTAGAACATTCAATCGATACATGTCGGTTGATTTACTCGCAGCGGCGCAGGGAACGCGTCGCTGATCACACTCCAGGGAGGGCGTTTTCATGTCGCAACAAGGCTACAGCCTGATCGAACTGCTTATGGGACTGGCGATTGGCGCAATTGTTCTGCTGCTGGTCAGTCCGGCGTTTGCCACGCTCACCGAATCGAACCAGCGCGACCAGGCAGCGCAGTCATTGATCGAGGGTATTCGTAACGCCCGCACAACAGCCATCACGCGCAATCAGACCACGGTGATTCATGGCATCAACGGCGATTGGAGTCAGGGTTGGCGGATCATTCTGGATATCAGCGGCAAGGGCGCGGAGGACAGCAACAACCCGCTGCTGATGGAGCATGCGAGCGATGCGAAGGTGCCGATTGTCGGCAATTGGCTGGTGAATCGTTATGTGCGGTTCAGCAATCTGGGGCAACCGCTGATGCCCGGGCGCAAATTTCAGGCCGGGACGTTACATATCTGCTCGACTCGCGAGGCGGTCAGCCAGCGCCAGATAGTGCTGGCAGCGACCGGTCGCGTGCGCCTGAGCAGCAAAAAGACTGAACAGGCGCTGTGTCAAAAAGCCAAAAGCGTCAGATCGAGCGGACGCGCAGCTCTTTAGGCATGGAGAAGGTGATGTTCTCTTCGCGCCCGGCCAGCTCATCGGCGCCGGTAGCGCCCCAGGCGTGCAACTGCTGAATCACGCCGCGCACCAGCACTTCCGGCGCCGAAGCACCGGCGGTGATGCCGATACGCTCGACGCCATCGAACCAGCTCTTTTGCAGGTCTTCGGCGCCGTCGATCAGGTAGGCCGGGGTGGCCATGCGTTCAGCCAGTTCACGCAAGCGGTTGGAGTTGGAGCTGTTCGGGCTGCCGACTACCAGCACCACGTCACACTCGTCAGCCAGTTGTTTGACGGCGTCCTGACGGTTTTGTGTGGCGTAGCAGATGTCGTCCTTGCGCGGCCCACCGATGGCCGGGAAGCGCGTACGCAGCGCATCGATGACACGACTGGTGTCGTCCATCGACAAGGTTGTCTGGGTGACGAAGGCCAGTTTCTCCGGGTTGTGCACTTGCAATTCGGCGACGTCTTTTTCGTCTTCGACGAGGTAGATCGCGCCGCCATTGCTGCCGTCGTACTGACCCATGGTGCCTTCGACTTCCGGGTGACCGGCGTGGCCGATCAGGATGCATTCACGACCGTCGCGACTGTATTTCGCGACTTCGATGTGCACCTTGGTGACCAGCGGGCAGGTAGCGTCGAACACTTTCAGGCCACGACCAGCGGCTTCGGTACGCACGGCCTGCGATACGCCGTGAGCACTGAAGATCACGATGACGTCGTCCGGCACCTGATCCAGTTCTTCAACGAAGATCGCACCACGGCTGCGCAGGTCTTCGACGACGAACTTGTTGTGCACCACTTCATGACGCACGTAGATCGGTGGCCCGAAGACTTCCAGGGCGCGGTTGACGATTTCGATCGCCCGGTCCACACCGGCGCAGAAGCCACGGGGATTGGCGAGTTTGATTTGCATGCTATGCCTCGTGTCTTGCGCGCGAAAACAATGAATTACCAACTGGGTGGGAGCGAGCCTGCTCGCGAAAGCTGACTGACATTCAACATCGATGTCGCCTGACACACCGCTTTCGCGAGCAGGCTCGCTCCCACATTTTTACAGCGCTTTGACGAAAATGATTTCCACGTCAAAGGTCAACGTCTTGCCCGCCAGCGGGTGGTTGAAGTCGATGGTCACTTGCGCGTCATCGAACTCTTTCACCACGCCCGGCAGCTCAGTATTGGCCGCATCGTTGAAGATCACCAGCAAACCGGGAGACAGTTCCATGTCGGCAAACTGCGAGCGCGGGATGATCTGCACGTTCTGCGGGTTCGGTTGACCGAAAGCGTTTTCCGGCTCGACGGTCAGGGTGCGCTTGTCACCCGCCTTGAAGCCGAACAGCGCCGCTTCAAAACCCGGCAGCAAGTTGCCGTCGCCGACCTTGAAGGTCGCCGGAGCCTTGTCGAACGTGCTGTCAACGGTGTCGCCGTTCTCCAGGCGCAATGCAAAGTGCAAAGTGACTTCCGTGTTCTGGCCAATGCGTTGCTCAGCCAATACTTGTTCAGTCATGAGCGGCCTCTTCGGTTTTCTTGGATTTGAACATATCCAGTGCCAGCATCACCGCGCCAACGCTGATAGCGCTGTCGGCGATATTGAACGCCGGGAAGTACCAGCGGTTCTGCCAGTGCACCAGAATGAAATCGATTACATGGCCCAGGGCCACGCGGTCATACAGATTGCCCAACGCACCACCCAGCACCAGCGCCAAGGCGATGGCCAGCCAGGTTTCGTTGCGACCCAGACGCTTGAGCCAGACCACCAGCACCGCACTGACCACAATCGCGATCAGGGCGAACAGCCAGCGCTGCCAGCCGGAGCTGTCAGCCAAAAAGCTGAAGGCAGCGCCGGTGTTGTACGCCAGGGTCCAACTGAAGTAATCGGGGATGATCACGATCTGCTGGAACATTTCGAGCTTGTTTTCAAAGTAGAACTTGCTGGCCTGGTCGATGACCAGCACCAGCAAGCTCAACCAGAGCCAGCCCAACCGTCCGAAACGGCCAATGGCATTAGGCATAGTGACGAACCTCGCCAGCGCCGCTGATGTTGTCGACGCAACGACCGCAGATTTCCGGATGCTCCGGGTTCACGCCGACGTCTTCGCGGCAGTGCCAGCAGCGAGCGCACTTGGCGAATGCCGATTTGACGATCTTCAGCTTCAGGCCGCTGACTTCGGTAGCCACCGCGTCGGCCGGAGCCTGTACGAATGGTGCAACGCTGGCGGTCGAAGTGATCAATACAAAGCGCAGTTCGTTGCTCAGCTTGGCCAGGTCGGCAGTCAGAGCCTCTTCGGCAAACAGCGTCACTTCGGCTTGCAGGTTGCCACCGACAGCTTTCGCTGCACGCTGGATTTCCATCTCTTTGTTGACCGCGACTTTCACTTCCATGATGCGATCCCAGTACTCACGGCCCAGCTCGAAGCCTTCCGGCAGTTCGGTCAGACCTTCGTACCAGGTGTTGAGCATGACGGATTCGTTACGCTCGCCCGGCAGGTATTGCCACAGTTCGTCGGCAGTGAAAGCGAGGATCGGCGCGATCCAGCGCACCAGCGCTTCAGAGATATGGAACAGCGCAGTCTGGCACGAGCGACGTGCCTTGCTGTCGGCGCCGGTGGTGTACTGGCGATCCTTGATGATATCGAGGTAGAAACCACCCAGCTCCTGCACGCAGAAGTTGTGGATCTTGGAGTAGACGTTCCAGAAACGGTATTCACCATAGTTCTCTTGCAGCTCGCGTTGCAGCAGCAAGGTGCGATCCACCGCCCAACGATCCAGCGCGAGCATTTCTTCAGCCGGCAGGATGTCGGTGGCCGGGTTGAAACCGGTCAGGTTGGAAAGCAGGAAGCGCGCGGTGTTACGGATCCGGCGGTAGGCATCGGC
This sequence comes from Pseudomonas sp. MF6776, assembly GCF_016613125.1. Taxonomy (NCBI): domain Bacteria; kingdom Pseudomonadati; phylum Pseudomonadota; class Gammaproteobacteria; order Pseudomonadales; family Pseudomonadaceae; genus Pseudomonas; species Pseudomonas sp. MF6776. Next base: position 75,335 of record NZ_JAENSQ010000006.1, read on the forward strand.
ACTGCGAGCCAGGATCTGCTCGGACACGGCGATTTCGCCGGAGTAGTCGGTCGAAGCCACCCACAGACGCATGATGTCGGCGCCCAGGGTGTCGTTGACTTTCTGCGGTGCGATCACGTTGCCCAGAGATTTGGACATCTTGCGGCCCGCTTCGTCGACAGTGAAGCCGTGGGTCAGCAGTTCGCGGTACGGCGCGTGGTTGTCGATGGCGCAACCGGTCAGCAAGGAGGAGTGGAACCAGCCACGGTGTTGGTCGGAACCTTCCAGGTACAGGTCGGCACGCGGGCCGGTCTCGTGGCCCATAGGGTGCGAACCGCGCAGGACGTGCCAGTGCGTGGTACCCGAATCGAACCAGACGTCGAGGGTGTCGCTGATCTTGTCGTACTGCGGCGCTTCATCACCCAGCAGTTCGGCGGCGTCCATCTTGAACCAGGCTTCGATGCCTTCGACTTCAACGCGCTTGGCCACTTCTTCCATCAGTTCGACGGTGCGTGGGTGCAGCTCGCCGCTTTCCTTGTTGAGGAAGAACGGGATCGGCACGCCCCAGTTGCGCTGACGCGAGATGCACCAGTCGGGACGGTTGGCGATCATCGAATGCAGGCGCGCCTGGCCCCAGGCCGGAACGAACCTGGTTTCTTCGATGGCTTTGAGCGAGCGAATACGCAGGGTGTCGCCGCTGACCGGCTCTTTGTCCATGCCGATGAACCACTGCGCAGTAGCGCGGTAGATCAGCGGAGTCTTGTGACGCCAGCAGTGCATGTAGCTGTGTTCGATAACGGTGGTGTGCATCAGCGCACCGACTTCGCTCAGTTTTTCGACGATGGCCGGGTTGGCCTTCCAGATGAACTGGCCGCCGAAGTATTCCAGCGTCGGCACGTAAACGCCGTTGCTCTGAACCGGGTTGAGGATGTCATCGTTGACCATGCCGTACTTCTTGCAGGTCACGAAGTCGTCTACGCCATAAGCCGGGGCGGAGTGAACCACACCGGTGCCAGCGCCCAGTTCGACGTAGTCGGCCAGATATACCGGCGACAGACGGTCATAGAACGGGTGACGGAAGTTGATCAGCTCCAGTTCTTTACCGGTGGTGGTCGCAACCACCGAACCTTCCAGGCTGTAACGAGCCAGACAGGCTTCGACCAACTCTTCAGCCAGCACCAGCAACTTGTCGCCGACATCAACCAGCGCGTAGTTGAATTCCGGGTGAACGTTCAGCGCCTGGTTGGCCGGGATGGTCCACGGGGTGGTGGTCCAGATCACGATCGAGGCAGGCTTGGCCAGCGACGGCAAGCCGAACGCGGCAGCCAGTTTGGCTTCGTCAGCGATCGGGAAGGCCACGTCGATGGTCGACGACTTCTTGTTTTCGTACTCGACTTCCGCCTCGGCCAAAGCCGAACCACAGTCGAAGCACCAGTTCACAGGCTTGAGGCCCTTGAACACGAAACCGCCCTTGACGATTTCGGCGAGAGCGCGGATTTCACCGGCCTCGTTCTGGAAATTCATGGTCTTGTACGGGTTGGCGAAGTCGCCCAGCACGCCGAGGCGGATGAATTCGGACTTCTGCCCTTCGATCTGCTCGGTGGCGTAGGCACGGCACAATTCGCGGGTCTTGTCCGCGCCCAGGTTCTTGCCGTGGGTCACTTCAACCTTGTGCTCGATCGGCAGGCCGTGGCAGTCCCAGCCAGGCACGTACGGCGCATCGAAACCCGACAGGGTTTTCGAGCGGATGATCATGTCCTTGAGAATCTTGTTCAGAGCGTGACCGATGTGGATCGTGCCGTTGGCGTACGGAGGGCCGTCGTGCAGGACGAACTTCGGACGATCCTTGCCAATCTCGCGCAACTTTCCGTACAGGCCAATACTGTCCCAGCGCTGCAGAATCTGCGGTTCGCGCTGTGGCAGGCCGGCCTTCATTGGGAAGGCGGTGTCCGGAAGGTTTAACGTGGCTTTATAGTCGGTCATTTAAGGCTCTTCATTAGCGATGGGCGCTAGGTGCGGCTAGTGCACGGGCGGTGGCGACATCCGCATTGATCGCCGTTTTCAGCGCCTCCAGAGAGGCAAATCGCTGCTCTTCACGCAGCTTCTGGTGGAAAACCACCGTCAAACGCCGGTCATACAGATCGCCGGCAAAATCTAAAAGATGGACTTCAAGGTGAGCTTTGCCATCACCTTGCACCGTGGGCCGTACGCCAATATTGGCGACGCCGGGCCAGGTCTTGCCGTCGATGTCGACATCCACCAGATACACCCCGGTAAACGGCACGCGACGACGCTTGAGTTGAATATTGGCAGTGGGCGTACCCAATTGCCGAGCCAGCTTCTGGCCATGCAGCACACGACCGGCGATGCGGTACGGGCGACCGAGCAAACGTTCGGCCAGGGCAAAATCGGCGGCGGCCAAGGCGTTACGCACCTGAGTGCTGCTGACGCGAATGCCATCCAGCTCGACGGTTTGCGCGGCTTCGACGGTAAACCCGTGAACCTGCCCGGCCTGCAACAGGAAATCGAAATCGCCGAGGCGGTCGCAGCCAAAGCGGAAATCGTCACCGACTTCCAGATGCTGCACGCCGAGCCCGACCACCAGGATGGTGTCGACGAACTCACTGGCGCTGAGCTTGCTCAGACGCTGATTGAAGGCCAGGCACAGGACCCGGTCGACACCTTCGGCGGCCAGTAGCTGCAGTTTGTCGCGCAACCGGGCCAGACGTGCCGGCGCGGTCTCGGGGGCGAAAAACTCCCGTGGCTGCGGCTCGAAAATCACCACGCAGCTGGGTACGCCCAACTCGAGCGCACGCTCACGCAGTCGGGCCAGGATAGCCTGGTGACCACGGTGAACACCGTCAAAGTTGCCAATAGTGGCGACGCAGCCCCGATGCTGGGGGCGCAAGTTGTGGAGGCCTCGAACCAGCTGCATAACGCGCTTCTTGCTCATAAAGTGGTCGATTATAACCACACCCGACGGTCGACGACAGGCAACACCGTAACGCAAAGTGATCGAGCCGACAAAACTGCCGGCCCGCGCCCATTCATAAAGGATAAAACCTCAGCTCAAGGCCTTGCGATTGAAGTCGCGCAGACGGAAACCGAGCAGCAGCAACATGCCGAAATACGCAACCACGCCAGCCACCACCAATGCCCCCAGACGCAGGAAGCGCTCAAGCATGTGGCCTTGATCCCACGCCGGCATGAAATGCATGCCGATCAGCAACACCACCGACATCACCGCCACTGCCACGATCAGCTTGAAACCGAACTTGGCCCAACCCGGTTGCGGCTGGTACATCTGCTGTTTGCGCAACTGATAGAACAGCAGCCCGGCGTTGAGGCACGCACCGGCACTGATCGCCAGGGCCAGGCCGGCGTGGGCGAGCGGACCAATCAATACCAGGTTGAACAACTGAGTACATACCAGCGTGAAGATTGCGATTTTTACCGGCGTACGGATGTTCTGTTGCGCATAGAACCCCGGCGCGAGCACTTTGATCACGATAATCCCGAGCAGACCGACAGAATAGGCAATCAATGCTCGCTGAGTCATTTCGGCATCGAAGCCAGTGAACTGACCATACTGGAACAACGAAACGGTCAACGGCTCGGCGAGGATCCCCAGCGCCAACGAGCACGGCAACACCAGCACAAAGCACAGGCGCAGGCCCCAGTCGAGAATCCGCGAATATTCGTGGCGATCCTTGCTGGCGTAGGTTTTGGCCAGCGTCGGCAGCAGAATTGTGCCCAACGCCACGCCCAGCACCCCCGATGGCAATTCCATCAAACGGTCGGCGTAATACATCCAGGACACTGATCCGGCAACCAGAAACGAAGCAAAAATGGTGTTGATGATCAGCGAAATCTGGCTGACCGATACGCCAAGGATCGCTGGCAGCATCTGTTTCATCACCCGCCATACACCGGTATCACGCAGATTCAGGCGCGGCAGCACCAGCATGCCAATCTTTTTCAGGTGCGGCAGTTGAAACAGCAACTGCGCCAGCCCCCCGACCAATACCGCCCAGCCGAGCGCCATGACCGGCGGATCGAAGTACGGCGTGAGGAACAGCGAAAACACGATCATGCTGACGTTGAGCAAGGTCGGCACAAATGCCGGCACCGAGAAGCGGTTCCAGGTATTGAGGATCGCACCGGCCAGCGAGGACAGGGAGATCAGCAATATATAAGGGAACGTCACCCGCAAGAGGTCAGAGGTGAGCTGGAATTTTTCCGGGGTATCGGTGAACCCCGGGGCGGTGGCCCAGATGACCCACGGCGCGGCGATCATGCCCAGCGCGGTGACCAGCGCCAGCACCAGCGTCAGCAAACCCGATACATAGGCGATAAAAGTGCGGGTAGCTTCTTCGCCCTTCTGGCTTTTGTATTCCGCAAGAATGGGCACGAACGCTTGGGAAAAAGCCCCTTCGGCGAAGATCCGCCGCAACAGATTGGGCAATTTGAAGGCGATAAAGAAGGCATCTGTCGCCATTCCGGCGCCGAATATTCGAGCAATCAGCGTATCGCGAACAAACCCGAGAACCCGGGAAATCATCGTGATAGAGCTGACGGCGGCCAACGATTTGAGCAGATTCATTGAAGGAGTTTGTGCCTGTCGATAAACAGCAGGCGAATAAAGCGCCTACTTGTGCGATACTCCGCGCCGCAGCAGCACAGAGCCAAAGCTCGCGAGTTTACAGGTCAAGCGCCGGAAATAAATATCCCGCCTCTTTATACCTACCACTTAGCGGAACGATTCAAGTGCCCTTGACAAGACTTCTCTTCATCGGCATGATTCGCGGCCTATTTTGTTTGCTATTTCCTAAAAAGTCTTTCGAGGAGCTCGACGGTGGCCAACTCACCTTCCGCCAAAAAACGTGCAAAACAGGCTGAGAAGCGTCGCAGCCACAACGCCAGCCTGCGTTCCATGGTTCGTACCTACATCAAGAATGTAGTTAAGGCCATCGACGCAAAAGACGCTGAAAAAGCTCAAGCTGCATACGTTCTGGCTGTGCCAGTTATCGACCGTATGGCCGATAAAGGCATCATCCACAAGAACAAGGCTGCTCGTCATAAGAGCCGTCTGAATGGCCACGTCAAGGCACTGAAAGAAGCTGCCTAAGCGACGTAGTCATTAGAAAACCGACCTTCGGGTCGGTTTTTTATTGCCTGCGATTTGGCGCCCCTCTCATCACAACCCCGCAAACAGGCACGCACCCGATCAAGGGTCGCACCCGACTCACCGAGTCTACTCACCAAAATTGAACATGACCGGCTTCGGTGGAGGACACCCCTCTGGCGGCGGAAAGTTCTGCACGCCCGACTCATCGTACCCGGTGTAACAGCCGACCAGCTCGCCACCCTTAAAGTTGAAGCGACGCTCAACGATGCCGGTCGAGTAGTAGCAGACCATTTCACCTTCACGCTTCGCATAGGAATAGTCTTTGTATTCCCGCCCCTCAACGGTGATCAGACGATATCCCTGCATGGGCTCGGAGCACTTCAATTGCCCATTGGGGTAGTAATCGTTGTGAATCACACGATCATCCGCACCCAACAGCACCTCCTCGACCTTTCGCCCTTCGTAAGACTCGTGACGCACACTTTGCCTGACCCCGAACAGGTAATCGGCCTCGAAGTAGGCTACCCCATCACCGCGAAAACTACGCTGCAGGCCACACGGCTTGATTCTTGTGTACTTGCCATCGACCACATGGCAGTAATTTCTGTCTGAAACCAATGCCCCAGCCTCATTAAACGACTGATCGTTGCCGATGGGCTCATCCGCCTCATAAATAGCCACTCGGTCTAACCGACCATTTGAGTGATAGGTACGAAAGGGCCCCTCTCTGTTTCCATGAAGCCAGGTGATGTCAGACAGCAGTACCGAACCATCATCGGTATAGGTCAGCGCACGCCCCATGATCTGCCCCGCCACGTAGGTCGCCGAATAGGTCAGCTTGCCGTTCGCAGCGTAAGTCTCTCTCAAGCCATCAAGCGCACCAGCCTTGTAGTGCTCAAGCAGTCGCAGCACACCCGTAGCATCAACCTCGCGCAGCTCTCCATCCTTTTTACCCGCGACAAACGACAAGGTTTGAATGCGGTCTCCGTCCACTTTGAGAGTCCAGGCGCCCTCCCTGGCACCTGACACGTAACCGCCCTCACCCTCACCACTGAGCCAATGACCGCTCTGCCGACCATTCCGGTACTCGCCGCGCGAGACAACCTCACTTCCCCTGACTCGCTCTGTCGGACCGTCCAGAACATCGTGCTTATACGTATCGAACCCGGAAATATCTTCGTCTTTATCGTACGCAGTGATCGTCCAGCGCCCCTCACGCAAACCATCGACGAACAAACCCTCGGAAACACTATGGCGCTCGTTGATCACCCAGGCGCCCCGCCTCAAACCATTCGCATAAGCTCCCGAGGCCTCGGAGACCGCTGCATCAAACTCGATCCAGTCACCCGTCTTCTTGCCCCGAACCATCACACCTCGCTCCAGCACACGATCACCCCACAACTTAACGAGAGGGCCGTCCTCCGAACCCACATACCGTTTCGGGTCAGACTCCCACGCCATTTGCGTTACACGAAAGGCCGGAGCGAGCTCACCCTCCTCCATCGGCGTGCGCTCGTAGGTCAGCGTCAACCAACGCCCTTCGCGCTGCAGAAAGGTTTTCTTGTAGGCGTCATAGACACCATCTTCTGACGGCTCACCGCCCTCCGAGGCCGGAACGCCACCAACACCGAATTCGCCCACTAACGTGCCAGCCGTGGGATCGAGCGCATCGAACTCGGGGATCCCAGTTGTCGCCATCTCATAACCGTAGTCATAGGGCAGCAACTTGTTCAGCTCGCTCACTACCCGTGCGGCATTGAGCTTCTTCTGATTGCTCGCAATGCGATCAAGAACCGGCTGCAGACTGTTCAGCTTGCGATATTTGCCCGATCGCTCACTGAATCGATAGCCATGGAGCCCATTTCGCCCACCCGCTCGGGACAGGACAATCAAGGTCTGTATATCGCTATCGAGACTGGCGTAGAACACTGACTCGATGCTCGAATCACCGAAATTGTCGAGCATCTGCGGCACCGCTGTCGGCGCATCACACATGCACGCATACCCCACAACGCCCGACGGCTCGCGAACAAACGCCAACGTCGCGCCACTCTCCTGAGACTGGATCACCGGGTGCGCCAATGACTTTCCAGCATAAAACGGTTCGGCCTGCACTTGCATGGACAGCGAGCAACACACCATCAGCGACATAAAAAAAGAACGCATACGAATCCCTTCGCGCCTAAAGCACATCAATTCAACAAGGAGAAACAAAAAGGCGAGCCGAACGGCTCGCCCTCAATCATTCAACCAATGGGTCTGGAAACAAACCCGACCCTGTAATGGTTTCCAGCCTTATGGCTGAACCGGCACCCACGGCAAAATCGGAATGGCCGTCACCGCATTCTGTGGACTACCCTCGATCACGCGATCGCTATAGACCAGATACACCAGCGTATTGCGTTTCTTGTCGAGGAAACGCACCACCTGCATGGTCTTGAACACCAACGATGTGCGCTCCTTGAACACCTCGTCGCCGTCCTTCAGCTCGCCCCTGAACTTGATCGGACCGACCTGACGGCAGGCAATCGAAGCTTCGGCGCGATCTTCCGCCAACCCCAGACTCCCCTTTACGCCACCCGTTTTGGCACGCGAAAGGTAGCAGGTCACACCTTCGACTTTGGGGTCGTCGAACGCCTCGACCACGATCCGGTCGTTCGGACCGACAAATTTGAACACCGTCGACACCTGACCGATTTCCTCGGCCGAGGCCAGCAATGGCAGCGCCATCAACAGACCCAACAATCCTTTTGCTACGCGCATTGAATTTTCCTTACACCAGAATCAGGTTGTCACGGTGAACCAGTTCCGGCTCAGCCATGTAACCCAGCAAACCGACAATCGCATCCGACGACTGACCGATGATTTTTTGAGCTTCCAGCGCGCTGTAGTTGGCCAGGCCGCGAGCAATTTCACGACCGTCCGGCGCCACACAGACCACCATTTCACCACGACGGAAACTGCCTTGCACCAGCTTGACGCCAACCGGCAGCAGGCTCTTGTTACCTTGAGACAGCGCCGACACAGCACCATCATCCAACACCAGCGTGCCACGGGTTTGCAGATGCCCTGCCAGCCACTGCTTGCGCGCCGCCAACATGCCGCGCTCGGGCGACAGCAACGTACCGATACGCTCGCCCGCTTTCAGCCGATCCAGCACACGCTCGAGACGACCACCCACAATGATGGTGTGCGCACCGGAGCGCGCCGCCAGCCGCGCTGCGCGCAACTTGGTTTGCATGCCGCCGCGCCCCAGCGCACCACCGGTGCCACCCGCCACCGCATCCAGGCTCGGATCATCGGCGCGCGCCTCATAAATCAGCTGCGCTTCTGGATTGTTGCGCGGATCGGCATCGAACATACCGTCGCGATCCGTCAGGATCACCAGCAGATCAGCCTCAACCAAGTTGGCCACCAGCGCCGCCAGCGTGTCGTTGTCGCCGAAACGAATTTCGTCGGTAACCACCGTGTCGTTTTCGTTGATCACCGGGATTACTTTCAGCTCGACCAGCGCTCGCAGGGTGCTGCGGGCATTCAGGTAGCGCTTGCGATCGGACAGGTCGTCGTGGGTCAGGAGAATCTGCGCGGTGTGCCGGCCATGCTCGGCGAAGCTTGATTCCCAGGCTTGCACCAGACCCATCTGACCGATAGCGGCGGCAGCCTGAAGTTCGTGCATCGCACTGGGTCGTGCGGTCCAGCCCAAGCGACTCATGCCGGCCGCAACCGCTCCGGAGGACACCAGCACCAACTCGACGCCAGCCTCATGCAAGGCCACCATCTGCTCGACCCAGACACTCATTGCCGCACGATCCAGCCCTTTGCCATCAGCCGTCAGCAAAGCGCTGCCGATCTTCACGACCCAACGCTGCGCACCTGTCACCTTGCTCCGCATCATTTTCAACCTTAGCTTGAGGGCGGCGCGACCTGGCACCACCCGTGACGTTAATCGTGGCTATTCCTGACCAACTACTGATTTCCAGATACTAAAACGCCGCTCGATTGAGCGGCGTTCAAGTTTATCGCAACGGATCAGTCACGCACGTAAATGATTTCCGGACCGTCTTCGTCATCCACATCTTCTTCGTCCCAATCATCGTCGCCGATGTCGTGGACCGACTTCACGCCACTGCGACGCAGGGCACGCTTGTCATCCAGCGCCTGCAGTTGCGCACGCGCTTCGTCTTCGATGCGCTGATCGAGATCAGCCAGCTCTTCCTTGTAGGCAGGGTCGTTGGCCAGGCGGTCGGCACGATCTTCCATGTAACGCATGATGTCGTGGCACAGACGCTCGGTACCCAGCTTGGAGATGGCCGAGATCACGTAGACCGGACCAGTCCACTCCAGGCGATCAACGATCTCCTTGACGCGCTCCTCGTGCTCTTCTTCAAGGATCTGGTCGCACTTGTTCAGCACCAGCCAACGATCGCGCTCAGCCAGGGACGGGCTGAACTTGATGAGTTCATTGACGATCACTTCAGCGGCATCCGGCGCGCTGGCGTCATCCAGCGGCGCCATGTCGACGAGGTGCAGCAGCAGACGCGTACGCGCCAGGTGCTTGAGGAAGCGGATACCCAGGCCGGCGCCATCGGAAGCACCTTCGATCAGGCCCGGAATATCGGCAACGACGAAGCTCTTCCAGCGATCGACGCTGACCACACCCAGGTTTGGCACCAGCGTGGTGAACGGGTAATCGGCAACTTTCGGCTTGGCTGCCGAGACCGAACGGATAAAGGTACTTTTACCGGCGTTCGGCAAGCCCAGCAGACCTACGTCGGCGAGCACTTTCATTTCCAGTTTCAGGTCGCGCTGCTCACCCGGCTTACCCGGAGTGGTCTGGCGCGGCGCACGGTTGGTACTGGATTTGAAACGGGTGTTACCCAGACCGTGCCAGCCGCCCTGCACTACCATCAGTTTCTGACCAGCCTTGGTCAGGTCACCAATGACTTCCTGAGTAGCGGAGTCGATCACGGTGGTGCCGACTGGAACGCGCAGGATCAGGTCTTCACCTTTTTTACCGGTGCAGTCGGTGCTGCCGCCGTTGGAACCGCGCTCGGCATCGAAGTGCCTGGTGTAACGGTAGTCGACCAGGGTGTTGAGGTTTTCGTCGGCCATCATGTAGATGGAACCGCCGTCACCGCCATCACCACCGTTCGGGCCACCGTTCTCGATGAATTTTTCCCGACGGAAACTCATGGCGCCATTGCCGCCATCACCAGCTTTTACTCGAATCGATACTTCATCAACAAACTTCATAACCAACGCCTCTCGCCATACGGACGAGCCGAAAAACAATCAAGACATAAGACTCTTGCAAAAATGAGCGCAGCGACCCCAAAACACGACCTGTATCGCACGCCGACAGCCCATACAAACAGTTTTGCAAGAGACTCACCCCACAAACGAAAAAGCCCCGTCGCAAGACAGGGCTCTTCCAGCGATCTCGCGATTAAGCCGCGACAACGCTCACGTAACGGCGGTTGAACGCGCCTTTTACTTCAAACTTGATCACGCCTTCGATTTTCGCGAAGAGGGTGTGATCTTTACCCATGCCAACGCCGTAACCAGCGTGGAATTGGGTGCCGCGCTGACGCACGATGATGTTGCCCGGAATGATCTTCTGGCCGCCATACATCTTCACGCCAAGGCGTTTGGCTTCTGAGTCGCGACCGTTACGGGTACTACCACCAGCTTTTTTGTGTGCCATGAGTTCAATTCTCCTAGTGAGGAATTAGGCTGAAATTAAGCCTGAATACCGGTGATTTTGATCTCGGTGTACCACTGGCGGTGGCCCATACGCTTCATGTGGTGCTTACGACGACGGAACTTGATGATGCGGATTTTATCGTGACGACCTTGGGAGATCACTTCAGCCACAACAGTAGCGCCAGCAACAACTGGAGCGCCGATGTTTACGTCGTCGCCATTGGCAACCAACAGAACGCGATCAAAGGTAACGGATTCGCCGGTAGCGATTTCCAGTTTTTCGATCTTCAGGTATTCACCTGGGGCGACTTTGTACTGCTTGCCGCCAGTAACGATTACTGCATAAGACATGGTGTTTCTCCGATAATCCTGCTCACCCAGCTCTTTATAAGAAGAGGTATTGGCTGGCATGGCTGCATGGGGCTGGAAGGCCCGCTAGCAATTGCGTAAGGCAGGTGCTGCCCAGGAAGTTCAGGGTGCGCGATTGTACGCAAGCTATCGCAGGCTTGCAAGTAGCCGTCCATCGCGCCTTGACAGGTCTGGACGGGGGTCCTAGCATGCCGCGCAACCCTTCTGGAGCGACTCTCGCTGATGCAACCCCAAGCTTTCTACCGCGCGGTGGCGGACGATTTTAGCGCCGTCGACGGCATCATCAAGAAGCAGCTGACTTCCCGAGTGCCGCTGGTATCGAAAATCGGCGATTACATCACCTCGGCCGGCGGCAAACGCCTGCGTCCTTTATTAGTGTTGCTGTGTGGCAAGGCCCTGGGTCGCGAAGGCGATGACATGCGCCTGCTCGCCGCCACCATCGAATTCCTGCACACCGCGACTTTGCTGCATGACGACGTGGTCGACATGTCAGGCATGCGCCGTGGCCGTTCGACTGCCAACGCCATGTGGGGCAACGCGCCAAGTGTGCTGGTGGGCGATTTCCTGTACTCGCGCTCGTTCGAAATGATGGTCGAACTGGGCTCGATGCCGGTGATGAAGATTCTCTCGCAGGCCACGCGCATCATCGCTGAAGGCGAAGTGCTGCAACTGTCCAAGGTCCGTGACGCGAGCACCACCGAAGAAACCTACATGGAAGTCATCCGCGGCAAGACCGCGATGCTCTTCGAAGCCTCGACCCACAGCGCCGCCGCGCTGGCCGGTGCAACCGCCGAGCAGAGCGAAGCCCTGCGCACCTTTGGCGATCACCTGGGCGTGGCATTCCAATTGGTCGACGATCTGCTCGACTACAAGGGCGACGCTGAAACCCTGGGCAAGAACGTCGGTGACGATCTGGCCGAAGGCAAGCCGACCCTGCCGCTGATCTACACCATGCGCGAAGGCACGCCTGAACAGGCTGCACTGGTGCGTCAGGCGATCCAGAAAGGCGGGATCGAAGACCTGGAAAGCATCCGCATCGCCGTGGAAGCTTCCGGTTCGCTTGAGTACACCGCGCAATTGGCTCGCGACTATGTGGCCCGTGCGATCAAGTGCCTCGAAGCGCTGCCGGCCAGCGAATACCGTGATGCACTGGTTGAATTGAGTGAGTTTGCGGTCGCCCGCACACACTGAAATCGCTGAAAAAAAATCAAAAAATCGCAGTTTTCGGCAGCTCCTACAGAGCTGTCGGAGCTGCGATTTTTTGCTTTTGGCGCCATCAGCGGAGAAACCCTATACAATGTGCGACTTTTAGCGATCCACTCTCAAGGAGCCCTAGTGAGCACGTTGCCACCCTGCCCGAAATGCAATTCCGAATACAGCTACGAAGACGGCACCCAACTGGTGTGCCCGGAGTGCGCCCACGAGTGGTCTGCCAATGGCGAAGCCGAAGCTGCCTCCGATGACGCCGTGAAGAAAGATTCGGTCGGCAACGTCCTGCAGGACGGCGACACCATCACCGTGATCAAGGACCTCAAGGTCAAAGGCACGTCGCTGGTGGTCAAGGTCGGCACCAAGGTCAAGAACATCCGCCTGTGCGATGGCGACCACGACATCGACTGCAAGATCGACGGCATCGGCCCGATGAAGCTCAAATCCGAGTTCGTCAGAAAAGTCTGAACCTGCTGTCATCCATCCCACGCCCGCCGTGGGATGGAGCTTCCCCTCCCCTGCTCCCTCGGTACATCCACGCAATAGCCAAGCGCCAGCCGTCTTGACCTTACGCAATCTTTACCCTGAAAAATCTGCAATCCGCCAATAGGCGCTTGCTATTTGATGAATAAGAATTATTCTCATTGAAACCCTTTCAATGGAGATGAGAACCATGACTTATTTGATCGACGCCTGGCTGGATCGCCCACACCCCTACCTCAGAATCCTGCATCGTGAAACCGGGGAAGTCTGTGCGGTGCTTGAAGAAGAAGCCCTGCATGAGCTGCAGGATCAGGGTGATCTGGATGTGAACAGCCTGAATTCCAGCGAGCCGCTGGTGCTCAAGGAGCTGGTGCGCAATCTGTTCCTGTTCTGCTACGCCCGGGCCTTGCGCCCGACGAATGAACTGCATCACAAGATAGAACTATGAAAGTCACGGAAAAAACTGTGGGAGCCAGCCTGCTGGCGATGGCATCAAAGCGGTCTTGAACAAAAACCGCTCGACCCTTTCGCCAGCAGGCTGGCTCCCACATTAGCCTGTCATGCAGACAGGCCAGGTCTTACAGAACGTCCAGCAGCTCGACGTCGAATACCAGAACGCTGTGCGGCGGGATGCTGCCAACGCCTTGAGCGCCGTAAGCCAGTTCGCTCGGCACGTACAGACGCCATTTGCTGCCGGCATTCATCAGTTGCAGGGCTTCGGTCCAGCCAGCGATTACGCCGCCAACCGGGAATTCTGCTGGCTGGCCACGCTCGTAGGAGCTGTCGAACACAGTGCCGTCAATCAGGGTGCCGTGGTAGTGAGTACGCACTTGATCTTCACGGCTTGGCTTGGCGCCTTCGCCCTGCGTCAGCACTTCGAATTGCAGGCCGGAAGCCAGAGTGGTGATACCGTCACGCTTGGCGTTTTCAGCCAGGAAAGCCAGGCCTTCGCCTGCTGCAGCTTCAGCCTTGGCAGCCGCTTCGGCTTGCATGATCTCGCGGATCACTTTGAAGCTGGCGGACATTTCTTCCTGACCCACACGGCTTTCCTTACCGGCGAAAGCGTCGGTCAGACCGGCCAGAATGGCGTCAAGGCTGACACCCGGTGGCGGGTTGTCGCGCAGCTGGTCACCCAGCTGACGGCCGATACCGTAGCTGACGCGAGTTTCGTCGGTGGACAGATTTACTTCGGACATGACACTGCTCCGCTGTGCGGACGACCAACAGACGTGCCGTGCGTACACAGCGCGTCCCGGCGCGCCCGGAACCAAAAGGGCGAGCAGACTAGCACAGATGCCTTGGCGTTTGGGGCGCCGGGGCTACAGTGCGGACCGCCAGACGAGCGGCACTTTCAGACTTTCCTCGCCACTGGCGCCGAGGCCACACATTTCATCATGTACCGAGGTGTGTACGAGGTTGAATGGCAACACCGGGAAGCTATGCAGCACATCCCGGGCATGTTCGACCGAGCGTAGCGTCAACATCTGCCCTTGAGGATTGCTGAGCGGATACGCCGCTCCACGCATACGCGCTTCGAGCAGGTAAATGCCACCTTCCATGGAGATCAGGTTCAGCTCATCGACCTTGCCGGCGATGGCATACGCGTTCAACTCTTGCAGGTTCATGAACACACCTCACGCAGGGCGAGCCAGTAGGTCTACAGGGATATGCCTGCGGGCAAAAAAGCACAAGCCACAAACGACACCGCCCGTCTGTTTCGCAACAGACGGGCGGTTTTGCAGCAATCAAGGAATGATCAGTGCTTGGTGAGCTTATCCAGATAACCCATGGCAAATGCCGAAATCACAAACGTCATGTGGATGATCACGTACCACATCAGGTGCTCGGGATCGACGTTCTTGGCGTCCATGAAAATGCGCAGCAAGTGGATCGAGGAAATCGCCACGATCGAGGCCGCCACTTTCATCTTCAGCGACGAGGAGTCCATGGTGCCCAGCCAGCTGAGCTTCTCTTTGCCCTCGTCGATGTCCAGTTGCGAGACGAAGTTCTCGTAGCCGGAAATCATCACCATCACCAGCAGGCCGCCGACCAGCGCCATGTCGATCAGCGACAGCAGGACCAGAATCAGATCCGACTCGGCCATCGAGAAGACGTTGGGGAGGATGTGGAAAACTTCCTGGAAAAATTTCAGTGCCAACGCCAGGAGTCCGAGAGACAGCCCGATGTAGATCGGCGCCAGCAGCCAGCGCGTGGCATACATTGCATTTTCGATAAAGCGTTCCATTGAATCTCACACAAGGGGGGTTGTAATGGGGGGCGAGTATACCAGCCCGCTGTGACAGCCAGAAACCGCCTGAAAATCCGCCACCAGCGCACGTGTGCTGCAATTTTTTCTGCTAGTGTCCAAACCATTGACGGCCCAGCGAAAGCGGACAGGAAAAGTGGAAATGGATGTGCGATTGCCGATAACGATTGCCGGAATTTGCTTCACCCTGCTCCTTGGCGGTTGCTCGCAAGGTGACGAAAAGCGCACCGTCAGCCTTGAAGAAAAAACCGCAAAATTCGAACAGTCACTGGACGCCATCACCGATCCGAAGCTCAAGGACGCCGTCACCGAACTCGGCGGTTCGCTACTGTTGCTCGAACGCGCACAGCTCAAGCTCGACAGCAATCCGGCACAAACCGAATACGGCGAAGACGCCCTCGGCGTGCTCAAGCACTACCCTACCCCGCAAGCGCTGGTTGATACGTTCATCAAGGGTCTGTTCGTGCTGCACAAAGATGCCAGCTCCGATTACCTCACCGATCTGCAACCGGTTTTTCCTTTCAACCTGAACATCCCCGGTGGTTTCCTGTTCCCGCATGGCGTGGAATGGCAGTCGGTAACGTTGAGCAACAAGCGCGTCATTGCTTATCAGCCGGAATGGTCGGAAACCGATCCGGGCATCCAGCTCAGCCCGTCCAGCTCCAACGTTACCAATCCCGATGACCTGACCGTGACCTACCCGTTCATCGATGGTCTTGGGGTGGACAAAAAGACCTTGCCGCAACCGGTGAGCCTGCAAGGCCAGGTCGAAGTCATCGCGCCGCGCCGCTTGTACAGTTTCGACCTGACGCAGAAAGATGTCGGTCAGACCCGCACCAACGACAATCTCAGCGTCAAACTGCTCAAGCTTGAAAAGAACTACGCCGAAGTCGAATTCAGCAACAACCTGCCCCTGGCCCCGGAAGTCGCTGACGCCCAGCTCAATCCGCTGATCGTTCAAGCGCGTGATGGCACTGGTCAATACCTGGTGCGTGCCGGTTCGATCAACGAAAGTCCGGAGCAGGTTAACTTTTACCAAAAGCAACTGACGCACCTGCAACAGCAAAAAACCTGGAGCGACGCGCTGGAAAAGCAGCTCAGTGCCGACCAACTGGCGTTCGAGCAACAACACCCGCGCCGCTACAACAAGGTCTACTTCAATGGCCCGATCGAGACGCTGGAAGTCAGCCTGCTGGATTTTTCCTCGGTAACCGTGACACGCAAAGCGCTGGATCTGCCAATTCGCACCTTCAGCCCACACACTATGGAAAAAACAATCCAGCCATTGGACTTGCCGATTGTGGTGTATGACGATCTGGCCGCGAACTGGCTCAAAGGCGCGAGCCTGACCGAGGATCAGTTGAAGGCAGGCGTGCGTATTCAACAATCGGTGGAGGACTCGAGCGCTGCGCGCATCGAGTTTTCTCACCGCCGCACCTTCAACGACGAACTGCTCGGGGACGACTTCAGCCCTGGGGTCAGCCCGGTGACGTTCTTCACCGAGAAGCGCAGCGGCAAACTTGATGAACCGATCGAGCTACCGCCCGAGGCTTATCAGGTCGATCCACTGCGAGCGACGATCACCTACGATTTGAACCTGTTCCCGGATACGCCGGCGATTGCCGTCGGCTCAATGCCGCTGTTTCTAGCCTCGGTCGAGAAAAAAACCTATGACGCCAAGTCTTTGCCCAAAGGTCTGGAGATCAGGAACAACACGCTGGTGGTCGACTTGAAGCTATTTCCTGCCGATGAATGGCGGTTCTTCGTCAAGGACGACAGCGGCAAATACCTCAAGCAGATTCTCTCGGTCAGCCACGATGCGAGCGCAGAAGGCCCGGCGCTGTTTGGCGTGCACTACTTCTATGGCCGTCCTACCCACGTGGAAACCTATCAGCGGACCAACCTCGCCACCGTGCAATACGGCTTTGAGGTCAAGCTCGACAAGGCGCAGATGCCTGACACCGCGCCCTAACCGTTGAGGCTACGGCCGCGCCCGCCGTTGATCTGCCGAAGCTGGGCTTGCAGGTGCAGGCTCCAGATCTGCGGGTCGTCGGCCAGTTCATAGCCGTGCAACGTCAGACTTTCAACGATGGTGTCGAGAATCGACTCGGCGGCAATCGGGCCGTGGAACGGACCCTGGGCTTTGATGGCGGAAGGTTGTTCGCCGGCCATGCCGGCAGCGAAGAGCAGCGTCCACATGCCGTTATCGCCGGCCAACGGTTTGATGGCACATTCGATACGGGTCACGAGACCCAGGCATTGACGGGTGAGGCAGAGGTTGCGCGACATGGCGGCGACCCTCGGTGAAGCCGGTATTCAGCCCTCTCGGGAGGACTGGCTCGATCCAGTGATACTGTCGATATCCTTGAGCTGAGAATAGAAGAAAAGTCCGCCGCGCAAGCCATATGAAACCAGAATGCGCCGAATGGTCATTGTGTGAATATTGGCGTCAGAGTGATGGCACTTTTCACGAAGATCAGCGCAAAAATCAATCTGGAAAAACACTGTGGGAGCGAGCCCGCTCGCGAATGCGAAGTGTCAGGCAACTTAATCGTCGTCTGATAAAGCGCTTTCGCGAGCAGGCTCCCTCCCACAGATTTACTGCATGAAGGCTCAGGCAGGCTTGGCTTCTACCAATGCCTCCTGCGCCAATTCCTTCTCGGCTTCCTTGAGGTCGTCTTCGCTGATCATCTCGGCAATATCGCGCAGGCGTTCCACTACTCGCGCATTGATGCTGCCCTCCGGGAATTCACCATCGGCATTCGGCTCACCGGCCGGCTCACCGACCAGCAGGCTCAACGCTTCGTCGGCCTGACGCACCGCGTACACGTGGAATTGCCCTGCGCGCACTGCCGCCAGCACTTTCTCATCGAGCATCAACGTAGCGACGTTGGCCTGCGGAATGATCGCGCCCTGCTCGCCGGTCAGGCCGCGCGCTTCGCAGAGGCGGAAGAAGCCTTCGATCTTCTCGTTGACCCCGCCCACCGCCTGCACTTCACCGAACTGGTTGATCGAACCGGTGATCGCGAAGCATTGCTTGAGCGGGGTTTTCGACAACGCCGAAATCAGCGTGCACGCCTCGCCCAGCGACGCACTGTCGCCGTCGACGTAACCATAGGATTGCTCCAGTGCGATGCTCGCGGAAATCGCCAGCGGGAATTCCTGGGCGTAACGGCTGCCCAGATACCCGGTGAGGATCATCACGCCTTTGGAGTGGATCGGCTGGCCAAGGTTGACCTCACGCTCAATGTCGACGATACCGCTGCCGCCCGGGTACACCGTGGCGGAAATCCGCGCCGGCACACCGAATGCCGAGTCACCGACTTCAAGCACGGTCAGCCCGTTGCATTTGCCGACCGCCGCGCCATCGGTGTCGATCAGGATGATCCCGGCGAGCATGTCATCGAGAATCCGCGCCGACACGCGCCCGGTGCGGGTGGCCTTGGCTTTGAGGGCTCGCTCGATGTGACCGGCATCGGTCATTTCATCACCGGCCAGATGCCGGATGAAATCAGCCTCGCTGACCAGTTGGAACAGATCACCGATGCGCGCCGACAAACGTCCCTGGTGTTCGGCCAGACGTGCGCTGTAAGTTGCCAGACGCGCGACCGCATCGGCCGTCAGCGGCGCCATGCCTTCTTCGGAAGTTCGGGTTTTCAGGAGCTGGGCGAATTGCTCCAGGCTTTCGTCGACCATCGGGATGTCTTCATCGAAGTCGACCAGAACGCGGAACATCTCCTGGAAGTCCGGATCAAGGTCCTGCAGCGTGTAGTACAGCGACCGCGCGCCGATGATGATGACTTTGACCTGCAACGGGATGTGCTGCGGGTTGAGGGTCACGGTGGCGAAGCGGCCCATCTCGCCCAGCGGCGATTCCATTTTAAGCTTGCGCGATTGCAGGGCGCGTTTGAGCGCATCCCACACGAACGGCTCGCTGAGCATTTTTTCCGCTTCAAGAATCAGGAAACCACCGTTGGCGCGGTGCAAGGCACCCGGACGCAACTGGCGATAGGTGGTGTAAAGCGCGCCTTGATCAGTGGTGTATTCGATGCGACCGAACAGGTTTTCGTACGTCGGGTGCGGCTCGAAAACCACGGGCGCGCCACCGCTGACCGGATGACCGACAACCAGACTCGGCGCGTATTGTTCTTCCAGCAGCTTGCGGGCGACGGCGTCGGTCTTGCTGTCGTCGACCAGTTGCTCGACCACGGTTTTCAGCAGGTACACCTGCATCGCTTGCAGGTAACCGCAGACCGCTGCGTTCTCCGCGTACTTCTCGGACAACGGCGACAGCAATGGCTGCAAGGCCAGGGTGATGGTTTCTTCATTGAGCGAACGCAGCTGATTGTTCGACTCGCGCTTCCACTGCGGCAGGCTGGCGAGTTCTTCGTTCAGGCGCTCTTCGAGACCGGAAATGTCTTCGTGGAAACGCTCGCGATCGGCTTCCGGCAACTGGGCGAATTCAGCTTCATCCAGCGCCTTGCCGTCGAGCATCGGTGTGAAGGCGATGTTGCTGCTGTCGCGATACAGGGCAACGTCTTTTTCCAGGGCCAGACGCTCGATGATGTCGAGGGCCTTGTCGTAGCGCTGGTTGAAGGCGCGGTCGATGGCGCTTTTCTTTTGCTGGTAGGACGGGTGCTCGAAGACCGCCGGAAAAGTCGCCAGCAGGTTGTCGATCAAGCCGTTGATGTCACCGATGAACGCGCCGGCCGTGCCCGATGGCAACTCCAGTGCGCGCGGTTCGCGCGGTTCATCGAAATTATTCACATAGACCCAGTCCGCCGGGGTCTGCAGGCGCTTGCCTTCGGCTTTCAGGTAGCGTTTGACGAACGAGAAGCGACCGGTACCGGGCTCGCCCATGACAAAGACGTTGTAACCGGGGCGTGGCATCGCCACACCGAACTGCAAGGCTTCGACCGCACGTTCCTGGCCGAGCACACCGCGAAAGGGCTCCAGATCATTGGTGGTAGTGAAGCTGAACTGTTCAGCGGAAAACGGACGGGTCAGCGCTTCGGGCGCTAGACGCAAGCTGGCAGCAACAGGATCAGGCATCGGGCTTCCTTAACAATCAGGCGGGGCAGATAGCGGCATTCTGGCGCTGCCCG
Organism: Pseudomonas sp. MF6776; assembly: GCF_016613125.1. Taxonomy (NCBI): domain Bacteria; kingdom Pseudomonadati; phylum Pseudomonadota; class Gammaproteobacteria; order Pseudomonadales; family Pseudomonadaceae; genus Pseudomonas; species Pseudomonas sp. MF6776. Next base: position 95,577 of record NZ_JAENSQ010000006.1, read on the forward strand.
TACCCCACTGGCAAGGCGCGCCATGTGACAAAGCATAGACAAACGCCCGTCCCGTGACCCGCCCCCTTGAAACCGGGGTTTATTCCAAATATTTTGCAAAAACTCACGGAACCCCAGGAACGTGCCTAAACTCCAAACTGCGCGGCTGGAACTAATACCGGCCCACTGGCACCGTCAGGAGCCAGAACCCTGTCCATTGGTATGCACATAAAGAGATAAAAGCTATGAAACGGATTCTTCTCGGTACTCTCTTCACCGCTGTATCCATCAACGCAATGGCGCAAGCTCCAGGCGGCCCGGATTGCGGTTGGGGCAACATGCTGTTCGAAGGTCAGCGTGGCACCCCGGCTCACTTCCTGGCATCCACCACCAACGGCACTTCCGGTAACGCCACGTTTGGTATGACCTCCGGCACCAACGGTTGCTCGACCAACGCGTCGCTGACCTATGGCGGCAAATCCTGGTTTGCCATGAATGGCATGATGAACGAGCTGTCTGAAGACATGGCCAAGGGCAACGGCGAAGCGCTGACGACCTATGCCGTGGTACTGGGCGTGGCGCCGGAAGACCGTGCGCACTTCGCTGCTGTGACTCACGAGCACTTCCAGCAGATCTTCAGCAAGGCTGACGTGACCGCTGAAGACGTGCATACCAACACCCTGTCCGTGCTGAAATCAGACCCACGTCTGGCCAAGTACGCAACGCAGGCTTAAGCTCGACCCTGCCCGCTTCCTTCGGGGAGCGGGTTTTTATTTTTTCGGCCCGTCCCTCCTTGGGCTTTTGTTTTTTTCCTGTTTAAGTTGCCGACTATGCTCAAACGCCTTGCCTGGCTGGCGCTCTGTGTCTGCGCCCCGCTGTCCGCCGCGCCAAACATTGACCCTCAACGTTTGCAGCAACTGGCCAATGACCGCTTCTGGATTTCCCTCGGTCATTACGAAACCGCCAAGCTTGGCGGCTGGCGCAGCTATGTCAGCGACAAGAAATTCTTTCTCGCGCCCGATGGCAATGAACACCCCGACCGTGAGCTGGCCGCCACCGTGCAGGCGTTGTACGCCCCGGCCAGTCTCGGTGAGCAGCACGCGCAATGCGTTTATCCGGCCCGCACCCGTTGGTTGAAAACGCAGCTCAACCTGACCGACCTGCCGATGCCGGCGTGCGCCGAATACAAAAAGTGGTTCAAGGACGTCTCGCCGCACAGCGCGGTGATGATCTTTCCGGCAGCGTATCTCAACAGTCCGTCGTCGATGTTCGGCCACACCCTGCTGCGTATCGATCAGGCTGACGTGCAAAGCGACAAGACCTCGCTGCTCAGTTACGCGATCAACTTCGGCGCCTACATCGAAGGTTCGGACAACAGCATTCTTTACGCCTGGAAAGGCTTGATGGGCGGCTATCCGGGGCTGTTTGCGCTGGTGCCGTATCAGGAAAAACTCTCCGAATACCGCAGCCTGGAAAACCGCGACTTGTGGGAGTACCGGCTCAACCTGACGCAAGAAGAAACCGCACGCATGGTCGAGCATGTGTGGGAGTTGAAGCAGATCCAGTTCGACTATTTCTTCTTCGACGAAAACTGCTCCTACCGTCTGCTCGAACTGCTGCAAGTGGCCCGGCCGAGCCTGCGCCTGACCGAACAATTCCCGCTGACCGCAATCCCTACTGACACGGTCAAAGCCGTTAAAGAAGCGGGGCTGGTGGAAAACATCGAATACCGCCCGTCTCGTGAACGCGAATTGCTCAGCCGCGCCGAACCGTTGACTGACGAAGAACAGCAATGGGTGCTGAAAGTCAGCGCCGAGCAGCAGGTGTTGCAGGAACCGGCCTTCAAGGCCCTGCCCCGCGCCCGGCAAGCGCTGATCATCGACGCCGCGTATCGGCTTGAGCGCTACCGCGCCAACGGTCAGGAACGTGATCCGCAACGGGCGCAGCGCAGCTTTGAACTGCTTCGGGCGATCAACAAGAACCCGGCACCGGAGCTGGAAATTCCTCGTCCCGGTCTGCCGGAGGATGGCCACGAGTCGCGCACCTGGCAGGCCGGCCTCGGTACTCGCGGCGACCGTGCGTTCGCCGAGTACGGCTTGCGCATGGCGTATCACGACCTCAACGACAACGCCGAAAGTTTCCCGCTCGGTGCACAAATCGAAATCCTGCAGATGAAGCTGCGCCAGTACGAAGGCAATCACTGGCAGTTCCAGCAACTGGATCTGGCGACCATTCGCTCACTGACGCCACGTAACGAGTTGCTGCAGCCGCTGTCGTGGCAAGTCACGGGCGGACTTGAGCGCGTGCCGGGCAAGCATGATGACGAAACCCTGGTCAGCCACGTCAATGGCGGCGGTGGCGGTACGTGGCAATTGGGTGAAGATGTGCTCGGTTTTGCCCTCGGCACGGTGCGCGTCGAACACAACAATGACTTCGCCGAGTTCGTTTCCCCCGCCGGCGGTTTCAATACCGGCGTACTGTGGAAAAACCCGCTGGGCAACCTGAGTCTGGAGGCCAAGGGTGATTACTTCATCAATGGCGAAGTGCGTCGCAGCCTCAGCCTGAATCAACAGTGGGAGCTGTCGCGTAACCTGGGTTTACGCCTGAGTGCGCAGCGCGAGTTCAGTCATGTGGCAACACCTGAGACTGAAGTGATGCTTGAGGTGAAGTGGTATCACTACTAAAAGATCGCAGCCTGCGGCAGCTCCTACAGGGGCAAATGCATTCCAAGTGTAGGAGCTGCCGCAGGCTGCGATCTTTTGATCTTTCTTTCACACCCCATCAACGAATCCCCTTCTAGACTCACCCCATAAGCCGTGTGACGGCTCGGGAGAGTGCGATGTGGCGGTGTGTGGTTTCGCTGGGTGTTTTGCTAATGCTGAGCGGTTGCCAGACCACTCACGAGGATTTGATCGCCAAGGGTTATCCACCGGCCTTTGCCGACGGGTTTGATGACGGTTGCGTCAGCGGCCGACAAGCCGCCGGATCGATCAGCGGCGAGTTTCGCAAGAATGTGCCGCGCTATCTCAAGGACAAGCAATACGCCGAGGGCTGGACCGACGGTTTCCGCCAGTGTCAGGCGATGCTGGAAAACAAGGATCGCAACGACTATCGCAACGAGCACTGGGACGAGCGCGAGCGCGCCTGGCAGCAGCAGAAGGATCAGGGCGCCGCGCGGGCCTATCGCTCGCAATAGGTCGTTTGCAGACATCCGATGAAACCAAATCCCTGCGAGCATGGCCCAACCCATTAACGGGGAGGACACCATGAGCCGTGCTTTCGTCAACGAAGACAACGCCGCCGCGCAAGCCGATCAGCCAGTCGAACGGCAGGTCAGCGCGCAGCCCAATTACGTCACACAACAAGGTCTGCAACAGTTGCAGGCGAAAGTCGCCGAGCTGCAAGCCTTGCACGCCGAGCAAACGGCAAAAGGTGAACAGGCCGACAAACAACGTCAGGCCGATCTCGAACGGGATTTGCGTTATTTCAATCAGCGCCTCGGCAGCGCACAAGTCGCCGTCGCCGCGACGTCTACAGACAAAGTGCAAATCGGCAGTTGGGTGACCTACGCCGACGAACACGACACCGAACGCCGCGTGCAACTGGTCGGTGAGGATCAGGCCGACGCAGCCAAAGGCCTGATCAATTGGGGCTCCCCGCTGGGCCGGGCCTTGCTTGGCGCCCGGCTCAACGACGAGGTGCTATGGCAGCGCCCCGCCGGCGATCAAATGATTGAAGTGATTCGCATCGAGCCGAATCAGACCACACCCTGAGCAAGCATCGCGTCGGCGACTTTGACGAAGCCTGCGATGTTCGCGCCTTTGACGTAGTTGATCCGCCCGTTCTCTTCGCCGTAATGCACACAGGCGTGGTGGATCGACTGCATGATCGCGTGCAACTTGCTGTCCACCTCGCCCGCCGTCCACAACAGGCGCATGGCGTTCTGCGACATTTCCAGACCGCTGACGGCCACGCCGCCCGCATTGGATGCCTTGCCCGGCGCGAACAGAATCCCCGCCTCGATGAAGATATCCACAGCCTCCAGAGTGGTCGGCATGTTCGCGCCTTCGGCCACACACACGCAGCCGTTGCGCAGCAGCACGCGGGCGGATTCGGCGTCGAGTTCGTTTTGCGTGGCGCACGGTAGCGCTATGTCGCAGGCCAGCGACCAAGGCAACTGACCGGCGCGGAACTCCAGGTTGTAGGCTGCCGCCAATTCGCTGATCCGTCCGCGCTTGACGTTTTTCAGTTCCAGCAGCGCCAGCCACTGTTCTTCGCTCAACCCGGCTTCGCAATACAACGTGCCTTCGGAGTCGGACAGGGAAATCACCTTGCCGCCCAGATCCATGACCTTGCGCGCGGCGTATTGCGCAACGTTGCCGGAACCGGAGATCGCCACGCGTTTGCCTTCAACGGTCTGCTGGCGGCGCTTGAGCATCTCTTCAGCGAAATACACGCAGCCAAAACCGGTGGCTTCCGGGCGAATCAGGCTGCCGCCGTACGTCATGCCCTTACCGGTCAGCACGCTGGTGAACTGGTTGCTCAGGCGCTTGTACTGACCGAACAGGAAACCGATCTCCCGCGCGCCGACGCCGATGTCGCCGGCCGGCACGTCAACATCAGCACCGATATGGCGATACAGCTCGCTCATGAACGCCTGGCAGAACCGCATGACTTCGGCGTCGCTCTTGCCCTTCGGATCGAAGTCCGAGCCGCCCTTGCCGCCGCCCATTGGCAACGAGGTGAGCGAGTTTTTGAAAGTCTGCTCGAAGGCGAGAAACTTCAGCACGCCCATGTTCACCGATGGGTGGAAACGCAAGCCACCCTTGTACGGTCCGATGGCGCTGTTCATCTGGATACGGAAACCGCGATTGACCTGGATCTTGCCCTGATCGTCGACCCACGACACGCGAAACACCACCGCCCGCTCCGGCTCACAGATGCGCTCCAGAATCCCCGAGGTGAGGTAACGCGGATTGGCCTCAAGAAACGGCCACAGACTGCGCAGGACTTCTTCGACAGCCTGGTGGAATTCGGGTTGATCCGGGTCGCGTTGTTTCAGGCGTGCGAGGAAGGATTCGACGGATTCGATCATGGAAAAAGTCTCGGCAAATTTATTATCGTTGGAAGAAATTGAGCCGGACTGTAGCAAACGAAATGCGCACAGGAACAGCGCAAGATGTCGCAGATATGAAATTAAATGGTGCACAGGATATAAATCAGAGTGTTTTTGAAGCGTTTTTGCCCCCGAATGGGGAGGCGAAATCCAAGTGATGCACCAACAGTTACACCGTATTCGCGAGCAGGCTCGCTCCCACATTTGAAATACATTCCCCTGTGGGAGCGAGCCTGCTCGCGAATGCCGCGACTCGGTTTCACTTTAGAAAAAGGCAAAAAAAACGGAGCCCGAAGGCTCCGCTTTTTCATGTAACCAACCCGAATCAGGCCAGTTTTTTGTGGCGTACCCGGTGTGGCTGGGCCGCTGCTTCGCCGAGGCGCTTTTTGCGGTCGGCTTCGTACTCGGTGTAGTTACCTTCGAAGAAGATCGCTTGCGAGTCGTCTTCGTACGCCAGGATGTGGGTCGCGACGCGGTCAAGGAACCACCGATCGTGAGAGATCACAATCGCGGCGCCCGGGAAGTCCAGCAGGGCCTCTTCCAGCGAACGCAGGGTTTCAACGTCGAGGTCGTTGGACGGTTCGTCGAGCAGCAGAACGTTGCCGCCCTCTTTCAGAGTCAGCGCCAGGTGCAGGCGACCACGCTCACCACCGGACAGGTCCTTGACGAACTTCTGCTGATCGCCACCCTTGAAGTTGAAGCGACCGACGTAGGTACGCGACGGGATCTCGTAGTTGCCGATGCGGATCTGGTCAGAACCGTCGGAGATCTGCTGGAACACGGTTTTGCTGCCATCGAGGTCTTCGCGGCTCTGGTCGACGCACGCCAGTTGCACGGTTTCGCCGACTTCGATGCTGCCCGAATCCGGTGTTTCCTTGCCCATCAGCATGCGGAACAGGGTCGATTTACCGGCACCGTTACCGCCGATTACGCCGACAATGGCGCCCTTCGGCATCGAGAACGACAGGTTGTCGATCAACACGCGATCGCCGTAGCCCTTGGAAACGTTCTTGAATTCGATGACCTTGTCGCCCAGACGCGGGCCGGCCGGGATGTAGATCTCGTTGGTTTCCGAACGCTTCTGGAATTCCTGCGATTGCATTTCTTCAAAGCGTTGCAGACGAGCCTTGGATTTCGACTGGCGGGCCTTGGCGCCTTTGCGCACCCACTCCAGTTCTTCTTTCATGGCTTTTTCGTGAGCCGACTGCTGCTTGGATTCGGCAGCCAGACGATCGGACTTGGCTTCAAGCCAACCCGAATAGTTGCCTTCGTATGGAATGCCCGCGCCGCGGTCGAGTTCCAGAATCCAGCCAGCAACGTTGTCCAGGAAGTAACGGTCGTGCGTGATCGCAACCACGGTACCCGGGAAGTCGTGCAGGAAGTGCTCCAGCCACGCCACGGAGTCAGCGTCCAGGTGGTTGGTCGGTTCGTCGAGCAGCAGCATGTCCGGAGCGGACAGCAGCAGACGGCACAGGGCCACACGACGTTTTTCACCACCGGAGAGGAATTCGACCTTGGCGTCCCAGGCCGGCAGACGCAGCGCGTCGGCGGCGACTTCCAGTTGACGGTCCAGGTTATGGCCGTCGCTGGCTTGCAGGATCGCTTCGAGCTTGGCCTGTTCGGCAGCCAGTTTGTCGAAGTCGGCATCTTCTTCAGCGTAAGCCGCGTAGACCTCGTCCAGGCGTGCCTGGGCGTTCTTGATCACGCTGACCGCTTCCTCGACCACTTCACGCACGGTCTTGGTCGGATCAAGTTGCGGCTCTTGCGGCAGATAACCGATGTTCAGGTCCGGCATCGGACGGGCTTCGCCTTCAAACTCGGTGTCGACGCCTGCCATGATTTTCAGCAGCGTGGACTTACCCGAACCGTTGAGGCCGAGCACGCCGATCTTGGCGCCGGGGAAGAAGGACAGCGAAATGTTTTTGAGGATTTCCCGCTTCGGCGGAACAACTTTGCCCAGCCGATGCATGGTGAAGACGTATTGAGCCATGGAGAACCTTGGGTCAGTGACAGATGAATGATTGGAGCGCAGGCGATGCCCGGCCAGACCGATGCGCGTCGTTCACTTGATAGTCATCAATGCGTGCGCGCAGAAAAAGTCTGATTGTAGGAGCTGGAACGCTCCCGCGTAACCGGCAAAGCTACCTTAATGATAGAAGGCAGTCCACCCGTTAGGGGGCTGGCACTTCGCCACAACTCAAGGCATGCTAGCCGCCCTTCGGGCGTCCGGCTTATAGTGCATGTCGCGCCAGTCCAGCCAGACCGCAGGATTACAGCTTGTCCAATGTCACTCCGCCAGCCTCTGTGAGCAGCACCCAACCGGCGCCAGGCTCACCCCTGCGCGGAACATTAAAGGGTGCGCTGGCGACACTCGTGCTTTTGCTGTTGGCATTGCTGTTCTGGCAATTGCTCGACCAATTGCGCGAAACCCAGAAAAACCAGCGCCAGTACACCATCGATTACACCGCCGACCTCGCCTCGCAGGTTAGCCTGAACATGGCGCTGAACGCGCAAATCGCGCTCAATCTGCTACCGATCGTCGAACAGCCGCAGTCAGCCGACGAACAGCAGGCATTGCTGCGCAAGCTCCAGCAATCGTTGCCCGGTCTGCGCAGCATGGCGCTGCTCAGTCCGTCCGGCAGAATCATCAGTGACAGCGCAGCGGACAGTTCCGACGCCGACTACCTGACTGAACTGGTGCGCCGAAGCCGCTCCCAGGCGCATTACTTCAGCAACGCGGACGACGGTTCTCTGGTGCATTTGCTGCTGCATCAGGCCAGCGGCAACACGCGCGGCTACTGGGTCTTGCGCCTGGCGCCGATCTTCTTCGACTCGCTGACCAAACAAAGTGAAACCGGCCTGCGTCCACTGTGGCTGGTGGAAAACCGTCTCAACCATCAGATCATCAGCCGCGATGAGGCACCGTCGTCGGCCAGGCCTGGCGTGCTGAGCCCGGATGATCTGGCCAACACCGTGCTCACTGTGCCGCTGAGCAGCAGCGACTGGCAGTTGCGCGGCCTGTTCGACCGTCGACGTGTGCTTGAAGAGTTGCTGCCGGCGTTCATCGGCAAATGCCTGCTGGGCCTGGCCTTCTCGATGCTGCCGGTGATTGCGCTGCTGAACATGCGCCGCCGTCAGCGCCAACTGCATGAGGGTCGTCGCCGCTATCAGGATATTTTCGAGGGCACCGGCGTGGCCCTCTGCGTGCTCGACCTGTCCGGTCTCAAGCAATTTTTCGACAAGGTGCAGATCCAGACCAGCGACCAGCTCAAGGCCTGGCTCGATCAGCCGCAACAGCGCCAGCAATTGCTCCAGGAACTGCGCGTCACCGAGGTCAATCAGGTGGCGCTGCAACTGCTCAACGTCAATTCCTGTGACGACGCCTGGCAACTGTTGATCGACGGCCATCCGCACCGTCACTGCGCGATCGGCCATCAGATTCTGGACGCCGTGCTGCAGCAGCAAAAGCAGCTGGAACTGGAAATCAAACTGCCCGACATCAATGGTCGTGACCAGCATCTGTGGATGGTGCTGCGCCTGCCGACCGAGCAGCATGACTACAAAGCCGTGATCCTCAGCATCAACGACATCACCAGCCGCAAACTGATCGAACTGTCGCTGCTGGAGCGCGAAGGTTTCTGGTCCGACGTGGTGCGTACCGTGCCGGATCACCTGTACGTGCAGGATGTGATCAGCCAGCGGATGATTTTCAGCAACCACCACCTCGGCCAGACACTCGGTTACAACCGCAGCGAACTGCATCAGATGGGCGAGTATTTCTGGGAAATCCTGCTGCACCCCGAAGATGCCGACTATTACCACCGCTCGCGGCAGATGCAGCGCCACGCCGGTTACAGCCAGCTGCTGCAATGTCAGTTGCGCTTCCGCCATCGCGACGGCGAATGGCGGCGCTTCGATATCCGTGAACAGGCACTGGCCCGCGACAAGCACGATCAGGTCACGCGGATCATCGGCGTGGCCAAGGACATCACCGAGCAGATCGAGGCCAGCGAATCCCTGCGCGACAGCGAGCAGCGCTATCGCATGCTCGCCGAAAGCATCAGCGACGTGATCTTCTCCACCGACAGCAAGCTGTCGCTGAACTACGTCAGCCCCTCGGTGCAAGCGGTCCTGGGTTATGACGTCGAGTGGATTTTTCAGAACGGCTGGCAATCGACCATCGCCAACCCGCAGCAACTGAATGGCATCCACGCCCTGATGGATCGGGTCAGCAAGGCTTTGGACAAACCCGAGCAACTGGCGCTGTTGCGCAACCAGGTCCAGACCCAGCTGTTCCTGTTCGACTGCCTGCGCGCCGACGGCCGCAAGATCCCGATCGAGTTGCGCCTGGTGCTGGTGTGGGACGAACACGGTGCGTTCGAAGGCGTGCTTGGCGTAGGACGCGACATCAGCCAGCAGCGCCGCGCCGAAAAAGACCTGCGCATGGCCGCCACGGTTTTCGAACATTCGACTTCGGCGATCCTGATCACCGATCCGGCCGGTTACATCGTCCAGGCCAACGAAGCCTTCAGCCGGGTCAGCGGTTACGCGGTGGCCGAAGTCCTCGACCAGTTGCCGAACATGCTCACCGTCGACGAACAACAGGACGCACACCTGCGTTACGTGCTCAAGCAATTGCATCAGCACAGCACGTGGGAAGGCGAGGTCTGGCTCAAGCGCCGAAACGGCGAGCATTACCCGGCGTGGGTCGGCATCACCGCGGTGCTCGATGACGAGGGTGATCTGGCCAGTTACGTGTGCTTCTTCAGTGACATTAGCGAGCGCAAGGCCAGCGAGCAGCGGATTCACCGCCTCGCCTACTACGACGCCCTGACCCACCTGCCGAACCGCACGCTGTTCCAGGATCGTCTGCACACCGCGCTGCAATCGGCCGACCGGCAGAAGTCGTGGGTGGTGCTGATGTTCCTCGACCTCGACCGTTTCAAACCGATCAACGACTCCCTCGGCCACGCGGCCGGCGACCGCATGCTGAAAGACATGGCCACACGTCTGCTGGCCTGCGTCGACGATGACGACACCGTGGCGCGCATGGGCGGCGATGAATTCACCTTGCTGCTGCAACATCGTTCCAGCCGCGAACTGGCGCTGAACCGGGCGATTCATGTCGCCGAGCAGATTCTCGCCAGTCTGGTGCGGCCGTTCGTGCTCGAAGGTCGTGAGTTCTTTGTCACCGCCAGTATCGGCATCGCCCTCAGCCCGCAGGACGGCAACGAACTGAGCCAGTTGATGAAGAACGCCGACACCGCGATGTACCACGCCAAGGAGCGTGGCAAAAACAACTTCCAGTTCTATCAGGCCGACATGAACGCCAGTGCACTGGAGCGTCTGGAGCTGGAAAGCGACCTGCGCCATGCCTTGGAACAAGACGAATTTGTCCTGTATTACCAACCGCAATTCAGCGGCGACGGCAAACGGCTGACCGGTGCCGAAGCCCTGCTGCGCTGGCGTCATCCGCGTCGCGGACTGGTGCCGCCGGGAGATTTCATTCCGGTGCTGGAAGAGCTCGGGCTGGTGGTCGATGTCGGCGACTGGGTGATCAGCGAGGCGTGCCGTCAGCTCAAGACCTGGCACCAGAACCGTGTGCGCGTGCCGAAGGTGTCGGTGAACATCTCGGCGCGGCAGTTCTCCGACGGCCAGCTCGGTACGCGGATCGCCACGATCCTGCGCGAAACCGGTCTGCCACCGGCCTGTCTGGAGCTGGAACTGACCGAAAGCATCCTGATGCGTGAGGTCAGCGAAGCGATGCAGATCCTCGCCGGCCTGAAGAATCTCGGCCTGAGCATCGCGGTCGATGACTTCGGCACCGGTTATTCATCGCTGAACTACCTCAAGCAGTTCCCGATCGACGTGCTGAAAATCGACCGTACCTTCGTCGATGGCCTGCCGTCCGGCGAGCAAGACGCGCAGATCGCCCGAGCGATCATCGCCATGGCTCACAGCCTAAATCTGGCGGTGATTGCCGAGGGCGTGGAAACCCACGAACAACTGGACTTCCTGCGTGAGCATGGCTGCGATGAGGTTCAGGGGTATCTGTTCGGACGGCCGATGCCGGCGGGACGGTTTGAGGCGCAGTTCAGCAATGATGCGCTCTTCATGTTTGATTGATGGAGCTGACAGCTCCGATCAATCAAACATGAAGAAAGCTGCAAGCTTCAAGCAGCGAGCGACAAGCAAGAGCGAATCGGCTTTTACTTGCAGCTTTTGGCTTGCAGCTTGAAGCCCGCTTATCCACAACCTGATTGTGTTTCATAGCCCTTCTAAAAGCGGTTGGGTTAGAATGCCCCCCTTTTCTGCCCCCGATCCTTGAGGACCGCCATGTTCAGCCGTGATTTGACTATTGCCAAGTACGACGCCGATCTCTTTGCCGCCATGGAGCAAGAAGCCGTGCGCCAGGAAGAGCACATCGAGCTGATCGCTTCGGAAAACTACACCAGCCCAGCGGTGATGGAAGCTCAAGGCTCGGTATTGACCAACAAGTACGCCGAAGGTTATCCGGGCAAGCGCTACTACGGTGGTTGCGAGTACGTCGATATCGTTGAGCAACTGGCCATCGACCGTGCCAAAGAACTGTTCGGTGCCGACTACGCCAACGTTCAGCCGCACGCCGGCTCGCAAGCCAACAGCGCCGTTTACCTGGCCCTGCTGTCGGCCGGTGACACCATTCTGGGTATGAGCCTGGCCCACGGTGGTCACCTGACCCACGGCGCCAGCGTTTCCTCCTCCGGCAAGCTGTACAACGCGATCCAGTACGGCATCGACGCCAACGGCCTGATCGACTACGACGAAGTCGAGCGTCTGGCGGTTGAGCACAAGCCGAAAATGATCGTGGCCGGTTTCTCTGCCTACTCGCAGATCCTGGACTTCCCGCGTTTCCGCGAAATCGCTGACAAGGTTGGCGCTTACCTGTTCGTCGACATGGCTCACGTGGCCGGTCTGGTTGCCGCAGGCGTTTACCCGAACCCGGTGCCTTTCGCTGACGTCGTGACCACCACCACGCACAAGACCCTGCGCGGTCCACGTGGCGGCCTGATCCTGGCTCGCGCCAACGCCGACATCGAGAAGAAGCTCAACTCCGCCGTATTCCCGGGCGCCCAGGGTGGCCCGCTGGAGCACGTGATCGCCGCCAAAGCGATCTGCTTCAAGGAAGCGCTGCAGCCTGAGTTCAAGACTTACCAGCAACAAGTGGTGAAAAACGCCCAGGCCATGGCCAGCGTGTTCATCGAGCGCGGTTTCGACGTGGTTTCCGGCGGTACTCAAAACCACCTGTTCCTGCTGTCGCTGATCAAGCAGGAAATCTCCGGTAAAGACGCCGACGCCGCCCTGGGCAAAGCGTTCATCACCGTGAACAAGAACTCCGTGCCTAACGATCCACGCTCGCCGTTCGTGACTTCCGGCCTGCGCTTCGGTACTCCGGCTGTGACCACTCGTGGCTTCAAGGAAGCAGAGTGCAAAGAGCTGGCCGGCTGGATCTGCGACATCCTGGCAGATCTTTCCAATGAAGCGGTGATCGACGCCGTTCGCGAGAAAGTCAAAGCCATTTGCAAGAAACTGCCGGTATACGGCGCTTAATTGCGACGCTAAACCCGCAGCATGAAAAACCGGCCAAGTGATTGGCCGGTTTTTTTTCGCCTGAAGGAAGATCAAAAGATCGCAGCCTTCGGCAGCTCCTACATTGGGATTCGCGTTTCCGTGCAGGAGCTGCCGAAGGCTGCGATCTTTTGATCTTTGGCCACTGGTCAGACCGGTCATGCCAATTTCACTATTTTCACTTGTCATTTCAAAAAAACCGAGCCTAGACTGCACCCGCACTGGACATACCGGTAAGACCACAATAATTAAGTCCTGAATCTGATACGCCCCGCGTACGGCAGCCAGGACACCGACCAGGATTTCTCCCATGCTCAAATGGTGCTCGCGTTCAATCTTCCTCCAAGTGGTTCTCGGACTGGTGCTCGGCATCGTCTGTGGGCTGACCCTTCCGGAATACTCGGCCCAGCTCAAACCGCTCGGCGACGGTTTCATCAAACTGATCAAGATGCTCATCGGCCTGATCGTGTTCTGCGTAGTGGTCAGCGGCATCAGTGGCGCGGGCGACTTGAAGAAGGTCGGCCGGATTGGCCTCAAGTCGGTTATCTACTTTGAAGTGCTGACCACTATCGCGCTGGTGATCGGCCTGGTATTCGCCTTCAGCACCGGCATCGGCAGCGGTGCGAATATCCACCTGGAGCAATTGTCCACGGCCGACATGGGCGATCTGGCCGAGCGCGGCCAGCACATGCATACCACCACGCAGTTCCTCATGGACCTGATCCCGACATCGGTGATCGGCGCCTTTGCCGAGAACAACATTCTGCAAGTGTTGCTGTTCTCGGTACTGTTCGGCAGTGCTTTGAATCTGGTCGGCGAAGCGGCCTCCGGTATCTCGCGACTGATCAACGAACTGAGCCATGTGATCTTCCGGATCATGGGCATGATCGTGCGTCTGGCGCCGATCGGCGTGTTCGGCGCCATCGCCTTCACCACCAGCAAATACGGCATCGATTCCCTGCAACATCTGGGCAGCCTGGTCGGCTTGTTCTACCTGACCTGTATCGCGTTCGTCAGCGTGATTCTGGGCCTGGTGATGCGTGCGTCCGGCCTGCGGATGTGGCCGATGCTCAAGTACCTGCGTGAAGAACTGCTGATCGTCATGGGCACCGCGTCCTCGGATGCCGTGTTGCCACAGATCATGCGCAAACTTGAACACCTGGGCATCGGCAGCTCGACCGTCGGACTGGTGATCCCCACCGGCTATTCGTTCAACCTCGACGGCTTCTCGATCTACCTGACGCTGGCCATCGTCTTCATCGCCAACGCCACCGGCACGCCTTTGGCCATGACTGATTTGCTGACGATTCTGCTGGTGTCGCTGATTACCTCCAAAGGCGCCCACGGTATTCCCGGTTCGGCCTTGGTGATTCTCGCGGCGACGCTGACGGCAATCCCGGCAATTCCGGTGGTCGGCCTGGTGTTGGTGCTTGCGGTGGACTGGTTCATGGGCATCGGACGCGCGCTGACCAACCTGATCGGCAATTGCGTCGCCACCGTGGCCATTGCCCGTTGGGAAAAGGACATTGATGTGCAGCGAGCCAATAAAGTACTCAGCGGTCAGCAGGGCTACACCTTTCAACCGCGTAAAACAGCAACTCCGGCGCACCAGCAGGAGTTCTGATTTCAACCCTGTGGGAGGTGCAGCAGGCGTCGATCCTTTGTTCGTCGTCTGCGGCCGCCCTCACAGGCACATGGAGCAAGACAAGTGATTACCACATCTACCGTCGTCAACTCAGTCGTAGAAAAACTTCGCGCCGCACTGGCCCGTGGTCAGTGGCGCTCCGGCGACATGTTGCCGGGCCAGCGCGAACTGGCCGAACAACTGGGTATCAGCCGCCCAAGCCTGCGCGAAGCGGTGATCGTCCTGGAAACCCTTGGCCTCGTCCGCTCAATGCCCGGCAAAGGTGTGGTGGTGCTCGACGCGCAACTCAGCGACAGCCAGCGCCACGACAGCGCGGTGGCCGGCGCCAGCCTCGAAGACGTGCTGCAACTGCGCTACACCCTTGAACCGTTCATTGTCGGCCTGGTGGCGCAGTCGATCAGCAGCAAGGAAGTCGGCCAGTTGCGCCTGACGCTGATGGACATGCGCGAAGCCCTTGAAGCCGGCGACAGCGAAGCCGGAGTCAGCGCCTACGTTGCCTTCCATGAAGAGCTGTTCACGCTGACTTCAAACCCGATTTTCCAGAGTGTGGTGCAGCAGACCAGCAACGCCCTCAAGCAAAGCGCCGAAGTGCTGCGCAACTCCCCGGAACATCTGGCCGAACGGCTGGAAGAAAACGAAGCCGTGGTCCGTGCGATCCGCAGCAAGAACAGCGCCCAGGCCAGCGCTGAAATGCGCCGGCACATTCTGCGTGAGGCGCAGCGGATGGGCATCGAGATGAACATTCCGGACGACCACTTGAGCAACTGAAATATTTCACACTGGAGACCGGCCATGAACAGCCTTGCCTCGCCGTCGCACCCTCGCCAGATGTCAGCCGCCCTGCCCTTCTCCCGCCTGCGCGCGCCGGATGATGATCTGTATCCGCGACTGTTCGACGCGATTCTGGAGCAGCGCATCGACCCGAGCAGCCGCTTCACCGAAGACAGTCTCAAGCAGATGTTCGGCGCCAGCCGCGCAGATGTTCGCCGGGTGCTGACGCAGCTGTGCAACGAACACGTCATCGTATTGCGCACCAATCATCGGCCACGGGTGGCCGAGCCGGATGCGGAACAGAATCGACAGACGTTGCATGCGCGGCGACTGGCTGAAAACACGCTGGTGCGCCTGGCGTGCCAGCGCCCACAGGCTGACGGCTTGAAACGTCTACGAGCGCTGATCGAGCGTGAGCGGCAGGCTGTAGAGCAGGATCAGCGGGGCGCGGCGATTCGGTTGTCCGGGGAGTTTCATCTGCAATTGGCGCGGATGGCGGGGAATGCACCGTTGGCGCATTTTCTTGGCACTCTGGTGCCGCTGACGTCACTGGCCATTGCGCGGTGTGGCGGGACTACGCACAACTGTTGCGCGTGGCAGGAGCATTTGGCACTGGTTGATGCGGTGGAGTGTGGGGATGCTTGCAGAGCCAGCATGCTGATGAATCAACATCTGGATCATCTGGAGGACACCCTCCTGTATTCCGTCAATGACCGCTGCGTCGTCGGCTAGATCGCCATCGCGGGCAAGCCCGCTCCCACAGTGGTCAAGATGCCGACAGCATTCATGACCGACGCTTGATCTGTAGGAGCGGGCTTGCCCGCGATAGCGTCATCACTGACGCTGAAGATCCATCAGCTCGCCACCACGTTGGCAAACCCCGCCCGAATCTTCTCTTCCGGCAAATCATCGGCAATAAACACAATCACACTCTCGCGTTTCTCACCCTCGCCCCATTCGGTGTCCCAGTCGAAACCGTAGAGTTTCAGCACGCCCTGAAACACCAAGCGGCGATCTTCCCCGGCAATGTTCAGCACGCCTTTGTAACGCAGCAATTGCTTGCCATGTTCTTCCAGCAGTTCATTCATGAACTCGCTGAGCTGGTCGATATCCAGCGGCTGATCGGTGCGCAGTACCAGGCTTGAGATGCGATCGATCGAAGGTGCCTTGCTCACCGGACGCAGACTCAGGCCGCCACCGAGATCGGCATTGAGGTTGAAGCCGCGCACATCCAGCAGTTCGGCCAGATCGATGTTGCCATGCTCGACCACGCGGATCGGCGCACGCCGGTTGATTCGGGTCAGACGTTCGCTCAGCGCGGTGAATGTGGCTTCGTCCACCAGATCGGTCTTGCTCACCAACAAACGGTCGGCAAAACCGATTTGCGCCTGGGCGATGGTCTGGGTCAGGTGCACGTCGGCGTGAGCCGCGTCGACCAGGGTGATGATGCCGTCGAGCAGGTAACGCTCGCGCAATTCCTCGTCGATGAAAAAGGTCTGCGCGACCGGTGCCGGATCGGCCAGACCGGTGCACTCGATGACCAGACGATCGAAGGCGATCTCGCCGCTGTCCAGGCGTTCAAGCAGCAGGTACAGAGCCTTGGTCAGATCAGTGTGGATGGTGCAGCAGACGCAGCCGTTGGCCAGGGTCATGACCTGCACCGGCTCGTCGCCCAGCAACTGGGTGTCGATACCGGCATCGCTGAATTCGTTCTCGATGACGGCGATTTTCAGGCCGTGCTCGGCTTTCAGGATATGGCGCAGCAACGTGGTTTTGCCGGCGCCGAGGAAACCGCTGAGCACCGTGACAGGAATGGGAGAGGACAAACGCTTTCTCCTTCACAAAATGAATGAACAACACAAAAACAAATGTGGGAGCGAGCCTGCTCGCGATAGCGGTGTGTCAGTCAAATTATTCATCGACTGATACTCCGCACTCGCGAGAAAGCTCGCTCCCACCGGGGGCTTGCTTCAACCTCAGGCTGTCAGATCAACAGCACTTCGGCCCACCCTTGCCACCGTAACGGGCTTCCTGACGTTCGCGAAAGAACATCTCGTAGCTCATCACCGGTTTGTCCGGGTGTTTGTTTTGCATGTGCTCGACGTAAGTGTCGTAGTCGGGCATGCCGACCATCAGGCGCGCGGCCTGACCGAGGTATTTACCGAGGCGACTCAGGTCATTGAACATGCTGCAATCCTCTGGTTACGCATCCGGCAGGGCCTGGAATGGCGATTCTTTATCCGTACGCTCTTTTTTGCCCCAGGCAGCGATGCCGACCTTGAGCGCATAGAACAGGATGCTGAATACCACGAACAGGAACAGCACAGTCAGCGTGGCGTTGGTGTAAGCGTTGAAGATCACGTGCTGCATCTGCTCGACGCTTTTCGCGGGAGCAAGCACCTGACCATTGGCCAGTGCATCGCTGTACTTCCTGGCCAGCGACAGGAAGCCGATCGCCGGGTTGGCGTCGAACAGCTTGATGAAGCCTGCGGTCGTGGTGCAGATCAACAGCCATGTTGCCGGCAGCAGCGTGACCCAGATATAGCGCTGACGCTTCATCTTGATCAGGACCACTGTGCCGAGCATCAGCGCGATACCGGCCAGCATCTGGTTGGAGATACCGAACAGCGGCCACAAGGTGTTGATGCCGCCCAGTGGATCGATCACGCCCTGATACAGCAACCAGCCCCACATCGCCACACAACCGGCAGTGGCGATCAGGTTGGCGGTCCAGGATTCGGTACGCTTGAGCGCCGGAACGAAGGAGCCAAGCAGATCCTGCAGCATGAAACGCCCGGCACGAGTACCGGCGTCGACTGCGGTCAGGATGAACAGCGCTTCGAACAGGATCGCGAAGTGGTACCAGAACGCCATGGTGTTTTCACCCGGCAGGACACTGTGCAGGATCTGCGCAATACCCACCGCCAGGGTCGGTGCACCGCCGGCACGGGCGAGGATGGTCGTTTCGCCAATGTCATTCGCCACGGCTTGCAGCGCCTCAGGCGTGATCGCAAAACCCCAACTGGTGACCACTTGCGCAACCGACACCACGTCACTGCCGACGACGGCCGCCGGGCTGTTCATGGCGAAGTACACGCCTGGCTCGATCACCGATGCAGCGACCATGGCCATGATCGCCACGAATGACTCCATCAGCATGCCGCCGTAACCGATGTAACGGGCGTTGGTTTCGTTATCCAGCAGCTTGGGCGTGGTGCCCGAAGAAATCAGCGCGTGGAAACCGGAGACCGCACCGCAAGCAATGGTGATGAACAGGAACGGGAACAGACCGCCCTTCCACACCGGGCCGGTGCCGTCGACGAACTGGGTCAGCGCCGGCATTTTCAGCTCGGGCATGGTCACCAGAATGCCAATCGCCAACGCGACGATGGTACCGATCTTGAGGAAAGTGGAGAGGTAGTCACGCGGCGCCAGAATCAGCCAGACCGGTAGCGAAGCAGCGACAAAACCGTAGCCGACCAGCATCCAGGTAATCTGCACACCCGTGAAGGTGAACGCCTTGGCCCACACCGGATCGGCGGCAATCTGCCCACCCAGCCAGATCGAGCCCAGCAGCAGCAACACGCCGACCACGGAGATTTCGCCGATGCGGCCCGGGCGGATGTAGCGCATGTAGATGCCCATGAACATCGCGATCGGGATGGTCGCCATCACGGTGAAAATGCCCCACGGGCTTTCGGCGAGTGCCTTCACCACGATCAGCGCCAGCACCGCAAGGATGATGATCATGATCAGGAAGCAGCCGAACAGTGCAATGGTGCCGGGAACACGGCCCATTTCTTCACGCACCATGTCGCCCAGGGAACGGCCGTTGCGTCGGGTCGACATGAACAGAACCATGAAGTCCTGCACCGCGCCCGCCAGCACCACACCGGCAATCAGCCAGAGTGTGCCGGGCAGATACCCCATCTGCGCCGCCAGCACCGGGCCGACCAGAGGCCCCGCGCCAGCAATCGCCGCGAAGTGGTGACCGAAAAGAATGTGTTTGTTGGTTGGAACAAAGTCCAGACCATCGTTGTTGAGCACGGCGGGGGTGGCCCGACGCGGATCGAGTTGCATCACATGGGTTGCGATGAACAGGCTGTAGTAACGATACGCAACCAGATAAATGGCCACGGCAGCGACCACAATCCACAAGGCGTTAATGGCCTCGCCTCGGCGCAATGCCACTACGCCCAGGGCGCACGCTCCTACGATTGCCAGCACTAGCCAGGGTAAGTGGCGTAGCAGGCTATTATTGTTTTTCATTTTATTATTCCAGCCAGGGTGGACAAGAAAGACAGCCACCCCGAGTTTAGCGCTTACGACGACAAAGGCCATACCCCGACATAGGTCTAGACGCCTTGATCGTTGGCTGCACCCGGCTGGTCGGGTCTATAGTCAGCAAACCTTCGAGAGGATTGCGCCATGAGCGAGCACCCAGCAGAGCGTCGCCGATTCAAACGTATCGCGTTCGATGCCCGAACTGAATTGAGTCAGGGCGAGTACATCTGGCAGGTCAAGTTGATCGATCTCTCGCTCAAGGGGCTGTTGATCGAAAAACCCGAGCCGTGGCTGGGTGATCGGGAACGGCATTTCCTCGTGGAGATTCATCTCGATGATGAGGTCGGCATCAAGATGGATGTGCAACTGACCCACGATGACCGCGGCCAACTGGGCTTTGTCTGCAAGCACATCAGCCTGGAGTCGATCGAACGCCTGCGGCGTTTGATTGAGTTCAATCTGGGCGATCCACAGGAGCTGGAGCGGGAGTTGGGCGCACTGATCGAAATCTGATAAAGCCTGGCCGTGCAGGAGCTGCCGAAGGCTGCGATCTTTTGATCTTGCTTTTTAAAAGATCAGGATCAAAAGATCGCAGCCTTCGGCAGCTCCTACAGCGGGTTGGTAGTTATTCGAAAAGCGCGTCGAGGGCCTGTTCCAGTCGGGTCACGGCAATGATCTGCAGCCCCGGTGGTGATTCCTTCGGCGCATTGCCCTTCGGCACAATGGCGCGTTTGAAGCCATGCTTGGCCGCTTCCTTCAACCGCTCCTGACCGCTTGGCACCGGGCGCACTTCGCCGGACAACCCGACTTCGCCAAACACCAGCAGGTCATGGGGCAACGGCCGATTGCGCAGGCTCGACATCACGGCCGCCATCAGCGCCAGGTCGGATGCGGTTTCCAGCACCTTCACCCCGCCGACCACGTTGAGGAACACATCCTGATCGTGAGTCGGTATGCCGCCATGGCGATGCAAAACGGCCAGTAGCATCGCCAATCGGTTCTGATCCAGCCCCAACGTCACACGGCGCGGGTTGGCCAGATGACTGTCATCGACCAGCGCCTGCACTTCCACCAGCATCGGGCGGGTGCCTTCCCACGTCGCCATCACGACACTGCCCGGGACTTCTTCCTGAGCGCGCGTGAGAAAAATCGCCGAAGGGTTGGAGACCTCTTTCAAACCCTTGTCGGTCATGCCGAACACACCCAACTCGTTGACGGCGCCGAAGCGGTTCTTCACCGCCCGCAGCAAACGCAGTCGACCATCGGATTCGCCTTCGAAATACAGCACGGTGTCGACCATGTGCTCAAGCACGCGCGGGCCGGCCAGTGCGCCTTCCTTGGTCACGTGGCCAACGAGGAAAATCGCCGTGCCGCTTTGCTTGGCATAGCGCACCAGCAACGCCGCACTCTCGCGCACCTGAGACACGCCGCCGGGCGCCGATTGCAGTTGTTCGGTGAAGATCGTCTGGATCGAGTCGATCACCATCACCTTAGGCTTTTCCTGACGTGCCGTGGCGATGATGGTCTCGATGCAGGTTTCGGTCATCACCCGCAGCTGATCCTGAGGCAAACCGAGGCGGCGGGCGCGCATGGCCACTTGCTGCTGGGATTCCTCGCCGGTGACGTACAGCGCCGGCATGCTCTTGGCGAGGTTGCACAGGGTCTGCAACAGAATCGTCGACTTGCCGATACCCGGGTCGCCGCCGATCAACACCACCGAGCCATCGACCAAGCCTCCGCCCAGTACACGATCCAGCTCACTGGAGGCTGTGGAAAACCGTGGAATCTCTTCGACGCTGACTTCGGCCAGGGTTTTGATCTGCGCCTGCTGCCCGGTCCAACCGGTGCGTCCGGAGGGCGCCGTCGCGCCGCCGCTCTCGATCATGGTTTCGGTCAGCGTATTCCAGGCACCGCACTCGCCACACTGGCCGGCCCACTTGGGAAAGGTTGCGCCGCACTCGGTGCAGCCGTACATGCGCTTGGCCTTGGCCATCAGAACCCCCGACAAAAACCGCGATGATAACGCACGCGCCGCCGATCAGCGCGGCGCCGCGGTACGGATCTCGCCGCTGGCCAGACGTGCGGCGCTGTTACCCAGCGGATCTTCGGCATTCAGGTCGGCGCCTTTGGCTTTCAGCGCGTCGAGCAATTCAAGGCGTTTGAACAAACCCGCGTACATCGCCGCCGTCTGACCGGCACCGTTACGTTGATCGGGGCTGCAATCGGTGGCCATTAACCGACGGGCGATCTGTAACTCACCCTTGAAGATCGCGCCCATCAACGCCGTGTTGCCGCGCTGGTCCTGGGCACAGGCATCCGCACCAGCGGCGAGCAAGCGCTCCACTGCGGGTGCCTGACCGTGATAAGCCGCCAGAATCAGCGCCGTGTAACCCTTGCCGTCGCGAGTGTCGAGTGAATAACCGGATTCGATAAAGGTATCGAGCATTGGTACATCACCGCGCCGGGCGGCGTCGAAATAGTAATCCTGTAGCTGTTCTTTGATCGCGTCAGGGCTTTGCACGGCCGGTGCTGCCAGCGCACCACAGGACATAAACCCGAACAATAGAAACAGATAGACACGCATCAGCAGTCTCCCTCAGCGAAACGGGGCCTGACTCAGGCCCCGCGTTACGTTGTGTGGAATCAGTCGACCAGTTTGGCTGCCAGTGCCTTGACGCGGCTCAAGTCACCCTTGGCCACTTCGGTGACACCAGTGCCGTACTCGGCATCAGCCTTATAAAGGAAGGACAGGATGATGTGCTTGCTCTCGTCATCGGTGGTGGCCAGCGAGCCGCCAAAGCTGTCGATCAGATCCCGACGCTCTTTCTTGCTGAACGAGCGGTAAAGATCGCCTGCCTGCTTGAAGTTCTGCTCACGCTGGATCTTCGCCTGCTGCGTGCTGCCCGACAGCGCCATCTGGCTGTAGCGCGCGGTTTGTGTTTCTTCACGCGGCTGCAGACGGCTCGGTTGATAATTCACTCCGGAAGCGCTGGCACCGAAGTTCATCGCACCATCCTGGTTGCCATTGTTCACCGCAACTTTCGGTGCGTTGATCGGCAATTGCAGGGCATTGGCACCGAGGCGATACATTTGTGTATCGGCATAAGAGAACACTCGACCTTGCAACAAGCGGTCTTCCGAAGGCTCGATACCAGGAACAATATTGGCCGGCGCCATGGCTACTTGTTCAGTTTCCTGAAACACATTTGCCGGATTACGATTAAGGACCATTTGTCCAACTTTTCGCTCCGCAATACCTGGCCAGATCTTCGTTGCATCCAATGGATCAAAATCAAACTTGGACAAATCTTGTGGTTTTAGCACTTGAATGTACAAGTCCCACTTCGGGAAGTTGCCCTTGTTTATATTCGTAACCAAATCGTTAGTCAGGTGACTGTAGTCTTGGCCCTGGACTTTGCCGACTTGCTTGGGCGTCAGATTGTTGATGCCCTGCAAACTCTTCCAGTGAAACTTGACGTAATGCACTTCGCCTTTGGCATTGACCAACTTATAAGCATGCACACCGTTGCCATCCATCTCTCGATAACTGGCTGGAGTACCCGAGTTGGAATACAACTCGGTCAGCGTACGCGTGGCTTCCGGTACATGGGAGAAGAAATCGAACCGGCGCGAATCGTCGTCAAGGTTGGTGCGTGGGTCAGGCTTGAACGCGTGCACCATGTCCGGGAATTTGATTGCATCGCGGATGAAGAAGGTCGGGAAGTTGTTGCCAACCAGGTCCCAGTTACCGTCAGCCGTGTAGAACTTGGTGGCGAAACCGCGCGGATCACGCAGGGTTTCCGGGGAGTGATTACCGTGAACCACAGCGGAGAAACGCACAAATACCGGGGTAGTCTGGCCGGCAGCGAACACCTTGGCCTTGCTCAAGTCGCTGAGATCGTTGGTCACCGTAAAGGTGCCGTGGGCGCCGGTGCCCCGTGCATGTACCACGCGCTCGGGAATGCGCTCGCGGTCAAAGCGCTGCAGTTTCTGGATCAGTTGCACATCCTGCAACAGCACCGGGCCATTGGCTCCTGCAGTCTGCGAGTTCTGGTTGTCACCTACCGCGGCACCGTTGTCGCGAGTCAGCGGGGCGGCATGTACGGAAAAGGTGAGCAGGCTGGCGGTGATGACCCCAAGCGTGCGGCGATGGGGAAAAGCCCCTAATCCAATAGCGGAATTCATATCAGGATCCTCTGTTTTTTTGAGCGCATCCAGGTGCGCCAACACAAGGCTAGAGGCCCGCAACGCTGAACATAAATAGAAAGAACGTAACGCAATGATTGAAAAAAATTCCTTCCAAGTCATGTGGTTATGGCGTAAATCGCGCGCGATTAGTGGCACTTTGAAAACTAATCGTCTATTCATGTGTCGATAAAAACGTACATTGTAAGAAGGTGTTTCGCGCAGTAAGCGTTTTACTGATTTACACTGCCAACACCAAACTCATCTGTAACAAGGAAATAACCTATGGGCGTGCTTAACGAGTTCAAGGCCTTCGCGGTCAAAGGCAATGTGGTCGACATGGCCGTCGGTATCATCATCGGTGCCGCCTTCGGCAAAATCGTTTCATCCTTTGTCGGTGACGTAATCATGCCGCCAATCGGTCTGCTGATCGGCGGAGTGGACTTCAGTGATCTGGCCATTACGTTGAAAGCGGCGCAGGGCGATGCGCCTGCGGTGATGCTCGCGTACGGCAAGTTCCTCCAAACCGTTTTGGACTTCGTGATCGTTGCTTTCGCGATTTTCATGGGTGTCAAAGCCATCAACCGTCTGAAGCGCGAAGAAGCCGTTGCGCCTAGCCTGCCGCCGGTTCCGACCAAAGAAGAGGAATTGCTGGGCGAGATCCGCGATTTGCTCAAGGCTCAAAACAATCAGCCCTGAATCAGCCACACCCAAAAAAAACGGCGCCTGCGAGGCGCCGTTTGTTTACCAGTAGTTTTCCACCGCCACCTGGCCAGGCCGCCGAGCAAGGCTCAGGCTCATGTGCCGCTGTTTGAGCAAGGCACGCGTGTCGTCGATCATCTGCGGATTGCCACACAGCATGACGCGCGAGTGTTCGGCAGACAGTTCCACACCCGCGGCGCGTTCCAGCTCACCGTTCTCGATCAGCGTCGTGATCCGCCCGTTCAGCGCACCGGGATGCGTCTGGCGAGTGACAGTGGGAATGTACTGCAGCTTGTGGATGTGCTCCGCCAGATAATCACGCTGTTCCAGTTCGGCGATCAACGACTGGTAAGCCAGTTCGCGCGCTTCCCTGACGCTGTACACAAGAATGATCCTGTCGAATTTTTCCCAGACCTCGAAATCCTGAAGGATCGACAGGAAAGGTGCCACCCCAGTACCTGTCGACAACAGCCACAAATCGCGTCCGTCGACGAAACGATCAAGGGTCAGATAGCCATAGGCCTGACGTTCAACCATCAAGGTATCGCCAACCTCCAGCCGACTCAGCTCACTGGTGAACTCGCCCCCGGGTACCACGATAGAAAAGAACTCAAGAAACTCGTCAAACGGTGAAGAGACCATGGAGTAGGCGCGCCACACTGTGCTGCCATCGGCCTTGATCACACCGAGTCGCGCGAACTGACCGGCACGAAAGCGAAAACCCGCATCACGGGTGGTACGCATAGTGAACAGATTGGGCGTCAACGGTTGCACGTCAAGCAAGGTCTGATGGGTGAATTTGTCTGTGCTGGCAGTCATTGGGCACTCCCTTCAACGGTTAACCAACAGTCTCGCGCAAAGTCGCCTGCTTAAATACCTCTGATTTGTAGTGATATCAGGATGCCTGCCCTTGGGATAATGTGCGTGCACTCTTCCATTACGTGTGGGAGAGGAAAATTCCGTAACAATGATAAGTCACATATAAAACACTCTGTACTTAATAACCGGCCATTCAATTAATCACTCGTTCCAAGAGCAAAATAATCGGAGCATCACGTGGGAAACGTCCTACACTCGTTTTCGTGCGGATCATATTGGATCCAAGAAGCACCCCGGAAATTGCACGGAGCATTTTTAATGGAAACGTGGAAGGAGTCGCAGTTGAAGCAGCTGACTTTCGCCAAGGGCATCGATACTGCGTATCCGATACTGCTCAGATTTGCCGAAAATCTTGGCTTTAACTTTTGTGCAGTAACCGTTGCAATGCCGCAACAGGTTACGTCAATAAAAACCTTGCAAATCAATAACTACCCCGAAGAATGGAACAGGCAGTATGAACAAAGGAAATTCAGTTCAATTGATCCGATAACGGCACACTGCAATCAGTCGATGATGCCGATTGTCTGGAATGAAACACTGTATGAGAAGGCTCCACATGTGTGGCAAGCGTTGCAGGAACAAGGCCTGCAACATGGCTGGTCGCAATCTTTCCATCATAAGGAAAGCGGCTTGTGCAGCATCCTCAGCCTGGCGCGCAAACACTGCCCGATCAGCCCACTCGAACTGTATGAGCATTTTGGCTACATCTTTTATGCAGCCAGTCATTTGAGCGAATTGTTTGCTCGTACGCTGCCAAAGCAGTCGATGAAGCCCGACCAGCCGCATCTTTCGCCACGAGAACTGGAGGTTCTGCAATTGTCGGCTGGCGGAAAAACCGCCTATGAAATTTCAAAAATCCTCAGCCTGAGCGAGCGCACCGTTAATTATCACGTACAAAACGTGATTGAGAAACTCAACGTCTGCAACAAGATTTCTGCGGTTATCGCCGCTGCCAGAGCCGGCATTATCTGACATCGCCGCTTGGCGTCCTTCAAAAACTTACGGGTATTGCACTGGAAAAAAACGTACCATTCAGGCCCTTCCCGAGTGATGACGCTGTTTGTCAGAGTCGCTGTCCACTGGGTCGGGTTCCGCCGCAAGTAACCCAGCCGCGGAACACACCTTGACCACCCTGAGTCCCCGCCCCATGCCCTTGCTTGACACGCCCTTCGCCCAACTCGACCTGATTCGCCAGCCCGAACAGCAAAATGAACCGCTGCAAGCTTTCGACGCGGCCGATGAATATTTGCTCAATTACCTGGCGGCGCAGCAACCGGTGGCCGGCACACGGGTACTGGTGCTCAACGACAGCTTCGGC
This sequence comes from Pseudomonas sp. MF6776, assembly GCF_016613125.1. Classification (NCBI taxonomy): domain Bacteria; kingdom Pseudomonadati; phylum Pseudomonadota; class Gammaproteobacteria; order Pseudomonadales; family Pseudomonadaceae; genus Pseudomonas; species Pseudomonas sp. MF6776. Next base: position 122,064 of record NZ_JAENSQ010000006.1, read on the forward strand.
GCGTTGGCCGCCAGTTTGCTGGGCAAGGTTGAAGTCAGCAGCAGCGGCGATTCATTTCTGGGTTTTCAGGGCCTGGAAAAGAATCTGCTGCGCAATGGCCAGGCCTTCGATGCGATCCAGGGGATCCCGGCGAGCGAGCCCTTGGTCGGGCCGTTCGACCGAGTACTGATCCGCGTACCGAAAACCCTGGCCTTGCTGGAAGAACAACTGATTCGCCTGCAAGGGCAACTGGCGCCCGGCGCAGAAGTGATCGCCGCCGCCATGATTAAACATCTGCCACGCGCTGCAGGCGATTTGCTGGAACGCTACATCGGCCCGGTACATGCGTCACTGGCGGTGAAAAAAGCACGGCTGTTGATTGCCACCCCTGAAGCGAAAGAACCGGCGGTGTCGCCCTACCCTTCGCGTTATCGTCTCGACGCGCCGGCCATCGAACTGATCAACCACGCCAACGTATTCTGCCGAGAAGGCCTGGACATCGGCACCCGTGCCTTTCTCCCGCATCTGCCCAAGAACCTTGGCAGTGCACGGGTGGCCGACCTTGGCTGCGGCAACGGTGTGCTGGCAATTGCCAGCGCCCTGCAAAACCCCGATGCGCACTACACGCTGGTCGACGAGTCGTTTATGGCGGTGCAGTCTGCTGCCGAGAACTGGCGCGCAGCACTTGGTGATCGCGACATGATCGTGCGTGCCGGCGATGGTCTGGCCGGTCAGGAAGCGCAATCGCTGGACGTGGTGCTGTGTAATCCGCCGTTCCATCAGCAGCAAGTGGTCGGTGATTTCCTCGCCTGGCGCATGTTCCAGCAAGCGCGCGAAGCGTTGGTGGTAGGCGGTGCGTTGTACATCGTCGGCAACCGCCATCTGGGCTATCACAGTAAACTGGCGCGACTGTTCCGCGGTGTCGAACAAGTGGCGAACACACCGAAATTCGTGATTCTCAAAGCCCGCAAGTAAAACGCCAGGCATAAAAAAACCCTCCGTTCGGAGGGTTTCAAAACCGTGCCTTGAAGGCGACGGGATGTTTCAGTGGGTGGTCAGACCTGCGGCGTTCATGAACATGCGCATCAGGCTCGCAACGATAAACAGTGCGCCGACGCTACCAATCCAGATCATGGCCAACCAGCCGAGCCGCTGCCACAGCGGCTTTTTTTCGGCTTCTTTAATGTCGTGCAGGGAATGTTTGCCAGTCATTGCATCGATCCTCCGTTAGCTCAATAACGCCGCCGACGCCATCGTCGGAACGCCGCCCGGAACAAGCCCGCTCCTACAGTTCTAGTGATAACCGTCTTCATGGGTAACCTTGCCGCGGAACACGTAGTAGCTCCAGAAGGTGTAACCCAGGATGAACGGGATGATGAACAGCGTGCCGACCAGCATGAAGCCCTGACTTTGCGGCGGTGCGGCGGCGTCCCAGATCGATATCGACGGCGGCACGATGTTCGGCCACAGGCTGATGCCCAGACCGCTGTAGCCGAGGAAAATCAGCACCAGCGTCAGCAGGAACGGCATGTAGTTGGCGTTACGCGCCACGGCGCGGATCAAGCCGTACATCGTCACCAGCACCAGAATCGGCACCGGCATGAACCAGAACACGTTCGGCATGCTGAACCAGCGCGTCGCGATGTCCGGGTGGGCTAGCGGCGTCCAGATACTGACAATACCGATCACCGCCAACAGCACGAAGGCCAGTGGCCGCGCGAGGTTATGCATCTGCTCTTGCAGCTTGCCTTCGGTCTTCATGATCAGCCACGTACAGCCGAGCAATGCGTAAGCCACCACCAGTGCCGCGCCGCAGAACATCGTGAACGGCGTCAGCCAATCCAGTGAACCACCGGCAAACTGCCGATTGACCACCGGCAATCCATCGATGAACGCCCCGAGCGCCACGCCTTGAAAGAACGTCGCGGCCACCGAGCCACCGATGAATGCCTTGTCCCACAGGTGACGCTTGTCGTCCTTGGCCTTGAAGCGAAACTCGAACGCCACGCCGCGGAAAATCAAGCCGATCAGCATGAAGATCAGCGGCAGGTACAACGCCGACAACACCACCGAATACGCCAGCGGGAAGGCGCCAAACAGCGCCGCACCGCCGAGCACCAGCCAGGTTTCGTTACCGTCCCAGACCGGGGCGACGGTGTTCATCATCACGTCACGGTCGACCTTGCCCGGGATGAACGGAAAGAGGATCCCGATGCCCAGGTCGAAGCCGTCCATGACCACGTACATCATGATGCCGAAGATGATGATCACGGCCCAGATCAGCGGAAGATCAATACCCATGAGTCAAATCTCCTTGGTCAGGGTGACGTCGTCGCCGTGGTCGGCATCGGACGAATCGTCGGCTGCGGACAACGGACGGGCCGGTGTGCGTTTCTTGCCAGGCCCACCATCCGGTGTTTCCTGGCCCTCGCTGATCTTCGGCCCCTTGCGCACCAGGCGCATCATGTAGCCGAGACCGGCACCGAACAGCGCGAAATACACCACCACAAACATGATCAGCGTGATGCTCATCTGCGCGAAGCTGTGATTGGAAGACGCATCAGCCGTGCGCATCAGCCCGTAAACCACCCACGGCTGGCGGCCGATTTCAGTGGTAAACCAGCCTGCGAGGATCGCAATCAGACCGGACGGCCCCATCCACAGCGCCAGATAAAGAAACGGACGCGAGGTGTAGAGCGTGTCGCGCTTGCGCAGCCACAGACTCCACAGGCCGGTGAAAATCATCAGGAATCCAAGGCCAACCATGATCCGGAACGACCAGAACACGATGGTCGAATTCGGCCGGTCTTCGGGCGGGAAGTCCTTGAGCGCCGGTACTTGCTTATCCAGCGAGTGCGTGAGGATCAGGCTGCCGAGATACGGAATCTCTACGGCAAACTTGGTTCTCTCTTCCTTCATGTCCGGCCAGCCGAACAGGATCAGGGGTGTTGCTTCGTCACCCTTGTTTTCCCAGTGGCCTTCAATCGCGGCGATTTTTGCCGGTTGATGCTTGAGGGTGTTGAGACCGTGGAAATCACCGATGACAGCCTGGATCGGCGCCACAATCAGCGCCATCCACATCGCCATCGACAGCATGGTGCGGATCGCCGGATTGTCCTTGCCGCGCAGCAAGTGCCAGGCCGCTGAGGAGCCGACGAAAAATGCCGTCGCAACAAACGCCGCAGTCGCCATGTGCATCAGACGGTAAGGGAATGACGGGTTGAAGATGATTGCAAACCAGTCAGTGGGGATCACCTGACCGTTGATGATTTCGAAACCTTGCGGGGTCTGCATCCAGCTGTTGGAGGCCAGAATCCAGAAGGTCGAAATCAACGTACCGACCGCCACCATCACCGTGGAGAAGAAGTGCAAGCCACGGCCGACCTTGTTCCAGCCGAACAGCATCACGCCCAGGAAACCGGCTTCAAGGAAGAATGCCGTGAGCACTTCATAGGTCAGCAGCGGTCCCGTGACAGCACCGGCGAAGTCCGAAAAGCGGCTCCAGTTGGTGCCGAACTGATAGGCCATGACCAGCCCGGAAACCACGCCCATGCCGAAGTTGACCGCAAAGATCTTCGACCAGAAGTGGTAAAGGTCACGGTAGGTGTCGTTATGGGTTTTCAGCCACAAGCCTTCGAGCACCGCGAGGTAACTCGCCAGGCCGATGGTGATGGCCGGGAACAGGATGTGGAACGAGATGGTGAACGCGAACTGAATTCGGGCGAGATCGAGTGCCTCTAAACCGAACATAAGTCTTCCTCTGTCAGGTAATACCGGCGTCGGGGCTTGTGGCCCCTGCACCTACTGCCCCCACGGATATGGAGTGCGGCGAATTCCGATTCGTTCTTTTTTTACAACCATCGCAACGCAGGGAGTCTGGCCAACGGGCCACCAGAGCATGGCCCGGGAGGGTCTTGATCTGGATCAAGCAACGTTGAAAGAGTAGTCCCATTTCCGACGAAGAACTGCGTGGTCGTTTGCCGCGTGACAAGTTGCCTCACTGCCGCAGCAACCCTTTGCCACACCTTCCCTCGCCACACGCCGTCAGGCAGCGGGTCAAGATCGATGTCTGGCTAACTAAATTTTTTGTCATAGCAACTTCCTGTTACAGACTGGTGATAATCTCGCGGTTCCCCTCGAGCCAGACCTGCCTTCAGATGCCCAGCCAAGAGCCCCTGCTGTTACGTCACCATCGTCCGTTCCTGGCGTTCTGGTTCGCACGGATTTTCACCGCCAGCGGTTTCCAGATGCTCACCGTGGCCATCGGCTGGAACCTCTATCAACTGACCGGCAACGTCCTCGATCTGGGTCTGGTCGGCCTGGTCGAATTCGCCCCGCGCGTACTGTTCATGCTGCACACCGGGCACGTCGCCGACCGCTACGATCGACGCAAGGTCGCGGCCATCTGTCAGTCGTTGCAGGCGTTGATCGCGCTGGCACTGGCCATTGGCAGTGCCACCGATCACGTCACCCGCGAATTGATCTTCATCCTCGCCTTCCTGCTCGGCGCGGCGCGCTCGTTCGAGATGCCGACCACTCAGGCGCTGTTGCCGAGTATCGTGCCCAGTGCGCTGTTCCCCCGGGCCGTCGCAGCGGCGCAATCGGCACAACAGTCGGCAACCATCGTTGCCCCGGCGCTTGGCGGCCTGCTCTACGCGTTTGGCAGCGTCTGGGTCTATGGCCCGACCGTGCTCCTGTACGTGATTGCCTGCACATTGATGCTCAACCTGCCGGCCCGTCAGACACCGTTGAACAAAGGCAAAGCCACGCTGGATTCACTGCTGGCGGGGATTCGCTTCATCCGTAGCCGCCCGGACATTCTCGGTGCGATTTCTCTGGATCTGTTCGCGGTGCTGCTTGGTGGCGCCACGGCGCTGCTGCCGGTGTTCGCCAAGGATATTTTGCTGACCGGCCCGTGGGGCCTGGGCCTGCTGCGTTCGGCGCCGGCAGTCGGCGCGCTGGGGATGTCGCTGTTCCTCGCGCGCTTTGCCGTGGAGCGTAACGTCGGCCGCGTGATGTTCACCGCGGTGGGCATCTTCGGCGTCGCGACCATTGCCTTCGGCCTGTCGACCTCGTTCTGGTTCTCGCTGGCCGTACTGGTGGTGCTGGGCGCGGCGGACATGATCAGCATGGTGATCCGCGCCTCCTTCGTGCAACTGGAAACCCCGGACGAAATGCGCGGCCGGGTCAGCGCGGTCAACGGCCTGTTCATCGGCGCCTCGAACCAGTTGGGCGAATTCGAATCCGGCATCACCGCCCACTGGTTTGGCACCGTGCCGGCGGTGGTCATGGGCGGCATCGGCACGCTGGTGGTGACCGGGACGTGGATCAAACTGTTCCCGACGCTGGCTAACCGCGACCGGATGCATGTGCCGGTGGAAGAGGTGAAGGTTTGACGTTCGCTTTAGAACTCAGCACGACGAGCACAAATTAATCGCGAAGGTGCGGTACATGGATACCGCACAGAGTGTAATGTATCGCCTTACACTCGCCGCCATGATCAAATCCTTTCAGCACAAAGGCCTTCGGGGCTTCTATGAAACAGGTTCAACTCGCGGAATTCGCGCCGACCACGCAAAACGCTTGGCTCGCATGCTGCAGTTCATGGATCGCGCGACACTTCCGGGAGATCTGGATCTTCCGGGTTGGCGCTTGCATCCTCTCAAGGGCGAGCTCTGGGATTACTGGTCGCTAAGTGTTTCAGGCAACTGGCGAGTGATCTTTCGATTTATCGGCTCGGATATCGAATTGGTCGATTATCTGGACTACCACTGACAGGAGGCAGGCTCATGCCCATGCACAACCCGCCACATCCCGGTGAAACATTGTTGATGGACGTCTTGCCCGAACTTGGCATCAGCGTTACTGAACTGGCACGACACCTTGGCTTCGCTCGCCCGCATCTCTCCCGCGTATTGCACGGCCATGCACCCATTAGTCCGGACTTGGCGGTACGGCTGGAGCGAGCGGGCATTGGCAAGGCGCGCGTGTGGCTGGGTGTACAAACAGATTACGATCTGTGGCAGGCGGAACATCGCGAGCAGCCAGCGATTGAACCTCTCGCTGCCCACGCCTGATCACTTCAAACCACCAACTCCCCCGCCACTTTCACCCGTAACGCCTTGCCGCCCAATTGCTCGACCAGCGTCAGTGCGAACTCCAGCGCGGCGCCGGAGCCTTGGGCGGTGATGCAGTTGCCGTCGACGACAACGGGTTGATCAACAAACGTGCAACCCGACAATTGATGGCTGGCGCTCGGCAGGCAGGTCATGCGTCGCTGGCGTAAGACACCGAAGGCTTGCAGGGCGACAGCCGGGGCTTCGGCGATGGCGGCGAACAGGCGCCCGGCACTGGCCTGATCTTTGAGCAATTGTTGCAGCGGTTGATGCGCCGCCAGGTGTTGTGAACCGACGGCACCGCCGGGCAGGACGATCAGGTCGAAGGTCTGCGCCAGCACATCAACCAACATGCCGTCAGCGGTCAGGCGCGTGCCACGGGCGCAGGTCAGCATGCGGCGGCCCTCGATGCTGGCCGCCATCACTTCGATGCCGGCGCGGCGCAGCACGTCGATCAGGGTCACACTGTGCAAATCATCGATGCCCTCGGCGAGGGTAATCAGGGCTCTAAAGGTCATGGGCACTTTCCGCTGGGTGATCTTCAAAGCGTAGTCAGCTTCGCCCGGATCGCGCAGCAACAGCCGTTACTTGATGTAAAGCTGCGTCGACATTGTGTTGCGCGGAGCGTTGATCGAGGTGTTGCTGAAGGTGAAGGTGCCTTCCTGCTTGCCCGCCAGATCGAAGGTATAAAGAGAACCGACGGTTTTGCTGCCGGGCGTGCATTCGGTCAGATTGCCGGTATCAAAGGCACAGACCGGGGCCCGAGTGCCGTTCACTTCGAAACCGTCCAGCGCAGCCTGCGGTTGGTTCTGGCCATAACCGACTTCCAGCACGTAGACCTTGATGCTCGCGCCGCTGTGATTGCACTGGGTTTGCGCCTGACCATCGGTAATGTCTTCAAGACCGCACGCCGAAGATTGCACCTTGATGACTTTGACCTGCGACAAGGGCGGCGCCGAGGCGGCCCACACTGCCGACGTCCCGACCATCAGGCCTGCGATCAATCCAAAAGCTTTAAACCGACACTTGCTCATGCTTCCCCCCGTCACCAAAAAACTGCGCGCAGTATGGCGCAGTTGACCACAGCGCAAAACTTCGCCGACGATCGACACCAACATCCGCCATATTCCTCACGCTGCTGGTATGATGCGCGGCTTTTTCCGGCCCACCACAATTTCCCAGGCGCTTGCGACGGTCTGTGCTTTGCTGTTGAGGTCGATACATTCACGGCGCCACGCGCGCCACGGGGAGCGGACATGCTGGAAAGGCTGTTTCAACTCAAGGCACACAACACCAACGTGCGGACCGAGATTCTGGCGGGCATCACGACTTTCCTGGCCATGGCCTACATTCTATTCGTCAACCCGAGCATTCTCGGGGAGACCGGTATGGACAAGGGCGCGCTGTTCGTCGCCACCTGTCTGGCAGCCGCCATCGGCTCGGCGGTGATGGGTCTGATCGCCAACTACCCGATCGCCCTCGCACCGGGCATGGGTCTGAACGCCTTCTTCACCTACACCGTCGTCCTGCACATGGGCCACACCTGGCAAGTGGCGCTGGGTGCGGTGTTCATTTCCGCAGTGCTGTTCTTCCTGTTGTCGATCTTCCGCATTCGCGAATGGATCATCAACAGCATCCCGCTGCCCCTGCGTTCGGCAATTGCTGCCGGTATCGGCCTGTTCCTGGCGCTGATCGCCCTGCACAACGCCGGCATCGTGGTCAGCAACCCGGCGACCATGGTGGGCCTGGGTGACCTGAAACAACCTGCACCAATCCTCGCCACCCTCGGCTTCGCCCTGATCGTCGCCCTCGAAGCGCTGAAAGTGCGCGGCGCCGTGCTGATCGGCATCCTGGCGGTGACCCTCACCTCGATCGCCATGGGCTTCACCCCGTTCGGCGGCATTACCTCGATGCCGCCTTCGCTGGCGCCGACCTTTCTGCAACTGGACATCAAAGGCGCACTGGACATCGGTCTGGTCAGCGTGATCTTCGCCTTCCTGTTCGTCGACTTGTTCGACAACTCCGGCACCCTGATCGGCGTTGCCAAGCGCGCCGGCCTGATGGGCAAGGACGGCCACATGCCGAAAATGGGTCGCGCACTGATCGCCGACAGCACCGCGGCCATGGCCGGTTCGCTGCTGGGCACTTCGACCACCACCAGTTACATCGAATCCGCTGCTGGCGTAAGTGCTGGTGGCCGTACCGGTCTGACGGCCATCGTCGTGGCGATTCTGTTCCTGCTGGCGTTGTTCTTCTCGCCACTGGCGTCCAGCGTTCCGGCTTTCGCCACCGCACCGGCGCTGCTGTTCGTCGCCGTGTTGATGACTTCTGGCCTGGCGGAAATAGACTGGGATGACATCACCGTCGCCGCGCCGGTCGTCGTGACTGCGCTGGCCATGCCATTCACTTACTCGATCGCCAACGGCATCGCGTTTGGCTTCATCTCCTGGACCGCGATCAAACTGCTGTCGGGCCGCGCTCGTGAGCTGAACCCGGCGCTGGTGATTCTGTCGATTCTGTTCGTGATCAAGTTGGGTTGGTTCAACGCATGACTTTCGATTCCAAAGCTTACGCCGAACAACTGGAAGCCAAGGTCACGCGCCTGCGTGATCTGCTGGCGCCGTTCGATGCGCCCGAGCCGACCGTGTTCGACTCGCCGCTTGCGAACTTCCGCCTGCGCGCTGAGTTCCGCCTGTGGCGCGAGGGCGGTGAGCGGCATTACGCGATGTTCTCCCAGGATGACAAGCGCACGCCGATCCTCATCGAAGAGTTCCCGATTGCCAGCCTGCGCATCAACCAGTTGATGCCGCAGTTGAAGGCGGCGTGGCAGGCGAGCTCGGCTTTGAGTCACAAGCTGTTTCAGGTGGAGTTCCTGACCACGCTGGCCGGCGACGCGATGATCACCCTGTGCTACCACCGTCCGCTGGACGAGCATTGGCACGCGGCAGCGACCCAGTTGTCGGCGGACCTGGGCGTCAGCATCATCGGTCGCTCCAAGGGCAAACGCGAAGTCCTCGGCCAGGATTATGTGGTCGAGCAACTTGAAGTCGGCGGCCGCACTTTCAGCTACCGCCAGCCGGAAGGCGCGTTCACCCAGCCTAACGGCACGGTGAACCAGAAGATGTTGAACTGGGCATACGAAGCGCTGGGCGATCGCACTGACGATCTGCTCGAACTGTATTGCGGCAACGGCAATTTCACCCTGCCGCTGGCAACCCGCGTACGTAAAGTACTGGCCACCGAAATCAGCAAGACGTCGGTCAACGCGGCGTTGAGCAACCTCAGCGAAAACGCTGTGGATAACGTCACACTGGTGCGCTTGTCCGCCGAAGAGCTGACCGAAGCGCTCAACGAAGTGCGTCCGTTCCGTCGCCTGCACGGTATCGACCTGAAAAGCTACGAGTTCGGTAGCGTATTCGTCGATCCACCGCGCGCCGGCATGGACCCGGACACCTGTGAACTGACCCGGCGTTTCGACAACATCCTTTATATCTCCTGCAACCCGGAAACCCTGGCGGCCAACATCGCCCAGTTGCACGACACGCACCGTATTACCCAGTGCGCGTTGTTCGACCAGTTCCCGTGGACGCATCACATGGAATCGGGTGTGCTGTTGACCCGGCGTTGATTGCAGATGCTGGATACAGAAAAGCCGTCGTGATGACGGCTTTTTTGTGGGTGCCTTAAAAGATCTCAGCCTGCGGCAGCTCTTACAGGGGGAGCGCGTTCCAAATATAGGAGCTGCCGAAGGCTGCGATCTTTTGATCTGTGCGATCACCGAACAAAAAACCCAAAGCACCCAAGCGTTCAATTGACCCATGTAACCATCTAGTACATTTTATCTCCACAGGCTGAAACCCTCGGCCAAAGCCAAAAACAATAAGTGGAGTTTCCTCTCATGCCCCCTATCGTTCTGGTGCTCAACGGCCCGAACCTGAATCTGCTCGGCACCCGTGAGCCAGCAACTTACGGCCACGAAACCCTCGCTGACATCTCTGCCTTGTGCGGTCGTGCCGGTGAAGAGTTCGGCCTGACCGTGGAGTTTCGCCAGACCAATCACGAAGGCGAACTGCTCGACTGGATTCACGCCGCCCGTGGCCGTTGCGCCGGGATCGTGATCAATCCAGCGGCCTGGACGCACACCTCCGTGGCGATTCGTGATGCATTGGTGGCCAGCGAACTGCCGGTGATCGAAGTGCACCTGTCCAATGTCCACGCACGCGAGGCATTCCGGCATCACTCCTTCGTTTCAGCCATCGCCACGGCAGTAATGTGCGGGTTTGGCAGCCACGGCTATCGTCTGGCCCTGGAACATTTCAGCCAGCGGCTGAAGGGATGCGCGGCATGATTCGCAAAAACGTAATACTGGCCGGACTGATCGGTGCCGGCATTCAGGCCTCGCGCACGCCAGCGCTGCATGAGCACGAAGGCGACGCACAGGGCCTGCGTTATCTGTACCGGTTGATCGACCTCGACCAACTGCACATGGATAGCAGCGCCCTTCCCGACTTGTTACTGGCCGCCGAACGGATGAACTACACCGGGTTGAACATTACCTTCCCGTGCAAGCAAGCGATCATCCCGCTACTCGACGAACTGTCTGACGAAGCGCGCGGCATCGGCGCGGTGAATACCGTGGTGCTGAAGGATGGTAAACGTGTCGGCCACAACACCGATTGCCTCGGGTTTGCCGAAGGTTTTCGCCGTGGCTTGAAGGACGCTGCGCGCGAGCGGGTGGTCCAGATGGGTGCCGGTGGGGCTGGCGCGGCAGTGGCCCACGCGCTGTTGAGCGAAGGCGTACGGCACTTGAGTATTTTCGACGTAGACAGTGAACGCGCCGAGCACCTGGCGAACAACCTCAACCAGCACTTCGGCGGGGGCCGAGCAGCGGCGGGGCATGAGCTGTCGAGCTCCTTGAATCTGGCCGACGGCCTGGTGAATACCACGCCAATGGGCATGGCCAAACTGCCGGGCATGCCGGTGCCTGTGGAGCTGTTGCGCAAGGAATTGTGGGTGGCGGAAATCGTCTATTTCCCGCTGGAAACCGAATTGTTGCGTAACGCCCGCGCACTGGGTTGCCGGACGCTGGATGGCGGCAACATGGCGGTATTTCAAGCGGTGAAGGCGTTTGAGTTGTTCAGCGGCGTGGTGCCGGATGCGCAGCGGATGCTGGCGCATTTTCAAAGTATGGACATTTAGAGATCAAAAGATCGCAGCCTGCGGCAGCTCCTGCAGGGTTTCCAGAAGCTGCCGAAGGCTGCGATCTTTTGAAGTGTCAGGCTTGCAGATAGCGCAACACCGAATCGCAAATCATCTCGCGATGACGCTGCTTGATGCTTTCGTCCGGCAGATCAATCTGAAAAATCTCACTGAACGTGTGGCGGTTCGACACGCGATAGAAGCAGAACGAACTGATCAACAAATGCACATCCAGCGCATTGAGCCCGGCGCGGAATACACCCTCCTCGGCACCCCGACGCAGTATCTCGCCCAGTGAATCGAGGATGGTGTTGTTCATCGCCTTGATCGCGTCGGATCGCTTCACGAACTCCGCGTTGTGGATGTTTTCGATGCACACGATGCGCACGAAATCGACGTTGCGGTCGTGATGATCGAAGGTGAACTCGACCAGTCGCCGAATCGCCACCACGGGCGGCAACTCAGTCAGGTGCAGGCGGTTTTCGGTGTTGCGGATATCGCCGTAAAGTTTCTCCAGCACCTCGACGTACAACTGCTCCTTGCTGCCGAAGTAGTAATAGATCATGCGTTTGGAGGTGTGGATGCGCTCGGCAATCGCGTCGACGCGGGCACCGGACAATCCCTGCTGGACGAACTCGACGATCGCCTCCTGCAAGATGTTCTCACGGGTCTTTTCCGGGTTGTTCTTGCGACTTTTGCGCGGCTCTGCGACGGACTCGACGGGAGCTGCGGAAAGTTCTGAATTTATTGTCATTGCGGGCTCACGGCCTTCACTGCACAGGCTGGCGATTATGGGCCGAGCCGCACAGTGAAGGAAGCCGCGCGACCCGTGTTTAATCCCGCGTTTACGAATTTCCTACAACTTCGCCTGGCGCACCGCGCCACTGCGTGATTTGGCCATCGCGGCCAAACGCACCGCAACGTTCGCCGCGCCATACCCGGCATAGCCATTTTTGCGCTGGATGATCTCGAAGAAGAAGCGCCCTTCGAACGGCTCGGTGTAGACGTGAAAAAGCTCGCCACCCTGCGCGTCGCGGTCATACAGCACGTTGTAATACGCCAGCTCACTGAGGAATTCGTCGTCGAAATCAAAACGCGCGGCGAGATCGTCGTAATAGTTGAGCGGAATATCCAGCAACGGCACCCCCGCCTCTTTGGCTCGACTGACTTCGGCGAAGATGTCATCACAATCGAAGGCGATGTGATGCACACCGGAGCCGCGATAGCTCGACAGTGCGTGGGAGATCGCCGTGTTGCGGTTCTCGGAAATATTCAACGGCAAACGGATCGAGCTATCGCGACTGCGCAGCGCACGGCTCTTCACCAGACCATACGGGTCGGGCAAGACCACTTCATCGTCCGCCTCGAAATCCAGCAGGCTTTTATAAAACAGCACCCAACTGTCGAGGCTGTCCGCCGGCAATGCCATGGCCATGTGATCGATGCGCTTGAGGCCGCCACGTCCCGGTGCGTCGGGCAGCAGATTGAAGTCGGTGCCGTAGACATCCGCCTGTTCATCCACCAGATAAATCAGGCTGCCGTCCGGCGCGCGTACCGCCGCCAATTCCAACTCGTTCGGCCCGACCAACCCGCGATAGGGCTGACCTTTATAAGCAACGGCACGGGCCAGCGCGCTGGCGCTGTCCTTGACTCGCACAGCGGTGGCGCACAGCGATGGGCCGTGGGCCTCGAAGAAGCTGTGGGCAAACGAGTACGGTTCAGAATTGAGGATCAGGTTGATATCACCTTGGCGCAGCAGGCTCACACTCTTGGAGCGGTGCTGTCCAGCCTTGACGAAACCGAGTCGTTCCAGCCAGTTCGATAGCTTGGCGCCGAGGCTTTCATCGACGGCGAACTCAAGAAACTCGACGCCGTTGTACTCGCTGGCCTTGGGCGTTTCGAAGAGAATTTCGCGATTGGCAACGGGGGTCGCGTCCTGCTCCAGGCGCAGCCGAGTCTTCTCCTCCAGGTACAGCAATGAACGCAAACCGTCGGCCGCGTTAGCCCGTGGCGGCGCGGCACGGAAACCATCGTTGAAGATTTCCAGCGACAGCGGCCCGGTGTAACCGCTCTGGATGATCGGCGCGAGGAAGCCCGGCAGATCGAATTCACCCTGCCCCGGAAAACAGCGGAAATGTCGGCTCCACTCCAGCACATCCATTGCCAGGATCGGTGCGTCAGCCATTTGTACGAAAAAGATCTTGTCGCCAGGAATGTCGGCGATGGCAGACGGATCGCCTTTCAGCGACAAGGTATGGAAGCTGTCGAGCAACACGCCAAGGCTTGGGTGGTCGGCCTGACGCACGATGTCCCAGACCTGTTGATAAGTGTTTACGTGTCGACCCCACGCCAGCGCTTCATAACCGATGCGTAACCCGCGTGCCCCGGCGCGCTCTGCCAGAAGCCGCAGGTCATCTATAAGAATTTGCTGATCGCCAACGCTGTCGGCCGAGGCGTTACTGCACACCAGCACCAGATCGGTACCCAATTCCTGCATCAGATCGAACTTGCGCTCCGCCCGCTCCAGATTGCGCGCCAGCCGATCGCGGCGGCAGCCTTCGAAATCACGGAACGGCTGGAACAGGGTGATGGCGATGCCGAGATCGGCGCACATCTGTTTAATTTCCCGCGGACTGCCGTCGTAGTACAGGAGGTCGTTTTCAAAGATTTCCACCCCGTCGAACCCGGCGGCGGCGATGGCTTCGAGTTTTTCCGGCAGGGTGCCGCTCAAGGAAACCGTGGCAATGGAACGCTGCATGTTTCTACTCCCGGACTGCGCCGTTTGTGACGGGTGATCATTTTTATCGTGGTGAAATTATTGGCTGCATCCCCTCGCGCAGCAATTTAAAGTGTACTACCCGGTTAGTTTTGCGGGCGATTATCGAACACAATGGCGGTTTGACGAATTGACGATTTTTCGTCCACTGCCCAACATCGACTGCACATTGAGTCCGGACATGAACCACCGGTCGCAGTGTTCGACAACAAAAGAACACCAAATAAAAAATCCAAAAACGGGTGGAACACATGATTCCTTCAAAGACTTCCCGCATGGCCCCGGCCATGAGCACTGCCACCGGTGGCATCGGCGACAAGATCCGCGGCGCCATGGCGGTCGGCAAAACCCGTTGGGGCATGCTGGCGCTGGTATTTTTCGCCACCACCCTGAACTACATCGACCGCGCCGCCCTCGGCGTCATGCAGCCGATCCTCGCCAAGGAAATGAGCTGGACGGCGATGGATTACGCCAACATCAACTTCTGGTTTCAGGTCGGCTACGCCATCGGTTTTGTCCTGCAAGGGCGGTTGATAGACCGGGTCGGCGTCAAGCGCGTGTTCTTCTGCGCCGTGCTGCTCTGGAGCCTGGCCACCGGCGCTCACGGCCTGGCCACTTCGGCGGTCGGCTTCATGGTCTGCCGGTTTATCCTTGGCCTGACGGAAGCGGCGAATTACCCGGCCTGCGTGAAAACCACGCGCCTGTGGTTTCCCGCTGGTGAACGTGCCGTCGCCACCGGCATCTTCAATGCCGGCACCAATGTCGGCGCCATGTTCACGCCGATGCTGTTGCCGCTGGTCCTTCACGTATGGGGCTGGCAGGCGGCGTTTCTGTGCATGGCGGCACTGGGCGGGATCTGGCTGTTGTTCTGGGGTTTGAAGTACTTCAACCCGGAAGATCACCCGAGCGTGAAACAGTCCGAACTCGACTACATCCAGCAGGAAGTCGAACCGGAACAGGCTCGCGTGCCGTTCTCGAAAATTCTGCGCATGCGCGGCACCTGGGCCTTCGCCCTCGCCTACTCGCTGACCGCGCCGGTGTTCTGGTTCTACCTGTACTGGTTGCCGCCGTTTCTCAATCAGCAATACAACCTGGGCATCAACGTGACCCAAATGGGTATCCCGTTGATCATCATCTACGTCACCGCCGACTTCGGCAGTGTCGGTGGCGGCATTCTGTCCTCGTTCCTGATCGGTCGCGGGATGAACGCGATCAAGGCGCGGTTGCTGTCGATGTTGCTGTTCGCCTGCTGCATCATCGGGGTGGTCATGGCCGCCGGGTCCGCCAACTTGTGGGTCGCGGTGGCGGCGATTTCGCTGGCCATCGGCGCGCACCAGGCCTGGACCGCGAACATCTGGAGCCTGGTGATGGACTACACGCCCAAGCACATGATGAGTACGGTGTTCGGTTTCGGCGGCATGTGCGCAGCGATCGGCGGGATGTTCATGACCCAGATCGTCGGCCACATCCTCACCGTCACCAACAACAACTACACCGTGCTGTTTACGCTGATTCCGGCGATGTACTTCCTCGCGCTGACGTGGATGTACTTCATGGCGCCGCGCAAGATTCCAGCCATCACCGAGTGATACACCCCCTGTAGGAACTGCGGCACGCTGCGATCTGTTGATCTTGTTGTTAAAGATCAAAAGATCGCAGCGTGCCGCAGCGCCTACAGGGGGTTGTGTCGCTACTTGCGGCTCTGCTGCCACGCCGCCGCCAGGCCGCTGCAACAGATCACCGCAATACCGATCACCGTCAACCCGCTCGGCGTGTGATTGAACAACAGCCAGCCCAACAGCCCCGCAAACACAATCTGGCAATACCCGAACGGCGCCAGCAACGCCGGCGCGGCATGGCGGAACGCCTGGGTCAGAAACAAGTGCGCGGTCATCCCGCAACTGCCCAGCGCCAGCATCAGCCCGGCATGGGTCAACGTTGGCACCTGCCAGAAGAACGGCACCAGCGCACTCATCACCAACGTGTTGCACAACCCGGCGAAAAAATTGCTGGTGGTCGGGCTGTCGACTTCGGCGAGCTTGCGAGTGAGCAATTGGTAGAAGCAGAAAAACAGCGCCGAGCACAGCGGCAGCAAAACAGCCGGCGTGAACAGTTCGCCACCGGGATGGACGATGATCAGCACGCCGATAAAACCGCAAATCACCGCGATCCATTGACCACGGGTCACTCGCTCCTTGAGCAGTGGCACCGACAACGCGGTCACCAGCACCGGCGCCAGGAAGTTCACCGCCGTGGCTTCCGCCAGCGGGATGTACATCAGCGCCGTGGTGAAGAACAGACTGGTGCCGAGCAGGCAAAGTGCGCGGATCAACTGCCACAAAGGCTTCTTGGTGCGCAGGACGCGCAACCCGGATTGCGGCAGAAAAATGCCCGCCATCAGCAGGGTGTGCACCACGTAGCGCGCCCACACCACCATCACGATCGGATAAAACCCGGAGAGGTATTTCGACAATGCGTCATGACTGGAGAACAGGAAAGTCGCCACGACAATCAGCATGATCCCTTTGAAGGGTTGGTTGACGCCGGACAACGGTGTACTGACGGTCATGGGCACTCCTTTGTAAACACTGCCAAACAATCTAGAGCCAGGCGTCAGACTCTCACAGAGAATATTCATAATAGTGGGCGAACAGCGCACCAAATGGTTCAACACCGGCTTCAATGATAACGAGCAAGACAGCAGAACTTTTGATGACGCGAAGTTATAGTCCTGATCCTGCACGTGAACCCGGATTCACGCGCCAATAGAACCGCCGGGCCAACCCGGGTGTCTGACGACCGGACTGGCGCCATACTCACGCACCAGCAACACTCATCATCACGTTCAATAGAGGATTCCCACATGCTATGGAAAAAAGGCCGACGCAGTGACAACGTCGTCGATGCCCGTGGTGATGACGCCGGCGGTGGCATGCGCTTTGGCGGCGGCAAGGGCCTGAGCCTTGGAGCAATTCTGCTGATCGTCGGCATCGGCTGGATCACCGGGCAAGACCCGATGCAGATCCTCGGCCAGCTCACCGGGCAAATGTCCGAGCAACCGGCAGCCACTTCGCAGACCCGCCAGGCACCGCCGGCGAACGATGAACAGGCAGAGTTCGTCCGCTCGATCCTCGGCGATACCGAAGACACCTGGGGCACGATTTTCCAGCAGGCCGGGCGGCAATATAAAGATCCTACCCTGGTGCTGTTCAGCAATCGGGTCAACTCCGCGTGCGGTATGGCCACATCGGCTACCGGTCCGTTCTACTGCCCGGCAGACCAGAAGGTCTATCTGGACATGGCGTTCTTCCAGGAAATGTCGCAACGCTTCAAGGCGTCCGGAGACTTCGCACAAGCGTACGTGATCGCTCACGAAGTCGGACATCACGTGCAGACGCTTCTCGGTGTCTCGGCGAAAATTCAGACAGCCCGCCAGCAAGGTCGGCAGATGGAGGGCGACGGTGGCTTGCTGGTGCGTCAGGAACTGCAGGCCGATTGTCTGGCCGGTGTCTGGGCCTACAGCGCGCAGAAGCGCCTGAACTGGCTGGAACCGGGCGACATTGAAGAGGCCATGAATGCGGCCAACGCCATCGGTGATGATCGCTTGCAACAACAGGGTCAGGGTCGTGTGGTGCCAGACTCGTTCACTCACGGTACGTCGGCGCAAAGGGTGCGCTGGTTCAAAACCGGATTCGCGCAGGGCCAGGTAAGCCAGTGCGACACCTTTGCGGCGAAAAACCTGTAAATGCACAAATGGCTTTTGGCTTTGCTGATCGTTGGCAGCACCGCGCAGGCGGCTGGCGTCGACGCAATCAGCCCCGGGCGATTGCAACTGAAGGCCGGGGAAATGGCGGTGGGTATCGGCCCTGCGCCGGAGAAAATCGAGCGCGTGCTGATCGTCATTCATGGTCGCCTGCGCAACGCCGAGACCTATCGCAAGAGCGCCGAAAGCGCGGCAGAACTGGCGGGGCAAACCGCGCACACGCTGGTGATCGCCCCGCAGTTTCTCAATGAAAGTGACGTGCCGTTGTACTCATTGCCCGCGACGGTGTTGCGCTGGAAAGGCAACGAGTGGATGGGCGGCGGTTTTTCCACAGGTCCGAATCCATTGAGTTCCTATGCGGCGCTGGACGAAATCGTCGCCCGTATCACCGACCGCAAACAGTTTCCGGACGTCAAACAGATCGTGATTTTTGGCCACTCAGGCGGAGGCCAGGTGGTGCAGCGTTATGCCCTGCTCGCCAAGGATCAGCCTGCGCTCAAGGCCAACGGCATTCGCCTGCGTTACGTGGTAGCGAACCCTTCCTCGTACGCCTATTTCAATGAACAGCGGCCCGTGGCATTCGATCACGCGCAATGTCCGGGCTTCAATCGCTGGAAGTACGGTCTGTCAGACATGCCGGTGTATGCCGGTGGGCAAACGGCGCTGCAGCTTGAAAGCAGTTACATCAAACGCGAGGTGATTTATCTGCTCGGGCAGCAGGACATCGACCCGCAGCATCCGGCGCTGGACAAGAGTTGCTCGGCAAAAGCGCAGGGGGCGTATCGCCTGGAGCGAGGCAAGATGTTTTTCGGTTACTTGCTGCGCCGCCATCCGGAAGGCGTGAATCAGCGCTTGGTTGAGGTGCCGGGGGTTGGGCATAACGGCGACGAGATGCTGACGTCGCCGGAGGGGCAGAAGGCTTTGTTCGAATAAGTCCTGTAAATGATCTGGCGCCATCGCTGGCAAGCCAGCTCCCCCAGTGGTTTGTGTCAGACACATTTTTGCATCCACTGAAAATCCCTGTGGGAGCTGGCTTGCCAGCGATGAGGCCAGTTCAAACAACCGGGATATCAGGTGAACAACATCCGCCGCAAATCGACACAATCCTGCGCATGCCAATCCGTCAGCTCCGGCCACGGGTTATCCGGCAGATTCACCAGCACCGTGCGCGCGCCCGCCGCACGGCCGCAGTCCAGATCAAAGCGGTAATCGCCGACCATCACCATCTCACTGGCCGACACGTTCCAGGCCTCGGCCAGTTTCAGCAAACCACCCGGGTGCGGCTTCGGTGGTGCTTCATCGCGGCCCAGCACATCGTCGACGGCAAAGCAGTCAGCCAGGCCGATTGCCTCCAGGGTCACATGCGCCAGTTCGCGCGCGTTGCGAGTCAGAATGCCGAGGCGATAACCGCGCGAGTGCAGATCACGCACCAGCTCCACTGCACCCGTCGCCGGGGTCGAACCCAAGGCCAGATCGCGCTCGTGTTCGAGCAGCCACGCATGCTTGGCCGCCGCTTCATCGGCCGGCAACGCGGCGAGATGGGTGAGGATGTCGTCTTCGGGCGGAATCGCCAATGCCACGCGAATCGCCGCGAAGTCATGCACCGCGACGGTCAGGGTGCCGTCCATGTCGAACACCCAATGGCGGACGTCAGCCAGGCTCATGCCCAATCCTTGCGATGCCGAATCAGGCCTTCCTGGGTGACCGAAGCCACCAGTTGCCCAGCGCGATTGAACACGCTGCCACGGGAGAAACCACGCGAGTTGCCGGCCCACGGACTGTCCATCGCGTAGAGCAACCAGTCATCGGCACGCAGGTCATTGTGGAACCACAGCGCGTGATCAAGGCTGGCAACCTGCATGTCTTTCTGCCAGACCGATTTTCCGTGAGGCAACATCGAGGTGGTCAGCAGACCGAAGTCCGAGGCATAGGCCAGCAGGTATTTGTGCAGCGCCGGAATGTCGGCCAACGCACCGTCGGCGCGAAACCACACGTATTTCACCGGGTCCGCTGGCTGCGGGTTATACGGGTCTTTTTCGGTGACCGGGCGCACTTCGATCGGCTTCGGACACAGCAGTTTTTCGCGCATGTGCTCGGGGATCAGGTGCGCACGTTGCTGAGTCAGCTCCAGCTCCGACGGCAGGTTTTCCGGGCCGACCACAACCGGCATCGGGGTCTGGTGCTCGAAGCCTTCTTCGTCGTACTGAAACGAAGCGCTGCACGTGAAGATCGGATGGCCCTTCTGGATTGCCGTCACGCGACGAGTGCTGAAGCTGCCGCCATCGCGCACGCGATCAACCGAATAGACCACCGGCAACTTGGCATCGCCCGGACGCAGAAAATAACCGTGCATCGAATGCACATGGCGGGTTTCTTCAACGGTCTGACTGGCCGCCGACAGCGACTGGCCGAGCACCTGACCACCGAACAACTGACGGAAACCCAAGTCCTGGCTACGGCCGCGGAAGAGGTTTTCTTCGATCGGTTCCAGGGTCAGCAAATCGACCAGATCTTCCAACACTTGGCTCATTCAGGCTCTCCTCACACAAAGCTATACCGCGCAGTCTTGGCTACGGCGGTCGATTCAGATTCTGGCGCAGGCCAATAATTTGGCGGCCATTGTAAACGTCCGTGTCGGCTTATCCATGCAAGGTTTGCAGCCATTGTTCCCGGGTAATGCGATACAGCACATGCCTTCTTAACGGGTGATCGACGGCGAGTTTCGGATGATCAAAGTCATCGGCCGGCGCGTGATGCATGCCGATCGCCTGCATGACTTTCTCCGAAGGCAGATTGCTTTGTGCGGTGAAAGACACGACCTCTTTCAAGGCCAATCGATCAAAGCCGCAGCGCAGAGCGGTCCACGCCGCCTCACTGGCGTAACCCAGGCCCCAATGTTCCTTGGCCAGACGCCAGCCGATTTCCACTGCCGGCGTGAATGAGGCGTCGAAACCGACGACACCCAACCCGGTGAATCCGATGAACTCGCCGCTGTCCTTGCGCTCCAGCGCCCACAAACCATAGCCATGCTCGGCAAAATGTCCGCGTACCCGGCCGATCAACGCGGCACTTTCCAGTCGGCTCAAGGGTGCCGGAAAGTAGCGCATGACCTGAGGATCGGCACACATCGCCGCAAATGCCGGCAAATCTTCGTCCTGCCACTGACGCATCAGCAGGCGTGCGCTTTCCAGTTGCAGTATCGGCTCCATCGTGCCCCTCCGTTTCCATGCCGCAAGTCTACATCGCTGGTAGGATCCTTCACTCTTTCCAACGTTCCCACGCGAAAAAGCCATGCCATTGCCGCTGATCTACCACGAAGACTACAGCCCCGAGTTCCCAGCGGATCACCGCTTTCCCATGGACAAGTTTCGTCTGTTGCGTGATCACCTGGTCGACAGCGGCCTGACCCGTGACGCCGATCTGTTGCGTCCGCAGATCTGTCCCAACGACATCCTCGCGCTGGCCCATGACCGTAGCTATATCGAACGCTACATGAGCGGCGAGTTGTCCCGCGAAGACCAGCGGCGCCTCGGCCTGCCGTGGAACGAAGCACTGGCGCGGCGCACGGTGCGGGCGGTCGGCGGTTCAATCCTCGCCGCGGAAAAAGCCCTGGAGCATGGCCTGGCCTGTCATCTGGCGGGCGGCACCCATCACGCGCATTACGACTACCCGGCCGGGTTCTGCATCTTCAATGACCTGGCGATCATCAGCCAATACCTGCTGCAAAGCGGCCGGGTCAATCGCGTGCTGATCTTCGATTGCGACGTGCATCAGGGCGACGGCACCGCGCGCATCCTGCATGACACCCCGGAGGCGATTACCGTGTCCCTGCACTGCGAGAAGAATTTTCCTGCACGCAAAGCCGAAAGTGACTGGGACATACCGCTGCCCAAAGGCATGGGCGATGCCGACTATTTGAAAGTGGTCGACGACACGCTCAACTATCTGCTGCCGCTGTATCAACCGGATTTGGTGCTGTATGACGCCGGCGTCGATGTGCACAAAGACGACGCCCTCGGTTATCTGCAACTGACCGACGAAGGTGTCGCCGCCCGCGATGAAAGCGTGATGCGCCATTGTCTGGGCCGCGACATCCCGGTGGTCGGCGTGATCGGCGGTGGTTACAGCAAGGATCGCCACGCCCTCGCCCGCCGCCACGGCATTCTTCATCACAGCGCGCAGCGCGTCTGGACGTCACACGGTTGTCATTGAGTTGTGCTGCGTTACCCACAATCGCTGTGGAACTGCCTGTGGATAACCTGAGTGAAAGGGACTACAGGCCACAGCGAACATGGCGTACAACGCGGTGGTTGTTTTTTAACCAACATTTGAATTGCTCCACAAATCCCCTGTGAGAGCGAGCCTGCTCGCGAAGAAGTCGGTCCTTCCAACATCAAAAGTGACTGACCCACCGCTTTCGCGAGCAGGCTCGCTCCCACAGGGATCTCCCCCATTGGCCTGCGCTGTTAGAATGCGCGCCTTATCTCGCCATACCGCAGCGCACGCCATGACTCAGAACACCGCCTCCTCCCCCGCTCACGTCGCCATCATCGGCGGTGGCCCTGCCGGCCTGATGGCCGCCGAAGTGCTGAGCCAGGCGGGAGTACGCGTCGATCTGTACGACGGCATGCCCTCGGTGGGCCGCAAGTTTCTGCTGGCAGGCGTCGGCGGCATGAACATCACCCATTCCGAAGCCTACCCGGCGTTCCTTTCGCGCTACGCCGAACGCGCACCGCAGATCGCCCCGTTGCTTCGCAGCTTCGATGCCGACGCGTTGTGCCGCTGGATTCACGATCTGGGCATCGAAACCTTCATCGGCAGCTCCGGCCGTGTGTTCCCCACCGACATGAAAGCCGCGCCGTTGCTGCGCGCCTGGCTCAAGCGTCTGCGCGACAGCGGCGTGGTTATCCACACCCGCCATCGCTGGCTCGGTTGGGATGAA
This sequence comes from Pseudomonas sp. MF6776, assembly GCF_016613125.1. Lineage (NCBI taxonomy): Bacteria > Pseudomonadati > Pseudomonadota > Gammaproteobacteria > Pseudomonadales > Pseudomonadaceae > Pseudomonas > Pseudomonas sp. MF6776. The sequence continues at coordinate 144,839 of NZ_JAENSQ010000006.1, forward strand.
CACGGCGCGCTGCGCATCGACAGCCCGGAAGGCGAGAAAACCCTCAAACCCGACGCCACGCTGCTCGCCCTCGGCGGCGGCAGTTGGTCGCGACTCGGTTCCGACGGCGCGTGGATGTTGCCGCTTGAGCAGCGTGGTGTAGGACTGGCGCCATTGCAGCCAAGTAACTGCGGCTTCGAAGTGCAGGCCTGGAGCGAATTGCTTGTCAGCAAATTCGCCGGCGCGCCGCTGAAAAATATCGCCATCGGCTTGAACGACGACATTCCGCGCTTGGGCGAATGCGTGATCACCGCGACCGGCATTGAAGGCAGTCTGATTTATGCGCTGTCGGCGCCGATTCGTGAGGCGATCAACGCGCACGGCTCAGCGGCCATTCACATCGATCTGTTGCCCGGCCGACCTGTGGATAAATTGCAGGCAGCGTTGAGCAAGCCACGCGGTTCGCGGTCGATGGCCAAGCATCTGCACAGTCAGGTCGGGATTGATGGGGTGAAAGCGGCGCTGCTGCGTGAATTGACTGACGCTGCAACCTTTGCTGATCCGGCGTTGTTGGCCCGGGCGATCAAGGCATTACCGGTGACACTCGTGAAGACCCGTCCTTTGGATGAGGCAATCAGCAGTGCTGGCGGCGTGACGTTTGAAGCGCTGGACGAGCAATTGATGCTCAAGGCGTTGCCGGGGGTGTTCTGCGCGGGCGAGATGCTTGACTGGGAAGCGCCAACGGGCGGCTATTTGCTGACGGGGTGTTTTGCCAGTGGGCGGGCGGCGGGGTTGGGGATTGTGCAGTGGCTTAAAAGCAGCGCCAGGTTTTAAGCCACAAGCTGCAAGCTAAAGCACAGCGCTTTTAACTTGCAGCTTGCAGCTATCCACTCGAAGCTGCTTTTACGGCTTGCGCTTGCGCGGCCCAGTGTTGAACACAGGCACCTTGCGCACAGGTTTGATCGAAGGCTCTGGCGCCTGCGTCTCGCCGCTGTCGACCCATTTACCCAGGTTGCGCTTGCCGCCACCGCCGGAAGTTTTCGGCTTTTTCGGTTTCTTCGGCTTCTTGATCACCTGACCGCTGGCATCGGTATCCGGCACGCGGTGTTCAGGCTCGAAGTCCGGTTCGTTCTGACGCTTCAACGTCTGACGCGTGAGCATCTCGATCGCCGACAGCATGTTCACTTCATCGGCACATACCAGCGAAATCGCTTCGCCCGTCGCACCGGCACGGCCAGTACGGCCGATACGGTGAATGTAATCCTCGGCCACGATCGGCAGATCAAAGTTGACCACCAGCGGCAGGTCTTCGATGTCCAGACCACGGGCCGCGACATCGGTGGCCACCAGAATCTGCACTTCGCTGAGTTTGAAACGATCCAGCGCACGCTGACGGGTCGCCTGCGGTTTATCACCATGGATGCCGTCCGCGTTGACGCCCAGGCCCTGGAGTTTTTCCACCAGCGCATCGACGCCGTTGCGGGTCTTGGCGAACACCAGCACTTGCTTCCACTTGCTCTTGCGCATCAGATGCACGAACAGTTCGGCCTTGCGCTTCTTGTCCACCGTCACCACCCACTGCTTGACGGTGTTGGCGGCGACGTTGCGCGGGCTGACTTCGACGCTCAGTGGGTCGTTGAGCATCTGCCCGGCCAGCAGGCGAATATCGTCGGAGAAGGTCGCGGAGAACAGCAGGGTCTGGCGCTTTTTCGGCAGCATGCGGTAGATGTTCGCCAGTTCTTCGGAGAAGCCCAGGTCGAGCATACGATCGGCTTCATCCAGCACCAGGGTTTGCAACTGATCGAGTTTCAGCGCGTTCTGGCGGAACAGGTCGATCAGGCGACCAGGCGTGGCGACCAGCACATCGACGCCGCCGCGCAGCTTCATCATTTGCGGGTTGATGCTGACGCCGCCGTAAACCGCGTAAGTGCGCAGCGGCAGGTTTTCGGCGTACTGGCGCACAGACTCATGAACCTGTTCGGCCAACTCGCGGGTCGGCACCAGAATCAGCGCACGCGCCGAGTTCGCGGTGACTTTTGGGCCTTCCATGGCCAGCAACTGCAACAGCGGCAAGGCAAAACCGGCCGTTTTGCCAGTGCCGGTCTGGGCCGCAGCCATCAGGTCGCGACCGGCCAGAACGGCCGGTATGGCTTGCGCCTGCACAGGCGTCGGGGTCTGGTAGCCGAGCTTCTCGAGAGAGCGCAGCAAAGGTTCGATCAGGCCAAGGGAGGCGAAAGTCATGGGAGTACCGTAGGAAAATTCAGCGCAATTGTGCGACACGAGTGTGCAATGCCGCGCAGTTTACCCTAATTCGTACGCTGTTCCGCGGGAACGGCTGTCGGCGCTGCGACTGGCGGCAGTACTGGCCGGCGCCACTGCGGCAAGCCAATCAACACCACAGCGCTGATGATCACCAACATCGCCAGCGCCTCTTCGATACCAATCGTCTCGCCAACAAACACGATCCCCAGCAACACCGCCACCGCCGGGTTGACGTAGGCATAACTGGTCGCTGCGGCCGGGCGCACGTGCTTGAGCAGGTACATGTAGGAATTGAAGGCGATGATCGAGCCGAAGAAAATCAGATACGCCAGCGCCAGCCAGCCTTCAATCGGCGGCAGCGCTTGCAGATGTTCGCCGCTCAGCGTGCTACCGATCAGCAGCACCACACCGCCGACCAGCATTTCCACGGCACTGGCCATCGCACCCTGCGGCAGCGGCAGATGCCGGCTCCACACCGAACCAAATGCCCACGCCGCCGCCGCAAAAATCAGCAACGCCGCACCCAGCGGACTCGATTGCAGATTCGAGCCCATGTTGAGCATGGCGATGCCGACAATGCCCAAGCCCACCCCGGCCCACTCGAGACGGGTATTACGCGCGCCCCAGAAATAACCGCAGAGCAACGTGAACAGCGGCACCGTCGCCACCGCCAACGCAGCAACTCCCGAAGCCACCCCCGAGTGCTCGGCCACACTCACCGCGCCGTTACCGAAGCTGAGCAACAAAATCCCGATGATCCCCGCCGCTTTCCACTGCGCCCACGTCGGCGCCGGTGCCCCGCGCCAGCGCAGGAAGCCGTACATCAACGCGCCGGCAATCACAAAGCGCACGCCGCCCAGCATCAGCGGCGGCCAATATTCGACGCCGATGCGGATCACCAGATAGGTCGATCCCCAAATCACATACAACGCAAAAAAAGCAGCGATCAGCGGCAAGGAAAAACGGCGCAGGGCAGACATGAGCAACTCGACAGTCAGCGTCAGGAGACTGGATATTCTAGAAAGGCCAGCCGGCAAAAATAAGTTACAAAACCTGTTTATCGCGCCGGTACACTTTGGAAAGCACGGAGATCAACGGCATAAACCACGATTTCGAAAGTCTGCCGATTTCAGGAGTTCACCCCTTGGACAAATACGACCGCATGCTGCTCAGCGCCCTACTCGAAAACGGTCGAGCGTCCTACGCCGACCTGGCGCGCAAAGTGAACCTCTCCGCCCCCGCCGTGGCGGAGCGTGTGGCCAAGCTTGAAGCAGCGGGAGTGATCACCGGCTATGAGGCAAAAATCGATCTGGCGAAAATCGGCCTGCCGATTCAGTGCGTGATCGAACTGCGTCTGCACCAGAACGGCAGTCAGAAGGTCTACGACGAACTGGTGAAAATCCCCCAACTGACCGAGTGTTTTCGAGTGACGGGCGATCCGTGCGTGATCATGAAGGCCGCGGTGGGCTCGATGCCAGAGCTGGAGGAGTTGATCAATCGTGTGGCGAAGTTCGGGTTCAGCAAGACGTCGATTGTGCTGTCGAGCGCCATCGAAAAGCGCGTGCCGCTCGGGCACATCGAAAGCAACGGCAAGTAGAGCTCTCCTGTAGGAGCTGCCGCAGGCTGCGATCTTTTGATCTTGCTCTTAAAAACAAGATCAAAAGATCGCAGCCTCGTTTCACTCGACAGCTCCTAAAGGCAAGCTTCGGTGATTTTGGGATCAGCGATAGCGCTGCAGATGTTCGCTGACTTTGGCGGCCGGGACTTTCTGCAGTTTGCACAGCAGGTCATGGGATAACTCGCGCACGCCGTGCTTGCTGCGCAACTCATCCGCAAGGTGCGCCATCAAGTTCGCCGCCATCTCCGCATCCGCCATCGCCCTGTGCGCCTGACCCGTGTGGGGCAGGCGGGCGAACGTGGTGAGGGTGCCGAGTTTGTGGTTCGGCGCTGCCGGCATCAAGCGACGAGCCAACAGCAGCGAACAGGCGAAGTTTTGCAGGCGTGTGCGCTTGATCCGCCCCAGCTCGAAGTCCCAGAACTTCTGGTCGAACGAAGCGTTGTGCGCGACCAGTGGCGTGCAGCCGACAAACTCGTTGACCTCGTTCATCACTTTTTCCGCCGGCGGCGCGGTGCGCAGCATGGCGTTGCTGATGCCGGTCAGTTGTTCGATGAAAGCGGGGACGCGTACACCCGTGTTCATCAGGCTCTGGTAACGCTCGACGATGCGGCCGTTTTCCAGCATGACCACGGCAATTTCCGTGGCGCGACAACTGCTGTTTGGCGAGAGGCCAGTGGTTTCAAAGTCGATGACTGCAATGCGTTCCAAACCGGGTTCAACTCCGTACAAATCAATTCTTCAGTAACCGCTCAATTCTTCAGTAGCAGTGCGCCTTCGATCGGCACATAACGGCTGGCGGCGCGGATCAGCGAGTTGGCGGTGAGGCCGGGAACACCGTAAGCGACCGCTTGAACCCCGTGTTTGCTGATGATGCGTTCCAGCAGCATGTCGAAATCGCCATCACCGGAGGCCAGGACAACTTCGTCGACGTGGTCGGCGGCGTCCATGATGTCGAGGGTGATGCCCACGTCCCAGTCGCCCTTGGCCGAGCCATCGCTGCGCTGGATGTAAGGCTTGAGCTTCACGATGAAGCCGAGGTTGCGCAGGATCTGCTGGAACTGCTGCTGCTTGCTGTCGCCACGGTCGATCGCGTAGGCGTAGGCCTCGACGATCTGCCCGTCCTTGCTGATGTCTGCCCACAGCGCCGCGTAGTTGAAGTGGCAACCATAGGCCTGACGCACGGTGTAGTAGAGGTTCTGCACGTCGGCGAACACTGCGATTTTTTTCACCGGAGTTCCTGTGAGCGCGCAAGCGCACGAAGCGGGATCAGGCGCCAGGCCCGAAAATGGCGCTCAGTATGCCAGCCCGAAGGAAGGTGACGCGAATAATCAGTCCGGAGCCCTCAGGGGCTCCGGACGAATGGTGAGTCAGACGAAGGAATCGTCGTCATCGAAGAACGATGAGTTGTCATCGCTGTAGTCGGTATCGGCAACCCCACCCTGGTCGTTTCCGGCCACGCGCTGGTCATCGCCCCAACCGCTGTTGCTCTGATCTGCAACCTGCGCCGGCTCTTCCTTGATCACTTCAACAATTTCTTCCGGCTGCTGATTGTGATGAAACAGGCTGCTGATGCCTTGCGCCAGCATCACACCACCGGCCACGCCAGCGGCGGTTTTCAATGCGCCACCGAGAAAGCTGTTGCCTGCCGCCGGAGCCGCTTGTTGCGCGTAGTTAGGCGACTGTGCGCCAAAGCTCTGTTGCGGCGCGGGCGTATTGAAGTTCTGCTGCGGTGCCGGTTCACGCCAGCCGCCAGTGGATGCCGGAGTGCTCTGGGCCGGTGCCGGACGCGAAGTGCCGCCGCCAAAGATGCTCGACAGAAAACCACCGCCACCGCTCGGCGCCGCACCTTGGGCCTTGGCCGATTGCAGTTCGGCCTGCAACTGCTGGACTTGCCGGGTCAGTTGCTTGTTCTGTTCGTCGAGGCTCTTGAGCGCTGCCTCTTGCACCAGAATCGCCTGGGTCATGAAATAACCTGCCGCCGGTTGGCGTGTCAGGTGTTCCTTGATCCGCGCCTCGGCCTGGGCATCGCGCGGGGCTGCTTCCGTTTCGGCCTGTTGCAGCCGGGAAAACAATCCATCGATCAGGGTTTGCTCTTCGCTGTTCATGGCGACCTCGTAGATTGCCGGGGAAAACATTGCCCTCGTCCACACTGGACGGGGTGCTCACCTGTAATGGCGACGGTGACAGGACGTTTCAACGACCTTTACCGAATGTTTACGTTTGTGCCGCGCCGCACATCATCGGTTAAAGTGAGCCACTGTTTTCGACCTGCGATACCGACTGATGAATGCCTTCGAAGTGCTGCGCGACTCTCTGTTTTTTTTCAAACGCCATTTGGTCAGCATCGTGCAGCTGTGCCTGCCGCTGGTGATCGTCGAAGCCTTTTTGCAACAGGTGGTCGATCGCGCCACCGGGCCGGAAAGCTTTGCGGCGAGCAGCATCATCGTCGGCCTGGTGATTTATCCGTTGTATACCGCCGCGCTGATTCTGTTTCTCGATGCCCGCAGTCGTGGCGAGTCGCCGCGCAACCGCGACCTGCTGGCGATGGCTGCCACCCTGTGGCCGCGCTTCGCCTTGCTGACGGCGCTGAACACCTTGCTGATCCTGCTGGGCATTTCGCTGTATTTCCTGCCGGGTCTGATCCTCATGGTGATGCTGGCGTTCGGCGAATACCTGCTGGTCCTGCGCGGCCTCAATCCATTGCACGCCATGAAAGAAAGCCTGCGCCTGACCCGTGGGCATTTCTGGCGAATCCTGCTGTGCATTCTCTGCGTGATGACACCGCTGTGGTTGCTCAAAGGAGCGAGCCTGGCGGTTTATCCAGAGCCGCAAAACCCGGTGATCGCCGTACTGATCGACAGTGCCCACAGCTTCCTGCAACTGTTCACCAGCGTGGTGCTGTTTCGCCTGTTCATGCTGATCAGCGAACTGCCTGACAAACGTAGTGGCGCAGTCTGATCGCTTTGGCCTTGGGCGACGGGCGCGCACTCGGGTATGCTCGGGGCCACTTTCTGTAACGCTATAAGCCGAGCCATGACCCGTCTGCTGCGCTACACCCTGTTGCTTGTTGTGCTCGCCATCGCTCTGATCGGCGCGCTGTTGTTCAGCCTGACCTGGCGCCCCGACACCCGGGAAACCCTGCCGGTCAGTTGCACCGGCACCCCGCCTGCGCTGGTGCCCGGGCAAGCGCTGAAAGTCATGACCTGGAACGTGCAGTACCTGGCCGGCAAGCGTTACGTGTTCTGGAATGATCTGGCCCAGGGCAATGACGAAGCGCCGACCCTGGAAGACATGGCCTTCAGTCTCGATGAAGTGGCGCGGGTGATCCGCGACGAGCAACCCGATGTGGTGCTGTTGCAGGAACTGGATGACGGCGCCAAGGCCAGCGACTATCAGGATCAGCTCAAGCTGTTGCAGGAGCGGGTCGCCGATCTGTATCCGTGCAGCGTCAGCGCGTTTGACTGGAAAGCCGACTTCGTCCCCGAACCCCACATCTTTGGCAGCGTCGGCCGGCAACTGGCGACCCTGAGCCGCTACCGCATCGAACACGCCGAACGTCTGCAATTACCGGTGGCTTCGAGCAATTTCATCAGCCGCCAGTTCCAGCCTAAAAACGCCCTGCTCTCGACCCGTCTGCCGCTCAGCGATGGCGGGCAACTGACCGTATTCAATACGCATCTGGAACGCGCCAGCCAACCGAATGACACCTTGCAGGCGCAGGTGACGGCCATGGCCAAGGTACTCGACAAGTATGAAAGCCAGGGTTTGCTGTGGCTGGTCGGCGGCGATTTCAACCTGCTGCCGATCGGCCAATATCGCCGTTTGCCCGCAGAGCAGCGCACGCCCTACGCCGCCGACAGCGAGTTACATCTGCTGTGGGACAAATACCCGATGATCCCGACCAACAATGAAGCCAGCGGCATCAATCGCGCCCAGTGGCTGACGCACTACCCCAACGATCCCGGCCTCAACGGCCCGGATCGCACGGTCGACTATCTGTTCTACAGCCCGAAGATCAAACGGGTTGAAGCGATGGTGCGCCAGGACGATACCTTGCGCATTTCCGATCACTTGCCAGTGATTGCCCGCTTTCTGCTCCCGGCCACCCCATAGCAACGGCATTGCTCCAACGGCCCGATTACACGGCTTCGGCCTTCGAATTTACAACATGGAAGACGCATGAAAATCTTGTTGATGTGCAAGGACATCGGCGGTTATGCCCGTAAACTGGCTGACCATCTGAGGAAGGATAACGACGTGTGCTTCATTGATACGTCGGCGATGGCCAACACGTTCGATCGAGCCCCCAAGATCATCCGTCGCGCACTCAAGCGCTGGACCCAGTTGCGCCAGGTCAAACGCGCCATAGGTGCAGGCGGGCGATTCGACGTTGCCCTCATCATCAACCCGGCGCAAATCGATCCGAAGCAGTTGGCGACAGGATTGCGCGCCTCAGACCGCAAGATCGCTTATCTGTACGACAGCTTCAGTCGCTGGCCGATGAGCCGCGAAGAGCTGGCCAGTTATGACGAGGTGTTTTCATTTGATCCGGAAAACGCCAAGAGCCACGGTCTGAAAAAACTGCACAATTTCATTTACGACGACTATGTTGCCGACGGTGCACCCGGCGATTACTCGGCGTTTGTGGTGATGGCCGGCAAGGACCGGGTGCCGGCACTTGAAGGTCTGGCGAATGAGTTCGATCGACTCGGCATTACCGATTACAGGTTTCTGGTGCAGTGCAAACCGATCCCGGGGGCTCATCCGGGCATTACGTTCTTCGAGCAGCGAATGTCGCTGGAATCTGTGGGCGAGCTGGTCAAGCGCTCGCGGATCATTCTGGACATTTCCAAGCCGGGTCAGACCGGTTTGAGCTTTCGCTTTTTTGAAGCCATGGCCTCGCGAAAAAAGGTCATCACGACCAACAAGAGTGTTGTCGATTATGACTTCTACAATCCGGCAAACATTCTGGTCATCGACGAAAACGGCCCGGTGATTCCGGAGCACTTCATCACAGCCCCGTACGTGGACATCCCTGCACCCATCTATGAGAAATACACGCTGCAAGGTTGGGTAAAGACCGTTTTCTCGCAGCAATGAATTGTTGGCCGACTCACATCCTGTAGGAGCTGCCGCAGGCTGCGATCTTTTGTTCTTCAGGTGCCACGAGGTTTGGCCCGGGCAGTGGCCTCGGCCACCAACGGATCATCCGGCCAATAATGCTTGGGATACCGTCCCTTCAAATCCTTCTTCACCTCGGCATAAGTGCTGCGCCAGAAGTTGGCCAGATCCTGCGTCACCTGCACCGGACGCCGCGCGGGTGACAGCAGATGCAGCTTGACCACTTGCCTGCCGCCAGCGACTCGCGGGGTTTCGGCCAGCCCGAACAACTCCTGCAAACGCACCGCCAGAATCGGCGGAAACTCGCTGTAATCCAGGCGAATCGACGAACCCGACGGCACGCTCAGATGATGTGGCGCCAGCTCATCCAGCCGTTGCGGCAGAGGCCACGGCAGCAGATTGCGGACGATGCTCGACAGATCCAGATTGGCGAAATGACTGAGCCGCGAAACTTTGCCCAGATACGGCATCAGCCAGTGTTCAAGGGATTTCATCAGCGCGACATCGCTGACGTCCGGCCATTGGCTTGCGTCTTGAGTCTGCAGATCCAACTGCCGCAACAGGGCGACACGCGCCTGCCACTGACGCAGTTCCGGTGTCCATGGCAGCAACTCAAGCCCCTTGCGCCGCACCAGATTGACCAGTGCCTGACTGCGTGCGCTTTCATCGAGACCGGTCAACGGTTCACGACTGAGGATCAGCTCACCGACCTTGCGCTGACGCTCGGCGCGCAACACACCTTCGCGCTCGTCCCAATCCAGTTGATCGACGCACTGCACCTGCTCGGCCAGCACCGAATCGAACAGCGCCGGATCAAAATCCGCCGCCAGATAAATCCGTTCTTCGCGCTGGCCCTGACGGCTGCCGAGGTCGGCGATGACGATCCACGGTTCTTTCATCAGGCTGTCGGCTTCGGCGAACAGCGCGGCGCGACCATTGGCCAAGCGATATTCAGCGCCACCGGCGCGGCGCTGTTGGGCGACACGGTCGGGATAGGCCAGCGCCAGCAAAGCGCCGAGCCAGCGCGGATGATCCGGATCGTTGACCGGCTCACTCGCCTTACCGCGCAGGTAACCGCGATATTGCCGTGCCAGTTGCCGCGCTCGCTGCACGCCGCCCTGCGCGCCACGGGTTGCGCGCTCTTCGCCCGAAAGCAGGACCAGTCGGCTGTGCAGGTCGGCCCCGGCGCCGCGCAAGATATCGCGTTCACCCAGCAGCGCGGCGACATCGCAAGCCATCGTCGCCAGCCCCAACGCCTGACCGCGCAGCAATAAGTGGCCGATACGCGGATACGCTGGCAGCTCGGCCATGGCCTGACCGTGCGCAGTCAGCGCCTCGCCGTCCAGCGCACCCAGACGCTGCAACAAATCCTGTGCCTGTGCGTAAGCCGCTGCCGGCGGCACGTCGAGCCAGACCAGTTCGGCCGGTGTCACGCCCCAGCGCCCCAGTTGCAACGCAAGGCTGGCCAGATCTGCCGAGAGAATTTCCGCACTGCCGTAGGCCGCCAGTTGCTCGTGTTGATCCTGCGACCACAAGCGATAACAAACACCCGGTTCCAGTCGCCCTGCCCGGCCTGCGCGTTGGGTGGCACTGGCTTTGGAAATGCGTTGAGTGTCGAGGCGGGTCATGCCGCTGCCCGGGTCGAAACGCGGCACCCGTGCCAGCCCGGCATCGATCACCACGCGCACGCCGTTGATGGTCAAACTGGTTTCGGCGATGTTGGTCGCCAGCACCACTTTGCGCTGACCGGGTGGAGCCGGATCGATGGCGGCTCGTTGCGCGTTCAGATCAAGCTCACCGTGTAACGGACAGAGCAACACGTCGCTGCGCTCACCGATGGCGTCGCTCAGCTGTTGATGGACTCGACGGATTTCCGCCTGCCCCGGCAGAAACACCAGCACGCTGCCGGTTTCATCATTGAGCGCTTCGAGTACCGTCTGCGTCACGCGTTGATCAATGTATTCGCCAGGCTGAAACGGCCGGCCCCAGCGCATTGTCACCGGGTACATGCGGCCCTCGCTGCGCAGGATCGGCGCGTCGTCGAGCAAACCGGCCAGGCGTTCGCCTTCCAGCGTTGCGGACATCAGCAAAATCTTCAGCGGCTGTTCAGCGCGAAACAGCTCTCGACCGTTCAAACTCAGGGCCAATGCCAGATCGGCGTCGAGGCTGCGCTCGTGGAATTCGTCAAAGATCAGCAGACCCACGCCTTCCAGTGCCGGGTCATCCTGCAAGCGGCGAGTGAGAATGCCTTCGGTGACCACTTCGATGCGGGTATTGGGGCCAACCTTGCTGTCGAGACGAATGCGATACCCGACGGTCTCCCCGACCTTCTCGCCCAACTCACTGGCCAGTCGTTCCGCTGCGGCACGCGCCGCCAGACGACGAGGCTCAAGCATGAGGATGGTTTGCCCATCGAGCCAGGCTTCATTGAGCAGCGCCAAGGGCACGCGGGTGGTTTTACCGGCGCCGGGCGGTGCTTCGAGCACGGCTTCGTGGCGTGTCGCCAACGCTTCACGCAGGGCGGGTAAAACTTCATCGATCGGCAAAGAAATCATGCTGGCTCCCCAGGGCGTGCCCACAGTAAATGGCGAGTCACGTTAAAGATGTGAGCGTGCCAGGCAAGGCGCGGGACGAAGGTAAGGGTCGTTTCCTTGCCAAGTCCCGCAACGCAGCATGGCGCGCTCACAGCTTTAGCCCGGAGGGCCGAACCCCGACAGGACTCATCAGCCTTCACGCGGTGTCGATCTGGAGAAAACAACTTCAATCCTCAACATATTTCGGTAGGGGTGAGACGAGGCCGCAATTTACTGTGGGCACGCCCTGCCAGCGGCGAGTATAACGGCGAACTGCTTGGCGTTCGTCAGGGTCTTAACTTCACACGACGACGCTTCGTTATTAGATGACTCAGGAGATATTTCCCATGCGTTTACCTTTTCGCCTGATCGGCGGCGTGCTGGTCGCCACCCTGCTCACTCAAATCACCGCGTGCGGCTCGATTTTCTATCCGGATCGTCGCGGCCAGATCGACGGCAAGATTGACCCGGCGATTGCCGTGCTCGATGCGGTCGGGCTGCTGTTCTACGTGATCCCCGGGCTGATCGCATTTGCTGTCGACTTCGCCACTGGCGCGATCTATTTCGAGCCAGGTCATACTGCACAAATCGATCCGGCCAAGCTCAAGCAAGCCGTCGGCCCGGACGGTCAGGTCGATAACCACAAGTTGCAGGCTATTCTCGAAACGGAACTGGGGCGCAACTTCCCGCTGGACGATCCACGCCTGATCCAGCACAAGGGCAGCACTCAGCAACTGGCGATGTTCGGCCTGCAACCTGCCGCATAAGGAATCACCCTGCCCATGATCTCCAAGCCCGAACACGCCCGCCTGCTGCGGTTGGCCACCCGCGCCTCGGTGGCGGTGGCCTGCACGCTGATCGTCGCCAAAGCCATCGCCTGGTGGCTGAGCGGTTCGGTGAGCATGCTCGCCGGCCTCACTGACTCGGCGCTGGACGGCGTCACGTCGTTGCTCAATCTGCTGGCAGTGCACTACGCGTTACGTCCGGCGGACGACGATCACCGCTATGGCCACGGCAAGGCGGAGTCGCTGGCCGGCATGGCGCAGGCACTGTTCATTGGTGGCAGTGCGGTGTTGATCGCATTTCAGGCGTATGAGCGGCTGAACAATCCGCAGCCGCTGGGCGCGCCCTGGCTGAGCATCGGCGTGATCGTGTTTTCCCTGCTGCTTACGCTGGCGCTGCTGGTGTTGCAGCATCGGGTGATCAAGGCGACCGGCTCCAATGCCGTGCGCGCCGATTCGTTGCATTACCGCTCGGACATGCTGCTAAACGGCAGCATTCTGATTGCGCTGGTGCTGGCCGGGTTTGGTTTTGAGCAACTGGATGCGTGGTTCGGTCTGGGGATTGCTGTCTACATCCTGTGGAGCGCGGTGCAGATCGCCCGAGAAAGTTTCTCAGTGTTGATGGACGAGGAACTACCGACGGACGTCAGCCAGCACATGCTCGAACTGGCGTGCAGTGTGCCGGGGGTGCTGGGCGCGCATGACTTGCGCACACGGATCTCGGGCAACCACTGGTTTGTGCAATTGCATCTGGAATTGCCGGGGGAGCTGACGTTGTCCGTCGCGCACGGCATCAGCGATCAGGCCGCCGATGCCATTCACAAAGCCTACCCGCGAGCCGAAGTGCTGGTGCACGCAGACCCGATCAAAGCAGCTACAAGCCGCTAGCTTCAAGCTTCAAGCTTGTAGTTCGAAACTTGCAGCGCGTAGCGGCTTCTATCTGACCTGATAACCGCGACTGCTCAGGCAATTGCCCTGGGCCTGACGGTAGGCCTGGACCACCTCGGGCGCCGGTTGATACGTCGCGGTGCGCGGATCGAAACCGCTCTGCTGCACCGCGTACTGATAACACTGGTATCCGTCCTGCTGCACCTGCTGCGGCGACTGTCCATTGGCCGGATAGGCCTCGACGTCGTAGCCCTGGGATTGCGGCTGTTGCTGCTGCACGGGCGGCGCGACCACGATGTAATCCTGCGTGTCTTGCTGATACGCGTAGTACGAGCCGGCAGCGAGGAACAGCAGCGACCCACCGACCCACACTTCACGGGCGTAATCCGGCAAGTACTGCGTACGAATCCCGCGCGGCGGTTGCACGACGATGTAGCGCGGACCTTGCGGGCGATACCAATAGCCGCCGGAATAGAAGTAGTCCTGACCGCGATAAGGCACGCGATAGTCACGATCGGGGAAGCGATCGATCACATGCCCCGGGCGATATTGCGGGCCGGGTCCCCAACCAGTGCCGTGACCGTCCGGACGTCCCGGCCAGTGGTTGTCGTTGGGCCGATTGCCGGTCTGCCAATGCTGATTGTTGTAGCCGTTTTGCGGACGCTCATCGCGGTAGTAACCCTGACGCGGTTCCTGGGTCTGGCGCACGGCGTCGGGGCGCGGCTGGATCGGCAGGCTGTTGGCCGGTAGCTGCGGCGGTGGAGGGGGCTGGCGCACCGGGTTGGGGTTGTAGGCCGGGCGGTTCTGGTTCTGGCCGTTGTTCTGCTGACCGTTGTGCTCGAACTGGCGGCTGTTGTCGCCACGGATGATTTCGTTGTTCTGCGGGCGCTGCTGATTGTCGCCGCCATGGCCCTGATTATTGCCCTGATGTTCCGGCCCGCGACCGCCGCCGTCGGGGGCACGATTTTGCGGCTCATCGGCCAGTGCCTGCGCACCGACACTCATACACAGCAAACCAACACCGGCCAGCTGCCAGATGCGCGACTTCATGAAATTCCTCACTGCGGCTCAGAGACCTTGATTGGAGTGGCCTGTAGCTAAGACCGGGGAAACACACACCGGGTTCTGCAACAGGTTATCAGTCACGCAACTTATTTATTGAGCGGCGCAGCAGTAAATCGCGCACAAGAAAAAAGGGAGACCCGTCGGCCTCCCTTTAGAGAACTTCGTCCTGGCTCGACGCTTTTGACGTCGGCTCACCTCACGCCGTCTTGTGGACAGTGCGTAGCTCGGGGGCCGGCCCAACCCCGGTGGGGGTGGCGGCCGCGGCAGGCCTGATTGGGCGGGCCGCGTGGACTGTGTTACCGAGCAGTGATTCTGGTGATAAGAATAAGCCTGAGGCCGCGACAGAGGATTGCGAAGATTGCTCAAATAAACATCACTTGCGCAATTTTTCACCCTGGATAGATAATCCTCCGCAATAGTTACAACCAAGGACAGATTGATGAGCAAACTCGACCGTTACGACCTGAGCATTTTGGCGGAATTGCAACGCGACGCCCGCATCTCCAACCAGGAGTTGGCCGAGCGCATCGGTCTGTCACCCTCGCCTTGCTCGCGCCGGGTCAAACAGCTGGAAGACGACGGCTATATCTCGCGTCAGGTGGCGCTACTGGACCGCAAGATGCTCGGCCTGAGCCTGACGGCTTACGTGCTGATCGGCATGGACCGGCACACGCCAGAGCGTTTCGAGAATTTCGAAGCGGCGATTCGCACGTTGCCGCAGGTGCTGGAGTGCAGCCTGGTGACGGGGGTGGATGCTGATTACCAGTTGAAAGTGGTGGTACCAGATATGGATCACTATCAGAAGCTGTTGCTCGGTCACCTCACCCGCATCGACGGCGTAACAAGCGTTCGCTCAAGCTTTGTGCTGAATCAGGTGTTGAACAGCACCGAGTTGCCGCTGACTCATTTGCGTAGCTGAAATCTCTCCCTGTAGGAGCTGCCGAAGGCTGCGATCTTTTAAAAACAGAATCAAAAGATCGCAGCCTTCGGCAGCTCCTACAGGGGGGAGCGGTGACTGAAGAGGTGTGGCACACCGACGCAGGTCAATGATTCAGCAATTGCCCATGGCGTATAATCGCCGCCGCCCTTTACCCCGCCCCGCGCCGGAGATGTCCGATGGATCCTGCACTACTCGAAGAGTGGATGATGACCGGTCTGGTCAGCATCCTGATCATTTTCATGGGTTTCATCGTCTGGGATCTGGCGAAGAAGTCCAAGGCCGGTCGCTTCGGCTCGCTCATTCTGTTCTTCGTGCTGGGCCTGGGTGTGGCCGCGTTCATCATCAAGAGCGTGGTGATCGGCCTGATCGAATCCGGCGCTCTATAAGCGCGCCGGCACCTCCGCCCACTGGCCCTGATCGAGACCGTCGATCGTCCAGTCACCAATCCTGACCCGCACCAACCGCAGCGTCGGCAGCCCGACCGCGGCAGTCATGCGCCGTACCTGACGGTTGCGTCCCTCGCGAATCACCAGTTCCAGCCAACTAGTTGGCACGCTCTTGCGAAAGCGCACGGGCGGGTTGCGTGGCCACAGCTCTGGCTCATCGAGTTGGCGCGCCTCGGCGGGCAAGGTCATGCCGTCATTCAACTCGACGCCATCACGCAGACGCTGCAACTGCTCGTCCGTCGGCTCGCCTTCGACCTGCACCCAATAGGTTTTCGCCAGCTTGTGTTTCGGGTCTGCGATCCGCGCCTGCAACTGGCCATCGTTAGTCAGCAGCAGCAAACCTTCGCTGTCTCGGTCCAGACGCCCGGCCGGGTAGATGCCCGGCACGTCGATGTAATCCTTGAGCGTCGCCCGCCCTTCACCGTCGCTGAATTGCGTCAGCACATCGAACGGTTTGTTGAACAGGATCAGCTTCGGCTCGGTCGGCGGCGCCTTGGCGACACGGCGAGGGGCAGAAGACGGAGGCTTCGCGCCGGGACGGCGGGAAGGTGGACGCGGAGGACGGGACATGGGCAAAACAACATCTGGCGATCAGGGCTGACAATGCTAGTGCCCGGATCGCCAAATGACCACGACTAACCGTTAACGGAACGGCGGTTCGTCGAAGCTGCGCAGTTTGCGCGAGTGCAGCGAGTTGAGTTCGGTGCGCAGCAGATCGACCGCTTCGATGCCGATCTTCAAGTGCTGGCTGACTGCGCGTTCGTAAAAGGCGTTGGCCGAACCCGGCAGCTTGATTTCACTGTGCAGCGGTTTGTCCGAAACGCACAGCAACGTGCCATACGGCACTCGCAAGCGATAACCCTGCGCGGCAATCGTGCCACTTTCCATGTCAACCGCCACGGCACGGGACAGGTTGATCAACGGTCGCTCCTGGGCCCAGCGCAGTTCCCAGTTACGGTCGTCGTAGGTCAGCACGGTGCCGGTGCGCAGGCGTTTTTTCAGATCATCGCCCTTCTCGCCCGTGATATTGGCTGCCGCTTGTTGCAGCGCCATTTGCACTTCGGCCAGTGCCGGGATCGGAATGTTGGGCGGCACGACGCGATCGAGAATACCGTCGCGACGCATGTAGGCGTGGGCCAGCACGTAATCGCCGATGGTCTGCGACTGACGCAGGCCGCCGCAGTGACCGATCATCAGCCAGCAATGCGGACGCAGTACCGCCAAATGGTCGGTGATGTTCTTGGCGTTGGACGGGCCGACACCGATATTGACCAAGGTCACGCCGTGGCCATCGCTGGCGATCAGGTGATAGGCCGGCATCTGGTAGCGGTGCCAGACCACACCGGCAGCAATCGCCGAGGCTTCGCCGTGATCCATGCTCTTTTCGATGATCACGTTGCCCGGCAACACCATGCGCACGAAACGCGGATCGCTGCGCAATTGCTCCAGACCATGGACGATGAACTGGTCGACGTAACGGTGATAGTTGGTCAGCAGGATCCACGGCTGCACATGACGCCAGTCGCTGCCGGTGTAATGCACCAGTCGGCGCAGCGAGAAATCCACACGCGCCGCATCAAACAGCGCCAATGGCAGCGGATCGGTATTTTCCCAATCGTAGAGACCGTCGGCGATCCCATCGGTGGCGGCAGACAAATCGGTACTCGGGAAAACGCGCGCCAGCACCGCTGCCGTCACGCCGGAGCCGGCCAGTTCGTCGCCCTGTTCAACCACGTATGGATACGGAATGTTTTGCTGGCTGACGCCGACTTCCACGGTCACGGTGAAGTCATGCATCAGCGGCACAAGTTGTTCGAGCAGGTATTTGCGAAAGGCCGCCGGGTGGGTGACGGTGACGCTGTAGGTGCCCGGCAGTTGCACCTTGGCGTAGGCGCGGGTGGTCTGCGGGACTTCGCCCTGGCAGTGATAGGTCAAACGCAGTTCGGGATAACGAAACTGAGCACGCTGCTCGGCGTCGGGCTCGACGCGATCCTTGAGGTACCGCTTGAGCGCCGAGTTCAGCGCAGAGGTGGCCCGCTCATGCAGCTCGGCCAGACGATCCACGGCTTGTTCGGCGGTTTGAACGACAATAAACGCTTCGGTCACGATCAGCTTCCTGTGTTCTGGCTTGCAGAGCTTCATCTTGCCTGCATCGTGGCGTGACGGGAACAGTGGCGTAATGGGCGTACCGAAATCTTTAAATCAATGAAGATCCCATGTGGGAGCGAGCCTGCTCGCGAATGCGGTGGGTCATTCAATAAAGATGTCGACTGATACACCGCTTTCGCGAGCAGGCTCGCTCCCACAGGGGGAATTTTTTATGGGTCAGAAACGTTGCGGGGTCGAGCGGGCGACGATGGCTTCAACGTCCAGTCCACGCGGCAGCGCGCCGTAGACTCGTCCGCCACCACTCAGACGACTGGCAATAAATGCATCACTGACCGCCGAATTCCCCGCCTCCAGCAACAGTTTGGCCTGTAGCCCCAGCGCAATATCCTCAGTCAACTGCCGCGCCCGGTATTGAATGTCGCTCGTATCCTTGAACTGCGCCTGCAACTGCTGAATATGCGCGGCCAGACGTTTATCGCCATGGCCGTCACCCAGTTCGCTGAACAACACATCCAGCACGCCCGGCTCTTTCGACAAGGCGCGCAACACGTCGAGGCACTGCACGTTGCCCGAGCCTTCCCACGTCGAGTTGACCGGCGCCTCGCGGTACAGTCGCGGCAGGATGCTGTCTTCGACATAACCCGCACCGCCCATGCATTCGGCGGCTTCGTTGATCATGGCCGGCGCGCGTTTGCAGACCCAGTATTTGCCCACCGCCGTCACCAACCGGGCGAATTGCGCTTCGTGGCGATCATCCAGATGATCGAGCGCTTTGCCCATGCGCAGGCTCAGGGCCAGTGCGGCCTCGCTTTCAAGCGCCAGATCGGCCAGCACGTTCTGCATCAACGGCTGTTCGCTCAGCAGTTTGCCGCCGACCTTGCGGTGCGCGCAGTGATGGCTGGCCTGGGTCAGCGCCTGACGCATCAGCGCGCTGGAGCCGACCATGCAATCGAAACGGGTCATGGCCACCATCTCGATGATGGTCGGCACGCCGCGCCCCTCTTCACCGACCATCCACGCCAGCGCCCCGCGAAATTCCACCTCGCTGGAGGCGTTTGACTGATTGCCGAGTTTGTTTTTCAGGCGCTGGATGTAGAACTGATTGCGCGTGTCATCGGGACGATGGCGCGGCAGCAGAAAACAGGTCAGGCCTTTGTCGGTCTGCGCCAGCGTGAGGAACGCATCGCACATCGGCGCCGAGCAGAACCACTTGTGCCCGACCAGTTCATAGGCCTCGCCCGGCCCGCTGGCACCGACCGGATAGGCTTTGGTGGTATTGGCGCGCACGTCGGTTCCGCCCTGTTTCTCGGTCATCGCCATGCCGATGGTGACCCCGGCCTTGTGCGCCATGCCGACATTGCGCGGATCGTATTCGGTGGCGAGGATTTTCGGCAGCCATTGCTCGGCCAGGTTCGGCTGCAAACGCAGGGCCGGAACGCTGGCGAACGTCATGGTCAACGGGCAGCCACTGCCGGCCTCGGCCTGGCTGTGCAGGTAACTCATGGAGGCCCGGGCAACGTGGGCGCCGTCCTGCGGGTGGGCCCATGGCAAGGAAGTCAGGCCATGCTCGATGGCCGTGCGCATCAGCTCGTGATAAGCGGGATGGAATTCCACCAGATCGATGCGATGACCGTAGCGGTCATGGCTGGCGAATACCGGTTTGTTCTGATTGGCGAGGAACCCGGCTTCCATCAGCGGCCCGCCAGCGAGAGCACCGTAGGCATCAATTCGCGATTCGGCCCAACCGGCGCCAAACCGGCGCGACCACTCCTGCAACGGCAGATCAATGCGGTACAGGTTGCTGCCGTCCAGCGACGGCGGCTGGTTGGTGACTTCGTGGGTTTCGGCGAACTGATGCAGGTTCATGACGGGTTCCTTCTTCAGCGAGAAGGTCAGTTAAGCACCGCCCCCACGCCGAACAAAGTGTCATATCAGCCGTTTTTGCGGCGCTTTTACCCTATCAGCAGCAGAGCACGCGCCGCTCCAGCGCTGCCTGCAAATCTTCGAATTTAACCGGTTTGTTCAGGTAATCGATCACCGCGCCAGGGCTGCACATCTCGCGGTCGGCACTCAGCGCCAACATGAACACCGGCAGATGCGCGCAACCCGGCAGAGTGTGTATCTGGCAGCACAATGCCGCGCCGTCCTGGGCAGGCGACTGGCAATCGATCAGTACCGCGTCGAAGCTCTCGCGCTGCAGGTAATCGAGCGCTGCCGCACTATTATCGGCGGCGCGCACGCGAAAACCGAGCTTGAGCAGCATGCCGCGCATCACCAGCTGGTTGACGCTGTTGTTATCGACCAACAGCACAGTGCAATCCTGCGGTGCGCGTATGCAATCGCGGGCAGGCGCCGCTGTTGGCGCAGGTTCGACCACCGGCAATTCGAACTCGACGTCCAGCTGGAAACGGCTGCCGCGACCGGGTTCGGAACGATGGGTGAGCTTGCCGCCGAGCAATTCCACCAACTGTCGGCAAATCGCCAGACCCACGCCCAAGCCGCCGTACTCACGGGTCATCGACCCGTCGAGCTGGAAGAAGCGTTGATACATCGTCGCCTCGCCCAGATCAGTGAAGCCGATACCGGTGTCGATCACCGCAAACGACAGCGCCATACGATTGTCCGTCGTCGGTTTGCCGCTAACACGTAGCGCCAGACCGCCCACGCGAGTGAACTTGATCGCGTTATCCAGCAAGCATTCCAGGCATTGCGCCAGTTTCGTGCTGTCGCCGTTCAGGCGATCCGGCAGGGTCGGCAGCACGTCGACTTTGAAGTCCAGCGACTTGCTCGCCGCATTACTTTCAAATTGCACGCGTAATGCCTCGACCACGCCGCGCAGGCTGAAGCTGCCCGGTGTCGCCTTGAGCTTGCCGGCCTGCAATTCGGTAAGGGTGAGGATGCCGTTGACCATGCGCATCATGTCCCGGGCGGAACCGGCAGCAGTTTGCTGGTATTGCTCAAGTTCCGGGTCGAGGTCGACGGTCTGCATCAGTTCCAGCGAGCCGATCACACCGTTCATCGGCGTGCGCAGTTCGTGGGTCAGGGTCGCGAGGAATTCATCCTTGAGCTTGTTGCTGCGGGCCAGTTGCTGGTTGAGCACTTCAAGTTTCTGGCTGGCATCGAACAGAGTCTGCGCCTGTTGCTCGCGCATCGCGTTGATGCGATCGGCCAATGCCAGCGACAGCAGCGCCACTTCGATGGCCGAGCCGATCTGGCTGGCGTACATGGTCAGGAACACGTTCGGCAGCAAGCCCAGCACCATCAGCGTGTTGATCACGCCACCGAGCAGAAACGCCGACCAGGCGATGATGAAGTAGCGCGCCACCCGCAGGCCGCGGCACCAGGCCAGAATCCCGGCGGCGAAAATCACCACAGTGAAGGTCAGCGCCAACGTTGTTGCCAGGCGCAGGGCCAAGGCGTAACTGGCCATCAACGACAGACCAACCACCAGCGCGCCGAATGCGATCAAGGCGATCAGCAAGCGGTCAAGCCAGCGGCTGTGCGTCCTGGTCTGCAAAAAGCTGCGGGCGAACTGGCTGCCGAACAACCCCGCACAACCGATGAAGAACGGGGTGGCGGCGTTGGCCCACCACGGATTGTTCGGCCAGAAATACTCGACCGCCGCACCATTCACCGACAGCTGATAGAGCCCGAACGAGGCAATGTAGAAGATGTAATAGAGGTAACTGGTGTCTCGCACGCTCAGGTAGATGAACAGGTTGTAGACCACCATCCCCAGCAGCACGCCATAAATGATGCCCAGCACGTACAGGCGCACCGGCTGGTCTTCGAGATACGCGGTGCTCGACCACAACGTCACCGGCGCCTGGATCGAGCCTTCGCTGGCGAGTCGCAGGTACACGGTTTGCTGTTGATCCGGCGCGAACGTCAGGTCGAACAGATAGTTGTTCTGGCGGATCTCACGACTGGCGAACGGCAAGGCATCGCCGGTTTGCCGGATCAGGTGAAAGTCGCCATGGGCGTCGGGCAGATACAGGTCGAGATGGTCGAGCGGCGGATACGCCAACTCCAGCAGCCAGGTGCGCTGGGCGCCAGGATTGCTCGGGCGGTAATGCAGGTCGATCTTCAGCCAGAATGCCGAGCGTGAGTACCCGGCATTGAGCGTGGCTTTGTCGTGGGCTTTGAAATTGCCGGCAGCAGCCTGCGCGCGGACATCGGCAATGCTCGCCTGACCGCTCGGGTCTTCGAACACTTGCAGTGACCGGCCCAGAGGGAGGCTCTGGGTGAATTCGTCGAATTCGACGGCGCTCGCCATGAGGGGCAAGCAGAACAGCAACATCAGCAGATAGCGCATTGAAGCCCCAGCGTGGCTCGTCCGGTTGTGTCAGGAAGCCCCCCATTCCTTGTGAGTAGACGTAAAACCGGTGTTACCTGTTATTGGTTTGGATCCAGACTAGCATAGCTGTTGATGGCCATTGAGCACCATCGGAATTTTCCTATAAAGGCTCTAGAACGGGCGTTTCAGAGCAAAGCAGCGAGCTAGAGCTGTTTGATTAGTCAGGTAGATCAAAAGATCCTCCAACGACTCGGGCCGCGATCGGACGATCTTTTGATCTTGCTGCGCCAGCCACACCCGAAAATCAGCTTTGGTGGTAAGCTCGCGCACCATGAATATCTACAGCTCCCGCCCCGTTGTCCTCTGTCTCTCCGGCCACGACCCCAGTGGTGGCGCCGGCTTGCAGGCAGATATCGAAGCCCTGCTCGCGCAGGGTTGCCATGCGGCTCCGGCCGTCACCGCCCTGACCGTGCAAGACACCGTCAACGTCACTGACTTTCGCGTCCTCGACCGTGAGTGGGTATTGGCCCAGGCCAACGCCGTGCTCAACGACTCCGAAGTCGCTGCGGTCAAACTGGGCATGCTCGGTTCGCTGGAAATGGTCGACACCGTTGTCGAACTGTTGTCGGCGCACCCGCATTTGCCGGTGGTCTGTGACCCGGTACTGCGCGCCGGCGGCGGTGGACGTCTGGGCAAGGACGAAGTCGGCTATGCGATGCGCGAACGCCTGCTGCCACTGTCGATCATCGCGACCCCCAATCTTCCCGAAGCGCGCATCCTTGCCGAACTGCCCGAAGGCACCGCGGACGAGTGCGCTGAAAAACTTCTGCCGTTCGTCAAGAACCTGCTGATTACCGGTGGCCACGGCGACGAAACTGAAATCCACAATCGCCTGTACAACCGCGACGGTCTGCGTGAAACCTTTTACTGCCAGCGCTTGCCGGGCAGTTATCACGGTTCTGGCTGCACCCTCGCCAGTGCCTTGGCCGGTCGCCTGGCGCAAGGTGAAAACCTCGCCAGCGCCGTGCGCAGTGCACTGGATTACACCTGGCGCACCCTGCGCGATGCCGAACAGCTGGGCAAAGGCCAGTTTGTCCCGCGTCGCCTGCCGCTGGATTTCTGCTCGTAACGTCGTGAGGTCTGCCTGATGAAACTACGTGGCCTGTACGCCATTACCGACAGCCAGTTGCTGGCCGGCAAGTTCCTGTCGTACGTGGAGGCGGCGCTGGAAGGCGGCGTCACTCTGCTGCAATACCGCGACAAGAGCAGCGACGAAGCCCGTCGTCTGCGCGAGGCCGAGGCGCTGCGCAATCTGTGCGAACGCTACAAGACGCAGCTAATCATCAACGACGACGCCGAACTGGCCGCGCGCCTGAACGTCGGTGTACACCTGGGCCAGACCGACGGCCCGCTGTCACCAACCCGCGCCCTGCTCGGCTCGAAATCGATCATCGGCTCGACTTGCCACGCGCAAATCGAACTGGCGCAACAGGCTGCCAAGGAAGGCGCGAGTTACGTCGCCTTCGGTCGTTTCTTCAATTCCAACACAAAACCCGGTGCACCGACCTGCAGCCTTGATCTGCTCGACGAAGCCAAACGTGCGCTGCATCTACCGATCTGCGCGATTGGTGGCATCACCCTCGACAACGCTGCGCCGCTGGTGGCCCACGGTGTCGACTTGCTTGCTGTGGTCCACGGCTTGTTTGGTGCCGACAGCACCGCCGAAGTGACCCGCCGCGCCCGCGCATTCAATGAATTGTTCAAATCCTGATTTTTGAGAGCCCGATCATGTCTCGTTCCGAAACCCTGTTTGCCAATGCCCAGAAACACATTCCCGGTGGCGTGAACTCACCGGTTCGCGCGTTCAAGAGCGTGGGTGGCACGCCGCTGTTCTTCAAACACGCCGAAGGCGCCTACGTCACTGACGAAGACGACAAGCGTTATGTCGATTACGTTGGCTCGTGGGGCCCGATGATTCTTGGCCACAGCCACCCGGACGTGCTGGACGCGGTGCGCAATCAACTGCAGCACGGCTTGTCGTATGGTGCGCCGACCTCGATGGAAACCGAGATGGCCGACCTGGTCTGCTCGCTGGTGCCGTCGATGGACATGGTGCGCATGGTCAGCTCCGGCACCGAAGCGACCATGAGTGCCATCCGCTTGGCTCGTGGTTTCACCGGCCGCGACAGCATCATCAAATTCGAAGGCTGCTACCACGGTCACTCCGACAGCCTGCTGGTCAAGGCCGGTTCCGGCGCACTGACCCAAGGCGTTCCGAGCTCGGCAGGTGTACCGGCCGCGTTCGCCAAACACACGCTGACCCTGCCGTTCAACGACATCGACGCCGTGGAAAAAATGCTCGCCGAAGTCGGTGAAGAAGTCGCCTGCATCATCGTTGAGCCAGTGGCCGGCAACATGAACTGCGTACCGCCAGCGCCGGGCTTCCTCGAAGGTCTGCGCTCGCTGTGCGACAAGCATGGCGTTGTGCTGATTTTCGACGAAGTGATGACCGGTTTCCGCGTGGCCCTCGGTGGGGCGCAGGCTTACTACGGCGTGAAACCAGACCTGACCACCTTCGGCAAAATCATCGGTGGCGGCATGCCGGTCGGCTGTTTCGGCGGCAAGCGCGAAATAATGGAACGCATCGCGCCACTGGGCCCGGTGTATCAGGCCGGTACGCTGTCGGGTAACCCGCTGGCCATGGCTGCCGGTTTGACCACTCTGCGCTTGATCAGCCGTCCGGGTTTCCACGACGAACTGACCGATTACACCACGCGCCTGCTCGACGGCCTGCAACAACGCGCTGACGCAGCGGGTATTCCGTTCGTGACCACTCAGGCCGGCGGCATGTTCGGCCTGTACTTCAGCGGTGCCGACGACATCGTCACCTTTGAAGACGTGATGGCCAGTGACGCTGCCTTGTTCGGTCGCTTCTTCCACCTGATGCTGGAAGGCGGCGTGTACCTAGCGCCGAGTGCATTCGAAGCCGGTTTCACTTCTATCGCCCACGGCGAAGCCGAGTTGAAGTTGACTCTGGATGCAGCCGAGCGCGCCTTCGCCAAACTGAAATAATCGCCGAACCGCTGACGTTGGCCATTGCCAGCGTCAGCTTTCACCTACACCCGAGCTGTTTTTCCGACGCCTCTGCTAAATATCCGCCTGAAGTGGGCGATATATTCCCCGCGCAGCAGAAAAACGAGTAAAGACTTTGTAAGGATGGCCCTGCTTATTTCATAATGCGCGCTTATTGGATCCCTCGATGGGTCCGCGTGCCCTTCAGAGGTAAGTCGATTCCCATGAACCGCACCGGCCGCACCCTTGCCTTGGGCTGCCTGTTGCTCCTTCAGCCCCTGCTCGCGCATGCACAAGCAGGCGGCAACTCGTTGTTGATCCCGGCGATGGGTCGTTGCACCCTCAATACTCAGCCGCAAGACGTCACGCAGGCACTGGCCGCCTGCCAAAAGGCAGCGGATGAAGGGGATGCGCAAGCGCAATACGAGTTGGGTGAGTTCTACTACGACGGCAAGAATGCGCCGCGCGACCTCAATCAAGCCCTGAGCTATTTCGAAAAAGCCTCGCTGCAAGGCCATGCCCAGGCGCAATTCAAGCTCGGCACCATGTTCTTCCACGGCGAAGGCGTGCAGGCCAACAACATTCAGGCGTACATCGTGCTGAAGATGGCCGCGGTCAACGGCGCCGAAGAGGCGCTGGACACTGCCGACGAAGTCTCTGAAAAAATGTCCCGCGAAGACCTCGAAACCGCCACACAGGTGCTCGGGCAAATTTTCCGTAAATACCTGATGGAACTGCAGAGCGCCGATGGGCGCACGCCGTTTTCGCCTCTTCCCTGATTTCTGAGCCGATCTTGCGGGCCCCATCGCGAGCAGGCTCGCTCCCACAAGTGATCTTCGGAACACTGGAGATCAAATGTGGGAGCGAGCCTGCTCGCGAATGGGGCGACGCGGTATTGAAACTTACTTCTCAGGCATCGGCATCGGAAACGGCATCACATTGCCGACCGTGCCGCGGGCTTCGCTGATTTTCGGTGTACCCAGACGCTCAACCTCGTCGATGCGCACGATCGAATGCATCGGCACAAAGCTGCGCACCACGCCTTCGAATTGCGCCTTGAGCTTTTCTTCGCTCGGATCGACGACCATCTGCGTGCGCTCGCCAAAGACGAACTCTTCCACTTCCAGGAAGCCCCACAGATCACTTTGATAGATCTGCTTGGCGTACATTTCGAACACCTGGCCCTGGTTGAGGAAAATCACCTTGTAGATTGGAGCTTCGCGTTTGGTCATGGCGGGCGGATAACATCGGGGATAAAAATGAGGGCGCGAACTATAGCATAGCCACCGGACGCACAACGGTAGGAACATGGAGACATGTTCCCTATAATGCGCGGTTCTTTGAATCACGTGACGATCCTAATCCATGGCCAAGAAGCTTTACATCGAAACCCACGGTTGCCAGATGAACGAGTACGACAGCTCGCGCATGGTCGATCTGCTGGGTGAACATCAGGCCCTGGAAGTCACTGCTCGCGCCGAAGATGCCGACGTGATTCTGCTTAACACCTGCTCGATCCGCGAACGCGCCCAGGACCGGGTGTATTCGCAACTGGGCCGCTGGCGCGAATTGAAACTGGCCAACCCGGACATGGTGATCGCCGTCGGCGGTTGCGTGGCCAGCCAGGAAGGCGCGGCGATCCGTGATCGCGCACCCTACGTCGACGTGGTGTTCGGCCCGCAGACCCTGCACCGCCTGCCGGAAATGATCGACGCCGCACGCATCACCAAATTGCCGCAAGTCGACGTCTCGTTCCCGGAAATCGAAAAATTCGACCACTTGCCCGAGCCACGCATTGACGGTCCGAGCGCTTACGTGTCGGTGATGGAAGGTTGCAGCAAGTACTGCACGTTCTGCGTGGTGCCTTATACCCGCGGTGAAGAAGTCAGCCGCCCCTTCGACGACGTGCTCGCCGAAATCATTCATCTGGCCGAAAACGGCGTACGTGAAGTCACTTTGCTGGGGCAGAACGTCAACGGCTATCGCGGCGCAACCCACGACGGTCGTCTGGCCGACCTGGCGGAATTGATCCGCGTGGTCGCCGCCGTCGATGGCATCGACCGCATTCGCTACACCACCTCGCATCCGCTGGAGTTCTCCGACAGCCTGATCCAGGCCCACGCCGAAGTACCGGAACTGGTGAAGCACCTGCACTTGCCAGTGCAATCGGGCTCCGACCGGATTCTGGCGGCGATGAAGCGCAACCACACCGCGCTGGAGTACAAATCCAAGTTGCGCAAACTGCGCGCGGCGGTGCCGGGGATTTGCATCAGCTCGGACTTCATCGTCGGCTTCCCGGGTGAAACCGAGAAAGACTTCGAACAGACCATGAAGCTGATCGAAGACGTCGGTTTCGATTTTTCCTACTCGTTCGTTTACAGCCAGCGCCCGGGCACACCGGCTGCCGATCT
This sequence comes from Pseudomonas sp. MF6776, assembly GCF_016613125.1. Taxonomy (NCBI): domain Bacteria; kingdom Pseudomonadati; phylum Pseudomonadota; class Gammaproteobacteria; order Pseudomonadales; family Pseudomonadaceae; genus Pseudomonas; species Pseudomonas sp. MF6776. Next base: position 172,402 of record NZ_JAENSQ010000006.1, read on the forward strand.
GGCCGATGACACGCCAGAAGCGCTCAAGAAAGAACGCCTGAACGCGCTTCAGCACCGCCTGAATCAGCAAGGTTTCGAGATCAGCCGACAAATGGTCGGCTCGACCCAGCGAATTCTGGTGACCGATTACTCGAAGAAAGACCCGGGCGAACTGCAAGGGCGCACCGAGAATAATCGTATCGTCAACTTCCGCTGCGACAATCCAACGCTGATCGGCCAGTTCGCCGATGTGCACATCGATGCGGCGCAACCGCACTCGCTGCGCGGTTCGTTGATCCAATAACGAATATCAGGAACATAGAGAATCCTGTAGGAGCTGGCTTGCCAGCGATAAGGCCATCAGCCCCGACAAATATGTCGCCTGTTGCACCGCTATCGCTGGCAAGCCAGCTCCCACAGTGGACTGCACTGTTACTGAGATTGTGTTCATTAATTTAAGAGCTTTCGCACCCAGGCCACTGGCGTTATCCTTGATTTCATCTTAATTGCCCCAGGGCGGCTAAATACGACCTTGAACGCTCCCATAGAACCACATCGTTTTATTCTCGAGCCCTTTGAGGCTCATCGCTTCGCCAATCTGTGCGGGCAATTCGACGAGCATTTGCGCTTGATCGAACAGCGCCTGAGCATCGAGATCCGCAACCGCGGAAACCAGTTCGAGCTGATCGGCGACTCCAAGCACACCACGTCTGCGGAAAATCTGATTCGCCGCCTGTACCGCGAAACCAAGGGTACGGAGTTGTCGCCAGATATGGTTCACCTGTTTCTGCAGGAATCAGCCGTCGTCGAGCTGGACAACCACGCCCCCGCGGAAGCTTCCGTCGCCCTGCGCACCAAAAAAGGCATGATTCGCCCTCGCGGCTTGAATCAGTTGCGCTACGTGAAGGAAATACTCGGTAACGACATCAACTTCGGCATAGGCCCGGCCGGTACCGGCAAGACCTATCTGGCCGTGGCCTGCGCGGTCGATGCACTGGAGCGCGAGCAGATCCGTCGCATCCTGCTGGTGCGCCCGGCGGTTGAGGCGGGTGAAAAGCTCGGTTTCCTGCCCGGCGATCTGTCGCAGAAGATCGACCCGTACCTGCGCCCGCTCTATGACGCACTCTACGAAATGCTCGGCTTCGAATATGTGGCCAAGCTGATCGAACGTCAGGTGATCGAAGTCGCACCGCTGGCCTATATGCGCGGTCGTACGCTGAACAACAGCTTCATCATTCTCGACGAAAGCCAGAACACTACCGTCGAACAGATGAAGATGTTCCTGACGCGTATCGGTTTCGGCTCCACCGCGGTTATCACGGGGGACATCACCCAGGTCGACCTGCCGAAAGGCACCAAGTCGGGCCTGCACCACGTGATCGAAGTGCTCAAAGACGTGCCGGGCATCAGCTTCACGCACTTCATGCCCAAGGACGTTGTGCGCCATCCGTTGGTTCAACGCATCGTCGAAGCCTACGAGCGCTTCGAAAATCGCGTGACTGATGAACCTGCGAAGGACACTCGCCGCGATGCTTGAGCTTGACCTGCAAATAGCGACCGAAGCGTCCGCTCCCAGTGAACCCGAGTTCCGCCAATGGTGCGAACTGGCCCTGCGCCAGCGCACCGCTGACTCGGAAATGACCATTCGTCTGGTCGACGAGGAAGAAGGCCGTGAGCTCAATCACACCTGGCGCCAGAAGGATTACGCGACCAACGTCCTGTCGTTCCCGGCTGACGTGCCCGACGAGTTTCTCGATATCCCGCTGCTCGGCGATCTGGTGATCTGCGTGGCCGTGGTTGAGCGCGAAGCCGCCGAACAAGGCAAGGAACTAAAGGCCCACTGGGCACATCTGGTCATTCACGGCTGCTTGCATCTGCTTGGTTACGACCATATAGATGACGAAGAAGCCGAGGAAATGGAAGCACTGGAACGCGAGTTGCTTGCTGAGCTGGGCTATCCCGATCCGTACGCGGACGACGAAACCGAACCATCCCCAATCGTTACAACAAAGGATTCAGAGTAATCGCTATGAGCGAAGATCGATCGAGCAACGGGCAGAAGTCATGGCTGGGTAAACTGACCCAGGCTTTTGCCCACGAGCCGAAGAACCGCCAGGAGCTTCTTGAGCTGCTGCGCGATGCACATCAGAACAAACTGCTGGACAGCGAAGCGCTGGCCATCGTCGAAGGCGCCATTCAGGTGGCTGACCTGCAAGTACGCGACATCATGGTGCCGCGTTCGCAGATGGTCAGCATCAAGGCGACCCAGACACCACGTGAATTCCTCCCGGCCGTGGTCGATTCCGCCCACTCGCGCTATCCGGTCATCGGCGAAAGCCATGACGACGTGATGGGCGTGCTGCTGGCCAAGGATCTGCTGCCGCTGATCCTCAAGGAAAACGGCGACAGCTTCAACATCAAGGACCTGCTGCGCCCGGCCACGTTCGTGCCGGAGTCCAAGCGCCTGAATGTGTTGCTGCGTGAGTTCCGCGCCAACCACAACCACATGGCCATCGTCATCGATGAGTACGGCGGCGTGGCAGGTCTGGTGACCATCGAAGACGTGCTGGAACAGATCGTCGGCGATATCGAGGACGAGCACGACGTCGAAGAAGACAGCTACATCAAGCCGCTGCCCAGCGGTGACTTCCTGATCAAGGCACTGACGCCGATCGAGAACTTCAACGAGTTCTTCGACAGCGAGTTTTCCGACGACGAGTTCGACACCGTCGGCGGCCTGGTGATGAGCGCGTTCGGGCACTTGCCAAAACGCAACGAAACCACTGAAATCGGCGCTTATCGTTTCCGCATCCTGAACGCCGACAGCCGTCGGATTCACTTGCTGCGACTGACGCCCATCGCTCGTTAAATCTAAGGACTGAAATGCGCTGGACAACCCGCCCCGGCTGGCCCGGTAACCTGCTGGCCGTGGCGGCCGGTGCAATCACCACGTTCGCTCTGGCACCCTTCGATATCTGGCCGCTGGCTTTGCTGGCGGTCGGTTTGTTCTATGCCGGCCTGCGTGAGCTAAGCCCCCGTCAGGCACTGGGCCGTGGCTGGTGCTTCGGTTTCGGCCTGTTCGGCGCCGGTACCAGTTGGATCTATTACAGCATTCATCACTTCGGCGGCGCTTCGGTGCTGCTGGCCGGATTCCTGATGCTGTTGTTTACCGCGGCGATTGCCTTTTTCTTCGCCCTGCCCGCCTGGCTCTGGGCGCGCTGGCTGCGCCGTAACGAGGCACCGCTGGCCGATGCTTCGGCATTCGCCGCGCTGTGGGTCGGCCAGGAAGCCTTTCGCGGCTGGTTCCTCACTGGCTTCCCATGGCTTTATTCCGGTTACAGCCAGCTCGACGGCCCATTGGCCGGTCTCGCGCCGGTCGGCGGGATGTGGCTGGTGTCGTTCGTTCTGGCGTTGACGGCTGCGTTGATCTACAACGCGCCGCGTCTGCTGCAAACCGGTCGCAAGGCTTTTGTTGCGGTTGGCCTGCTGTTGCTGGTCGGGCCATGGGTGGCGGGGATTGCACTCAAGGGCCACGCCTGGACCAGCCCTTCAGGCGAGCCGCTGACCGTTGCTGCCATTCAGGGTAACGTCGAACAAAGCATGAAGTGGGACCCGGCGCAGCTCAATGCGCAACTGGCGCTGTACCGCGATCTGAGTTTCCGCTCCAAACCAGTGGATCTGCTGATCTGGCCGGAAACGGCGGTGCCGGTACTCAAGGAGTCCGCCGAGGGCTACCTGAGCATGATGGGTAACTTCGCCGCCGAACGTAAATCGGCGCTGATCACCGGCGTACCGATCCGCGAAACGGTGCACCACGAAAGACGCTTCTACAATGGCATCACTGTGGTGGGCGAAGGCGATGGCACTTACCTGAAACAGAAACTGGTGCCGTTCGGTGAGTACGTGCCGTTGCAGGATGTGCTGCGCGGACTGATCGCATTCTTCGACCTGCCGATGTCGGACTTCGCCCGCGGTCCCGCCGATCAGCCGATGCTGCAGGCCAAGGGTTACCAGATCGCGCCGTTCATCTGCTACGAAGTGGTGTATCCGGAGTTCGCCGCCAGCCTGTCGGCGCGCAGCGACCTGCTGCTGACGATCAGCAACGACACGTGGTTCGGCACCTCGATCGGCCCGCTGCAACATTTGCAGATGGCGCAGATGCGCGCGCTGGAAGCCGGACGCTGGATGATCCGCGCCACCAACAATGGCGTGACCGGCCTGATCAACCCGTTCGGGCAGATCACCGAGCAGATTCCGCAGTTCGAACAAGGCATTTTGTATGGCGAAGTGGTGCCAATGCACAACCTGACGCCGTATCTGCAATGGCGTTCGTGGCCGCTGATCGTCCTGTGTCTGGGACTGTTCGGTTGGGCGTTGATGGCTAGCCGGATGTCCAAAACCCTCTAAGCAAAAAGATCGCAGCCTGCGGCAGCTCCTACATGGGATTTGCATTCCCCCTGTAGGAGCTGCCACAGGCTGCGATCTTTTGATTCTCAGCGGTAAAACAGCGAATACCCCACCTGCCCCACCGCTTCATTCAGCAACTGTCCGCTCTGCCAGATCGATTTGAACTCCGGCAGCCAGCCACCAAACGGCCGAGCGTTGTCTGTTCCCAGGAAGCCCACTGGCGCGGGCACCACTTCAAACCCTGCCGCCTGAAAACTCCACACCGATCGCGGCATGTGCCACGCCTGCGTCACCACGACTACGCGTTTGATTCCCTGCGGCAACAGCATATCGGCGCTGAATCTGGCGTTTTCCCAGGTGGTGCGGCTCTCCCCTTCCTGCCAACGCACGGTCACGCCGAAATCGTCCAGCAATGAATCGGCCATCAACTTCGCCTCGGTCGGAGGCGTACCGTAGTGCAAGCCGCCACTGGTCAAAATCGGCAGTCCCGAGGCTTTCGCCAATCGCGCCGCATAACGCTGACGCTCAAGTCCCACGCCGGTCGGTTGATCGTCGCCCCAGGCCAGATCACCCCGCTCACGCCCGGACCCCAGCACCACAATCGCATCGGCACGCTGCGCCAATGTCGCCCACTCTTCGCGGGCCAGTGGCGGCTCTCGCTCGAGGGCTTTTGCACCCCATTGCACCACCACCGGCAGGCTCATCAGCCAGAATCCGCCAAAACCGAGGGCAAAACACAATCCAGCCAGTCGCGGCCGTGAGCGGCGCAGCCACCACGCGGCCAGCAACAGCAGCAAAAGAATGCCGGGCGGCAATAGAAGTTGTTTGATGAAATAACGTAAAGGCATCGGGCATCTCCAAAGATGCCCGAAGCCTAAGTGGGTTAATACAACGCGACAACCGATAGGGTGGGATCCTGTTGAAAAAGATCCGTTTCTTGACCTGCCATGCGCTTACTTGGCCCGCAAAGCATGCACCTTGACGGTGTCTTTGCGCGGCGCCTTGTCCTTGAGCCAGATGACCTTGGCCGAATGTGTTTCATCGAGCTGCTTCACTGCCTGCGACAAACATCCGTGCGTTTCACGTTCACTGCGATCCAGATAGGCCTTGACCAGTTTGAACTCGGCGGGGCTCAAGCCACGCAATTCCAGTTCCAGGGGGCGCTCGTCGCGCAGCCGGTCTGCGGTTTTTGCAGCGTCCAGAGCAATGCCCAGACGGTCCATCAACCGCTCGTACAACTCAGGTTTCGTGACGTTTCTTTGCTGTTGCTCCACCATCCCTCACCTCATTGAAGATAAGACTCACTCCCCAGTTAGAGCTTAGCTTCGCTGCACGAACCGGCTGCACGCCGCGACCAACGGCCCTCGCCACCCATTCAGCGGGCCAAACAGCTGCAATCAGGGTTTCCCTAGGCCAAGCGCGGTCATGTATGCTACGGCGCTTCCTGTCATTCCACTTCCAGCTCGTCCGGGCCAGCCCGAATGCCGCGTTGAAGAGGATTAGGCCACCCCTATCCAGTACAAAAGTAGCCATGCACGAACAATATCAGCCCCGTGAAATCGAAGCCGCCGCCCAGTCGTTCTGGGATGAGCAAAAGTCCTTTGAAGTCAGCGAACAGCCAGGCAAGGAGACTTTCTACTGCCTGTCGATGTTCCCTTACCCCAGCGGCAAGCTACACATGGGGCACGTGCGCAACTACACCATCGGCGACGTGATCTCCCGCTACCAGCGCATGCAAGGCAAGAACGTTCTGCAACCGATGGGTTGGGATGCCTTCGGCATGCCGGCGGAAAACGCCGCGATGAAAAACAACGTAGCGCCCGCCAAGTGGACCTACGAAAACATCGCCTACATGAAAACCCAGCTGCGCAGCCTGGGCCTGGCGGTGGACTGGTCGCGTGAAGTCACCACCTGCAAACCTGATTACTACCGCTGGGAACAATGGCTGTTCACTCGCCTGTTCGAAAAAGGCGTGATCTACAAAAAAAGCGGCACCGTGAACTGGGACCCGGTCGATCAGACCGTTCTGGCCAACGAACAAGTCATCGACGGTCGCGGCTGGCGTTCCGGCGCGCTGATCGAAAAGCGCGAAATCCCGATGTACTACTTCAAGATCACCGCTTATGCGGATGAGCTGCTGGAGAGCCTCGACGAACTGACTGGCTGGCCTGAACAGGTCAAGACCATGCAGCGCAACTGGATCGGCAAATCCCGCGGTATGGAAGTGCAGTTCCCGTACAACGTCGACTCGATCGGCACAGCCGGCACCCTGAAAGTCTTCACCACCCGTCCGGACACCCTGATGGGCGCGACTTACGTGGCCGTCGCTGCCGAACACCCGCTGGCCACCCAGGCCGCGCAGAACAACCCTGAGCTGCAAGCGTTCATCGCTGAATGCAAGGGCGGCAGCGTGGCTGAAGCCGACGTCGCCACTCAAGAGAAAAAAGGCCTGCCGACCGGCCTGTTCGTCGAGCACCCGCTGACCGGTGAAAAACTCCCGGTCTGGGTCGCCAACTATGTGCTGATGCACTACGGCGACGGCGCGGTCATGGCTGTGCCAGCGCACGACGAGCGTGATTTCGAGTTCGCCCACAAGTACGACCTGCCGATCAAATCGGTAGTGCGCACCAGCTCCGGCGAGACCAACCCGGCCCCGTGGCAAGACGCCTACGGCGAGCACGGCACGCTGATCAACTCCGGCGAGTTCGATGGTCTGGATTTCGCCGGCGCGTTCGACGCGATCGAAGTAGCGCTGATCAAAAAAGAACTGGGCGCCTCGCGCACCCAGTTCCGCCTGCGCGACTGGGGCATCAGCCGCCAGCGCTACTGGGGCTGCCCTATCCCGATCATCCACTGCGACGCTTGCGGTGACGTGCCGGTACCGGAAGATCAACTGCCCGTCGTGTTGCCGGAAGACGTGGTGCCGGATGGCGCCGGTTCGCCGCTGGCGCGCATGCCTGAGTTTTACGAGTGCAGCTGCCCGAAATGTGGCCAGCCTGCCAAGCGTGAAACCGACACCATGGACACCTTCGTCGAGTCGTCGTGGTACTACGCCCGTTACGCCTCGCCGCACTTTGAAGGTGGCCTGGTCGAGAAATCCGCGGCCGACCACTGGCTGCCGGTGGATCAATACATCGGCGGTATCGAACACGCGATTCTGCACCTGCTGTACGCACGTTTCTTCCACAAGCTGATGCGTGACGAAGGCCTGGTTAGCTCCAACGAGCCATTCAAGAACCTGCTGACCCAAGGCATGGTAATCGCCGAAACTTACTACCGTCGCGAAGCCAACGGTGCCTACACCTGGTTCAACCCGGCGGACGTAGAACTGGAGCGTGACAGCAAAGCCAAGGTCATCAGCGCCAAGCTGATCGCCGACGGCCTGCCGGTGGAAATCGGCGGTACCGAGAAAATGGCCAAGTCGAAGAACAACGGCGTCGACCCACAGTCGATGATTGATCAGTTCGGCGCAGACACTTGCCGCCTGTTCATGATGTTCGCCTCGCCACCTGACATGAGCGCCGAATGGTCCGACTCCGGCGTGGAAGGCTCGCATCGCTTCCTCAAGCGCGTCTGGCGTCTCGCGCAAGCCCACGTTACCCAGGGCCTGCCGGGCAAACTCGACGTTGCCAGCCTGAACGACGAGCAAAAAGCCGTTCGCCGCTCGATCCACCTGGCCATCAAGCAGGCCAGCCACGACGTCGGCCAGAACCACAAATTCAACACCGCCATCGCTCAGGTCATGACGCTGATGAACGTGCTGGAAAAAGCCGCGCAAGGCACCGAGCAGGATCGCGCTCTGGTGCACGAAGGTCTGGAAGCCGTCACTTTGCTGCTGGCTCCGATCACGCCACACATCAGCCATGAGCTGTGGAATCAACTGGGGCACGCCGACGCCGTGATCGACGCAGGCTGGCCTGCAGTGGACGAAAGCGCACTGGTGCAGGACAGCCTGACCCTGGTTATCCAGGTCAACGGCAAGTTGCGTGGCCAGATCGAAATGCCGGCGAGCGCGACGCGCGAAGAGGTTGAAGCCGCCGCTCGCGTCAACGAAAACGTGCTGCGTTTCGTCGACGGTCTGACCATTCGCAAAGTGATCGTTGTGCCAGGAAAACTGGTCAACATCGTCGCCAGCTAAATTGGATTGGGCGTCAGGTTTGCCTGACGCACTGTAAAACCTTTCGGGCCGCCAGGTCGGCCCACATGGTTTCAAGGGGAGCAACACAATGATCAAACGCAATCTGCTGGTGATGGGCCTCGCTGTTCTGCTGAGCGCCTGCGGTTTCCAGCTGCGTGGCACTGGCAGCAACGAACTGACGATCAAGGAACTCGACCTGAGTGCCCGTAACGCCTACGGCGAGACCGTCACTCAAATGCGTCAGGTACTGGAGTCCAGCGGCGTCAAGGTTTACAGCGGTGCGCCGTACAAGCTGTACTTGGCTGACGAACAGGAAAGCCAGCGTATCCTCAGCTATGCAGGTGCCGGTCGCACGGGCGAGTATCAGCTCAGCACTGTCCTGAGCTACGACATCCGCGGTGAAAAAAACCTGTCTCTGCTCAGCGACAAGCTTGAAGTGCAGAAAGTGTTCATCCACGACGGCAACAATCTCGTCGGCTCCGATCAGGAGGCCAACGACGCCCGTCGCGATATCCGTCGCGATCTGGTTCAGCGCATGATGCTGCGTCTGCAACAGCTGACCCCGGGTCAACTGCAGCAACTGCAGCAGGCCGCCAATGACCGCGCCAAGGCAGAAGCCGATGCGCTGGAAGCGGCGCAAAAGATTGAGGCGGAAACCCCGCGTCAGTCGCCGCTCGAAATTCCGCAGCAGTAAGAAGTTCGGGGCGCTCAGGCGCCCCGTTCGACCTCTCTTATGAAGCTCGCTCCCGCGCAACTCGGCAAACACCTGCAAGGCGCCCTCGCGCCCGTCTATATCATCAGCGGTGATGACCCGCTGCTGTGTCAGGAAGCCGCCGACGCCATTCGCAGTGCTGCCCGCCAGCAAGGTTTCGACGAACGCCAGGTATTCGCCGCCGACGCCAATTTCGATTGGGGCACGCTGCTGCAGGCCGGTGCCAGCATGTCGTTGTTTGCTGAAAAGCGTCTGCTGGAACTGCGTTTGCCATCGGGTAAACCCGGTGACAAGGGGGCTGCCGCATTCATCGAGTACTGCTCGCGTCCCGCCGAAGACACGGTGCTGCTGATCAGCCTGCCCAAGCTTGATGGCAGCGCACAGAAGACCAAGTGGGGCAAGGCGCTGGTTGAAGGTCAGCAGACCCAGTTCATCCAGATCTGGCCAGTGGATGCCAATCAGCTACCGGGCTGGATTCGTCAGCGTCTGTCGCAGGCGGGGTTGTCGGCCAGCCAGGATGCAATCGAACTGATTGCTGCACGTGTGGAGGGCAACCTGCTCGCCGCCGCGCAGGAAATCGAGAAGCTCAAGCTGATGGCCGAAGGTGGGCAGATTACTGTCGAAACCGTGCAGGCCGCTGTGGCGGACAGTGCACGATTCGACGTGTTTGGCTTGACCGACGCGGTCCTTAACGGTGAACCGGCCCACGCCCTGCGCATGCTCGAAGGGTTGCGTGGTGAGGGGGTCGAACCTCCAGTGATCCTCTGGGCACTGGCGAGGGAATTGCGCCTGCTGGCCAATATCTCGCTGCAGTACAGCCAGGGCACACCGCTGGACAAATGCTTCAGCTCGGCGAAACCGCCGGTCTGGGACAAGCGCAAGCCCTTGATGAGCAAAGCCCTGCAACGTTACTCGGCGCAACGCTGGGCGCAGTTGTTGCTCGAAGCTCAGCGTATTGATGCGCAAATCAAAGGCCAGGCGGCCGGGTCGCCCTGGATGAGCCTCAGTCGTTTGGCGTTGTTGATGGCAGGCCAGCGCTTGTCATTGCCCGCCGAATAAGGTCAAAAGATCGCAGCCTTCTATCTGTAGGAATTGCGGCACGCTTCGATCTTTTGAGTTTGTTTTCCTACAACCAGCACCTGCATTTGCCCTATAGACAGACGCCCGACATCGGCAGATTATTCCCTGCGCAAAACCCACTCGATCAAGAGAACCTTCATGAGCAAAAAGCCATCGAAACATCGCCCGAACAAGGCCAAATCCATCATCGCCCAACCCCTGTTCCGCAGCCGCCAGGAACAACCAGCCAAGGGTAAAGGCAGCTACCGCCGCGAAGCCTTCCAGTCTAATAGCTGGGAGGCTTCTTACTTTCTGGCAGCTTAAAGCGCAGCACCCCCCGGTCATGTTAAGGTCTGCACCTGATTCGTATCCTCTGGAACTGTGCATGCCCTTTAGTCTTTCCCGTCGTTGGCCTGTTCGCCAATTGATCGCTGCCTCCAGCTTCATACTGCTTGTCGCCTGTGCGGAAAAACCTACCGCCGCCGATGCGCAACCTCTTCAAGCCGCCCCTGTCGCCACGGCCCCAGCGATTATTCCGCCGGTAGTGCCGTCCGCCGACCCACTTGATCTTCAGCCGACCCAGACCTTTGCCGAATGGCAGGCAGGTTTCCGCAAGGATGCCTTGGCAGCCGGGATTCGCGCCGAGCTGTTCGATCGTGCATTTGCCAATATCAGTTTCGACGCCAGCGTGATTCGCGCCGACCGCAGTCAGCCGGAGTTCTCCCGCCCGGTGTGGGAATACCTCGACGGCGCACTGTCGCCGCTGCGCGTGCGCAAGGGCCAGGCGCTAATCATTCAGTACGCCGATATCCTGCAAAGCATCGAGCAGCGTTACGGCGTTGATCGTCAGGCGTTGGTATCGGTGTGGGGCATGGAAAGCAACTTCGGGCAGTTCCAGGGCAGCAAGTCGGTGATCAACTCGCTGGCCACCCTCGCCTACGAAGGTCGTCGCCCAGGCTTTGCCCACGCGCAACTGATCGCCGCCCTGCAGATTCTGCAACAGGGCGATATCACGCCGGAGAAGATGCTCGGTTCCTGGGCTGGCGCCATGGGCCAGACGCAGTTCATCCCGACCACCTACAACACCCATGCGGTTGATTTCGACGGTGACGGGCGCCGCGACATCTGGGGCAGTCCAGCCGACGCGCTGGCCTCGACCGCGCACTATCTGCAAAGCTCCGGCTGGCAGCGTGGCCAGCCGTGGGGCTTTGAAGTGCAATTGCCAGGCAGCTTCGATTACACACTGGCGGATGGCGCCATCCGCAAGAGCGTCGCCGAATGGCGTCAGTTGGGCGTGAGTTTGCCCAATGATGCCCAGATGCCCGCGGGAACCGAACAACTGTCCGCCGCCCTGTTGCTGCCGGCCGGTTATCGTGGCCCGGCGTTTCTGATCCTCGACAACTTCCGGGCGATCCTCAAGTACAACAATTCTTCGTCGTACGCACTGGCGGTGAGCCTGCTGTCCGAGCGCTTTGGCGGCGCTGGCTTGATCAATGGCTCTTGGCCTAAAGATGATCTGCCGCTGAGCCGCACCGAGCGAATCGAGTTGCAGACCTTGTTGAGTGCACGCAACTACGATGCCGGCACGGCAGACGGGATCATCGGGGCCAATACACGCAAGGCGATTCGCAGTGCACAGCAGTCGTTTGGCTGGCCGGCGGATGGGTATCCAACGCATAAGCTGCTGGAAAGCCTGCGTAACCAATAAAAGCAAAATCAAAAGATCGCAGCCTGCGGCAGCTCCTACAGGGTTTACGTTAATCCCGTGTAGGAGCTGCCGCAGGCTGCGATCTTTTTGCATCACCCGCAATTATCGGCGGGTGACCACATCCTGCTCCAGCATCAACTCCTTCTTCCCCGCATCCAGCCGCACCAGCGCGCCCATCGGCAGCGTCAGGTTCGGATCGCAATGGCCGCTACGCCAACCTGACAGCACCGGAATCCGCAAAGGCTCGAACGTCTGCTTGAGCAGGCGGTTCAATGCCGCGACATCCACCCCTGCCACATCCCCAACCAGAACTCCGCGCAATTTGGCCAGTTTGCCGGCCAGACGCATCTGCGTCAGCAGTCGGTCGATCCGATACAGCGGCTCGTTAATATCCTCGATGAGCAGAATCACCCCCTCCACATCGATTTCGTAAGGCGTGCCCAAGGTGGCGGCGATCATCGCCAGATTACCGCCGAGCAAGCGCCCGTGCGCGATGCCGGGTTCGACCGTAGTCAACGGATACGCCACCGGATGGCTTAGCACACTCCCCGCCTTCATTTGCCCGCGCAGCATGGCGAAGAACGAAGTGACCGTCGGCGGCTCCTTGTCGCCCAACAAATCGGCGTTGAGCAACGGCCCGTGGAAGGTCACGAAGCCTGCGTATCGGCTGATGGCCAGGTGCAGCGCGGTGATGTCGCTGTAGCCAACGAATGGCTTGGCATGGCGGCTCAGCAGGTCGTAATCGATCCGGTCAAGCAGCCGTGGCGTGCCGTAGCCGCCACGCAGGCAAATAATTGCATCGACTTCGGGATCAGCGAACGCCGCATGAAGATCGCGCAAGCGCACGTCGTCGCTGCCGGCCAGATAGCCATCCTTTTCATAAACGCCGGGGAACACCTTAAGCCCATAACCCCGCGCGCGCATCCATTGCACCGCCTTATCGGTGTCCAATACACCCGGGCCGGCTGGTGCAATGACGCCGATCAGCCCTTCTGAGGGCAACGCGGGCACGGCTTTGTGCGGGCAAAGTGTGTGGGTTGGTCGAACGGTCATCCTTGGATCTCCCTGTGAGTCATGCACACACAGTAGTCAGGAACGGCGGTAAACAGAAGAGGCTCGGCCACGCCGCAGGTTGCAGGAAAAATCAGCATTGAATGTAAGACAGGCAAAAAAATGCCCGCCGGGCGTTAAAGCCTCGGCGGGCATTTTTTCATTCAGCGCCGGATCAAGAACCCATCAGCTCAGCCTTGACCAGCTTCGCCTGCTCATCGGCATGGTACGAGGAACGCACCAACGGCCCGGACGCAACGTTCTTGAAGCCCATCTTGTAACCTTCCTCGGCGAACCAGGCGAAGGTGTCCGGGTGCACGAAACGCTGCACCGGCAAGTGGCTGCGCGACGGTTGCAGATACTGGCCTAGAGTCAGCATGTCGATGTCGTGTTCGCGCATGCGCTTCATGACTTCGATGACTTCTTCGTCAGTCTCGCCCAGACCCAGCATCAGACCGGATTTGGTCGGAATGTGCGGCATCATCTGCTTGAAACGTTGCAGCAGGGTCAGCGACCACTGGTAATCCGAACCCGGACGCGCAGCCTTGTACAGACGCGGCACGGTTTCCAGGTTGTGGTTGAAGACATCCGGCGGCTCGGCGGCGGTGATTTCCAGGGCGACGTCCATGCGGCCACGGTAGTCCGGAACCAGGGTCTCCAGCTGCACGTTCGGCGACAACTTGCGGATTTCACGGATGCAGTCGGCAAAGTGCTGGGCACCACCGTCACGCAGGTCGTCGCGGTCAACCGAGGTGATCACCACATACTTGAGCTTGAGGTCGGCGATGGCGATGGCCAGGCTTTGCGGCTCGTTGACGTCCAGTGGCTTCGGACGACCGTGGCCCACGTCGCAGAACGGGCAACGACGGGTGCAAATGTCGCCCATGATCATGAAGGTCGCGGTGCCGCCGGAGAAGCACTCGCCCAGGTTCGGGCAGGACGCTTCTTCGCAAACGCTGTGCAGCTTGTGTTTGCGCAGCAGGCTCTTGATGCGGTCGACTTCCGGCGAAACCGGGATGCGCACACGAATCCAGTCAGGTTTCTTCGGCAGCTCGGTGGTCGGAATGATCTTTACCGGGATGCGTGCAACCTTCTCGGCACCGCGCAGCTTGACGCCGGCTTCAACCTTGGGACGCGGGGCCGGGCGCTCGGTCACGTCGAGCGTCGGGATCATGGTTTGCACTGCATCAGTAGTCATATCAGTCGATTCCGCCCGTCAGGGTCGTCTGCTCAGCATAGTCGAGGTGTTTGACGAGCTGCGCGCGCAGCCGGGCACTTACCTCGGCAAATTCAATCGATCCTGCGTGATCGCTCAGCTGGGTCATCGCCAGCCCGGCGTAGCCGCAGGGATTAATCCGTCGAAACGGTTCCAGGTTCATATCCACGTTCAGGGCCAGTCCATGAAAGGAACAACCGTGGCGAATGCGCAAACCCAGAGAAGCGATTTTCGCTCCATCTACATACACGCCGGGAGCGTCTGGCTTGGCCGTTGCGGTCACACCGTAACTGGCCAGAAGTTCGATCAGGCATAGCTCCATGCGACTGACCAGATCACGCACGCCAAAACCCAGCTTGCGTACATCCAGCAGCAGATAAGCCACCAATTGGCCGGGGCCATGGTAAGTCACCTGCCCGCCGCGATCGACCTGTACCACCGGAATTTCACCCGGCACAAGCAAGTGCTCGGCCTTGCCGGCCTGACCCTGCGTGAACACCGGAGGGTGCTCGACGAGCCAGATTTCGTCGGCGGCATCGCTGCCGCGTTCGTTGGTAAAGCGTTGCATGGCATGCCAGACCGGCTCGTAAGCCATCTGGCCGAGGTCGCGAAAGCCCAGCGTGCCCGGCATCACAGCACCATGTGCACGAAACCGGTCGCCCGCAGTTCGCTGTTGATATCGTACAGCTGGTCTTGACCGGTGGCGACGATGTGCAACTGAATCGTGGTGTATTTGCCGTTGCTGCTAGAACGCTCGTCAATACGATCATCGTTGATGGTCGCGTGCTTCTTGACGATTTCGATGATCTTGTCTTTGTTGCCGACACCCGTGTCGCTGATCACCTTAACCGGGTAATCGTTGGCAGGGAATTCGATCTTTGGCGCCTTTACTTCGGTATCGGTCATGGCGTAACGGCCTCTATAGCGCAAGCCGTGGTAACGCACATGGCCCCGCACCGGATCGGGGCGGGGCCATGCAGGTCAACACAAATCAGTTGAACAAGCCGTAGAAGAATAGACGGATGCTATCCCACATGCGGCGGAAGATACCACCCTCCTCGACGCCATCCAGAGCGATCAGGTCAGCGCTGTGCACGACCTTGTCTTCCAGTTTGACTTCGACTTTACCGATTACGTCGCCCTTGGCGATTGGCGCGGTCAGTTGCGGGTTCATGGTCATGCTGGCAGCGAGCTTCTTCAGCTGGCCTTTTGGCAGGGTCATGGTCAGGTCTTGCGCCAGGCCGGCCTTGACCTGGCTGGTGGTGCCTTTCCACACCGGGGCCTGAGCCAGTTCGGTGCCCTTCTGATAGAAAGTCTGGGTTTCGAAGAAGCGGAAGCCGTAGGTCAAGAGCTTCTGGGTTTCAGCGGCGCGAGCCACATCGCTGTTGGTGCCGAACACCACGGCGATCAGGCGCTGGCCATCACGGACAGCCGAGGACACCATGCAATAACCGGCCTCTTCGGTGTGACCGGTTTTCAGACCGTCAACGGTCTTGTCGCGCCACAGCAAAAGGTTGCGGTTAGGTTGTTTGATGCCATTCCAGAAGAACTCTTTCTGCGAGTAGATCGCGTAGTGAGCCGGGTCTTCGTGGATGATCGCGCGAGCCAGGATCGCCATGTCATGAGCCGACGAGTAATGGTCAGGGTTTGGCAGACCGGTCGGGTTCATGAAGTGGGAGTTGGTCAGGCCCAGTTCGGTGGCCGTCTTGTTCATCACGTCGGCGAAGGCGTCTTCGCTACCGGCGATGTGCTCGGACAGTGCCACGCTGGCGTCGTTACCGGACTGGATGATGATGCCGTGCAGCAGGTCGCTGACAGTGACTTGCGAACCGACTTTGATGAACATCCGCGAACCGCCGGTACGCCAGGCGTTTTCGCTGACGGTCACCGGATCGTTTTCACCGATCTGGCCACGACGGATTTCCAGGGTCGCGATGTACGCGGTCATCAGCTTGGTCAGGCTGGCCGGTGGCAGACGCTGGTCGCCATTGTTTTCAACCAGCACGTTGCCGCTGCTTGCATCCATGAGCACGTAGGACTTGGCGGCCAGTTGTGGTGGCGAAGGCATCATCTCGACCGCGAACGCGGCGGGTGAGAGGAGCAGCGGGACTAGCAGGAAAAGGCGTTTGGCAAAGGTGGTGATGTTCATCCGTCTCTCGAAATCGCTAATGCAAAATTTAATCAGATGACTTTCTGACGAGTCATCGCGTATTCAGCTGCTCACTCCAGTCACCCTTGCCGGGCTTTTGTTCTTCGACGAGCCAACAACCTGGTTCACCCCCCGATACCGCAGGTGAACCGTCAATCAAGTTCTACGTGTTACTCGGTGACCACACTTGGCGAACCAAGGTTAGCCAGGCGCACGCTGTTCTGCACCTGGGTGATTTCACCCGGCGAGCCGATCGGCCCCAGGCGTACCCGGTGCAGAGTCTGCTGATTGCGCACGATCGAGCTGATGAACACCGGAGCGCTCACCATCCCGCTGAGCTTCGACCTCAGCAGCTCTGCAGCGTCCGGGTTGGCGAAGGCGCCCACCTGCAGATACTGGCCAGACGCTGTTGCAGAAGCGTTTTTTTTTGCATCAATCTGCACTGGCACAACGGCCGCGGCGTGTTGCTGCGGCGGAGGGGTCCATTGCTCGACGGTGCCGGCCGAGGCCGTGATCACCGGGGCGCTGTTCTGCGCAACCTGCGGCTCATTGAGCATCAACGGTGCCGGACGGCCCTTGGCGGCCCACCATTGCTGCGGGTCGATGCCCTCGACCTTGACCCGCGCAGTGCCCGTTTCGGCATAACCGAGTTTTTTCGCCGCCGCGTAGGACAAGTCGATGATCCGGTCGGAATAGAACGGTCCGCGATCGTTGACCCGCAGAATCACTGTGCGGTTGTTGTCCAGGTTGGTCACCCGAACGTAACTTGGGAGTGGCAACGTCTTGTGGGCGGCACTCATGCCGTACAGGTCATAGACCTCACCGTTGGCGGTGTTCTGCCCGTGAAACTTGGTGCCGTACCAGGACGCCGTGCCCGAAGCGACGTAGCTCTTGGATTCCTGTATCGGAAAATAGGTCTTACCCAGCACAGTGTACGGGTTGGCCTTGTACGCACCGGTATGCAGGGTTGGCGTGGCATCGGGGATACGCGAAACATCGACATCCCACCACGGCGCGCCATCTTTGTGGGCGCGGTTGATATCAAGGACCGGCTGCTTGCGCACAACGGTTGTGGGCGCCTTCTGAGTCGGGGTACGACTGGTCGAACAACTGGCGACCAGTACCGCCAACGCAGCAAATGCCACCAGCTTCAGGGGTTTATTGTTAGGCAATGCCCGCATTACTTGACGCCCCGTGCTTGTACAAGCTGTTCAGACAGTTGATGTACGGCCATGGCGTACATCACGCTGCGGTTATAACGCGTGATCGCGTAGAAATTCTTCAGGCCCATCCAGTATTCAGGGCCGTTCTCGCCTTCAAGGCGAAATGCAGTAACCGGCATATCATCGCGCAGCGCATCATGACTTGACCAGCCCAGCGCCCGCAACTCCGCGACGGTCTTTGTCGGCTCGATGCCAGTGGTCAGGCCTTCATCGGCCTGCTCGCCACGGACATCGGCGCGGCTGACCACCGGTTCGCCGGCGACCCAGCCGTGACGCTTGAAATAACTGGCGACACTGCCGATCGCATCATCCGGGTTGTTCCAGATATTGATGTGGCCGTCACCGTCGAAATCCACTGCATAGGCGCGAAAGCTGCTCGGCATGAACTGCGGCAGGCCCATCGCCCCGGCGTATGAACCCTTGAGCGTCAATGGATCGACCTGCTCTTCGCGCGCCAGCAGCAGAAACTCGCGCAGCTCCTTGCGGAAAAATTCGGCACGGGGAGGATAGTCGAAACCGAGCGTCGACAAGGCATCGATCACCCGGTAATTGCCGGTATTACGTCCGAAAAAGGTCTCAACGCCGATGATCGACACGATGACTTGTGCCGGCACGCCGTATTCCTGCTCGGCACGGGCCAGCGTGGCCTCGTGCTGACGCCAGAAGTCCACACCTCGCGCAATACGCGCGTCAGTGATGAACATCGGGCGGTATTCCTTCCACTGCTTGACCCGCTCGGCAGGTCGGGAGATGGCGTCGAGAATCGCCTGTTTACGCTGAGCCTCGCGAAAAACACCCATCAGTTGCTCACCGGCGAAACCGTAGTCGCGGGTCATTTCACCGACGAATTCGGCCACCTGGGGTGAGCCTTCATATTCGCCGGCCAGCGCTTCCTGCACGCTGCCAAGGAGGCCTACCAGGCCAACCCATGGCGCGCATCGAGTCGCCCAGCCACGCATTACTTGCATTGAACTCTTCACCTTATTCAAACCTGTGCGATCCACTTGCGATGGGTATGGATCGACATCAAAACCCCAAACGCTGACAGCAGTGTCACCAGCGAAGTTCCTCCGTAGCTAATGAACGGCAACGGAACCCCTACAACCGGCAACAGGCCACTGACCATACCGATGTTGACGAAAACATAAACAAAAAACGTCATGGTCAACGCGCCGGCGAGCAATTTACCGAACAGCGTCTGCGCCTGAGCGGTGATGACCAGACCCCGGCCAATCAACAGCAAATAAATCAGCAACAGCGCGCAGATGCCCACCAGGCCGAACTCTTCGCCGAGCACGGCAATGATGAAATCGGTGTGGCTTTCCGGGAGGAAGTCCAGGTGCGACTGGGTGCCGAGCAGCCAGCCCTTGCCGAATACGCCGCCGGAACCGATAGCAGCTTTCGACTGAATAATGTTCCAGCCAGTGCCGAGCGGATCGCTTTCCGGGTCGAGGAACGTCAATACGCGCTGCTTCTGGTAGTCGTGCATCACAAAGAACCACATCGCGACCGACACCGGAATGGCCGCAGCCAGTACGCTGACGATCCAGCGCCAGCGCAAGCCGCCCATGAACAGCACGAATGCCCCGCCGGCCAGAATCAGCAGCGAAGTGCCGAGGTCCGGTTGGCGAACGATCAGCGCAAACGGCACGCCAATCAGCATCAGGCTGATGCCAACATGCTTGAGTTGTGGGGGCAATGTCCGCTTGGACAGATACCAGGCGATGGTCGCCGGCATCAGGATTTTCATGAATTCCGAAGGCTGGAAACGAATCACACCGGGAATGTTGATCCAGCGTGTGGCGCCCATGGCGTTGTGACCCATGATGTCGACCACCAACAGCAGCAGCACGCCGATCACGTAGCCCAGCGGCACCCAGCGCGCCATGAAACGCGGTTCGAACTGGGCGATGACGATCATCGACACCAGACCGATACCGAACGAAGTGGCCTGTTTGCCCAGCAGATCCCAGCTCTTGCCGCTGGCCGAATACAGCACGAACAGGCTGCCGGCAGCGAGAATCAACAACAGGATCAGCAGCGGCCCATCGATATGCAGTCTTTGCAGCAGCGTCGCGCGGCGGCGCATCACATCCTCACTGGAGAGCATGCGATCAAAGTTATTCATCACGGGCCGTAGCCTCCGAACTGATTGGGCTGGCGTATTCGGCCTTCAAACGTCCGTCCTGACCCAGAAGCCAGGCGTCCATGATCTGACGTACCACGGGCGCGGCGACGCCGGAACCGGACTCACCGTTCTCGACCATTACCGAAACAACAATTTTCGGGTCATCGGCCGGAGCGAAACCGACGAACAAGGCGTGGTCACGATGGCGTTCCTGAACCTTGGAACGGTCGTACTTCTCGCCCTGCTTGATCGCCACGACCTGGGCCGTACCCGACTTGCCGGCGATACGGTATTGCGCGCCAATGGCCGCTTTACGCGCGGTACCTCGGGCGCCGTGCATCACTTGCTGCATGCCGTGGTTGACCTTGGCCCAGTCGGACGGATCGCGCAGGATAATGTCCGGTATCGGATTTTCGTCCACCGGCTTCACCCCATCGAGGGATTTGGCCAGGTGCGGCCGGTTCCACACGCCTTTGTTCGCCACCAGCGCCGTGGCCTGAGCCAACTGCAGCGGGGTCGATTGCATGTAGCCCTGGCCGATCCCCAGAATCAGCGTTTCGCCCGGGAACCACGCCTGTTTGCGGGTCGCGCGCTTCCACTCGCGGGAAGGCATCAGGCCGGGTGATTCTTCGAACATGTCCAGCGAAACCTTCTGACCAATGCCGAACTTGTTCATGTAGGCCGACAACCGATCAATACCGAGCTTGTGGGCCAGATCATAGAAGTAGGTGTCATTGGAGCGCATGATCGCCATGTCGAGGTCGACGAAGCCGTCACCCGTGCGGTTCCAGTTACGGTATTTGTGATCGTAGTTGGGCAGCATGTAGTAGCCCGGGTCGAACACCCGGCTCGACGCGGTCACCACACCCGAATCGAGGCCGGCGATCGCCACGGCTGGCTTGATCGTCGAACCCGGCGGATACAGACCGCGCAGTACGCGGTTGAACAGTGGCCGGTCGATGGAATCGCGCAGCTCGGCGTACGCCTTGAAGCTGATGCCGGTGACGAACAGGTTCGGGTCGAAGCTCGGCTGACTGACCATCGCCAGCACTTCGCCGGTTTTCGGATCCAGTGCAACCACCGCACCACGACGACCACCCAGTGCGGCTTCGGCGGCTTCCTGCAATTTGATGTCCAGACTCAGGACGATGTCCTTGCCGGGAATCGGATCGGTACGCTTGAGCACGCGCAGAACGCGGCCGCGAGCGTTGGTCTCGACTTCTTCGTAACCCACCTGCCCGTGCAGCTCAGGCTCGTAGAAACGCTCGATGCCCGTCTTGCCGATGTGGTGGGTGCCGCTGTAGTTGACCGGATCGAGGCTTTTGAGCTCTTTCTCGTTGATCCGCCCCATGTAACCCACCGAGTGCGCAAAATGCGCGCCCTGCGGATAGTGACGGACCAGTTGCGCAACGACTTCCACGCCCGGCAGACGGAACTGGTTCACCGCGATGCGGGCGATCTGTTCTTCGCTGAGTTCGAACAGGATCGGCACCGGCTCGAACGGCCGGCGCCCCTGGCGCATACGCTTCTCAAATATCACCCGGTCTTCTGGCGTCAGTTCCAGCACTTCGACGATCACGTCGAGCACTTGCTGCCAGTCGCCGGAGCGCTCGCGGGTCATGCTCAGGCTGAAGCTCGGCCGGTTGTCCGCCACCACCACGCCGTTGCGGTCGAAAATCAGCCCACGGGTCGGCGGAATCGGCTGCACGTGAACTCGGTTGTTTTCCGAAAGCGTCGAGTGGTACTCGTACTGGATCACCTGCAAGTAATACAGCCGCGCAATCAACACGCAGATCAACAGCACGACTGCAATGGCCCCGAACACGACGCGGCTACGCACCAGGCGTGCGTCCTTTTCGTGGTCCTTGATGCGGATCGGCTGAGACATGAGGGCAGGATTACTTGTGGTAAGGGTGACCGGACAGCACGGTCCAGGCACGGTACAGCTGTTCGCCGATGAGGATCCGCACCAGCGGATGCGGCAAGGTCAGCGGCGACAACGACCAGCGCTGATCAGCGCGGGCGCAGACTTCCGGCGCCAGCCCCTCGGGGCCGCCAACCATGAAGTTGACCGTGCGCGAATCCAGCCGCCAACGGTCGAGTTCGACCGCAAGCTGCTCGGTGCTCCAGGGTTTGCCGTGGACTTCCAGCGTGACAACCCGCTCGTTCGGCCCGACCTTGGCCAGCATGGCTTCGCCTTCCTGGCGGATGAAACGGGCCACGTCGGCATTCTTGCCACGGGTATTGAGCGGTATTTCCACCAGTTCCAGCGCCAGCTCGGACGGAAGACGCTTGGCATATTCATGCCAGCCTTCTTCCACCCACTTGGGCATGCGTGAACCGACGGCGATCAGTCGCAGTCGCACAGCAATCCCTTACAGCTGGTCTTTGTTGAGCTTGGTGAAATGCTCGTGGGTGTTTTCCGGGCTGTGGTGCTTGGCGTCTGCCGCACGGCTTTGCTCGGCACCGGCCCACAGGCGCTCCAGGTCGTAGAACTGACGCGCCGAGGCGGTCATCATGTGCACGATCACCAGGTCGAGGTCGAGCAGCACCCAGTCGCTGTCGCCCTTGCCTTCTTCGCCCAGCGGCTTGGCGCCCTGCTTTTTGACTTCTTCGCGAACCTTGTCCAGCATCGCGTTGATCTGGCGATTGGAAGTACCGGTGGCGATGATCATGTAGTCAGTGATGCTCTGCTTGTCGCGAACATCGATGATCTGGATGTCTTGCGCCTTGACGTCTTCAAGAGCTGCAACAGCAAGCTTGACCAGTTCGTCGCCTTTGAGCGGCTCGTTGGTGTTGGCCACTTCCGGCAACGGAGCGCTTTTGAATGTGCCTTTACGTTTTACTTTAGGTAGATCTTTGTCAGTCATATAAAACTCGTTTTGCTCATATATTCGGCGGCTTGGCGACACGTGGATTCGTATCAGTTAAGCACGCCTTGTTCAGTTCGACGCACGGTATAGACCGTGCGCATCGATGTAGGCCAGGACCGCGTCGGGCACCAGGAAACGTACCGACTTACCGCTGGCCAGCAGTTGACGGATCTGGGTGGCAGAGACCGCGAGCGGTGTCTGCCAGACGAATGCAATCTGTCCGCTCGGCCCTTTCAGGGCCAGCGGGTCGCTCACCGAACGCGCTGCCAGCAGGTTGCGCAAGGCATCCGGCGGTTCGCTGTCGGCGTCCGGGCGCTGTAGCACCAGGATGTGGCAATGCTGGAGCAACTCTTCCCAGCGATGCCAAGTGGGCAGGCCGCAAAATGCGTCCCAGCCCAAAAGCAGAAAAACCTGGGTCTCGGCGGCCATATCGGCACGCATCAACTCCAGGGTATCAATGGTGTAGGACGGTTTGTCCCGCTGCAATTCGCAGGCATCCACCACCAGCGGCGGCACTCCGGCCACCGCGCACTCGACCATCGCCAACCGATCCTGCGCCGACACCTGCGGCGTGCCGCGATGCGGCGGGCGCGCGCTCGGCATCAAACGCAACTCATCCAGCCCCAGCGCTTCGGCGACTTCCAGCCCACCGCGCAAATGGCCGATGTGCACCGGATCGAACGTACCACCCAGGACGCCAATGCGCAGAGGGCGGGTCTCATTGCCGGGCGGCGGCGTTGTCAGGTCGAGGTCGGTCAAGTCAGACCGTCGCCTGGCCGCGCAACTGGCCATCACCGACCACGATGTACTTCTCGCAGGTCAGTCCTTCGAGGCCCACCGGGCCGCGGGCGTGCAGCTTATCAGTAGAAATGCCGATCTCGGCACCCAATCCGTATTCAAATCCATCGGCGAAGCAGGTCGGGGTGTTGATCATCACCGACGCCGAGTTGACTTCAGCCACAAACCGCCGGGTGTCAGCGAGGTTTTCGCTGACGATCGAGTCGGTGTGGTGCGAGCCGTAATGGTTGATGTGTTCGATCGCCTGGTCCAGCCCATCAACGACGCGGATCGACAGGATCGGCGCCAGATACTCGGTATTCCAGTCGTCTTCACTGGCCGCCACGGCGTCGATGATCGCCCGGGTGCGCTCGCAGCCACGCAGCTCGACGCCTTTTTCGCGGAACTGCGCTGCCATCGACGGCAGGAAATCCTTGGCAACCGATTGATCGACCAGCAAGGTCTCCATCGCCCCGCAGATGCCATAACGGTAAGTCTTGGCGTTGAACGCGATGCGCTGGGCTTTGGGCAGATCGGCGTGGGCACTGACGTAAACGTGGCAGATGCCGTCCAGATGCTTGATCACCGGCACACGGGCATCGCGACTGATGCGCTCGATCAGGCCACGACCACCGCGCGGTACGATCACATCGACATACTCTGGCATGGTGATCATCGCGCCAACGGCGGCGCGATCAGTGGTTTCGACCACTTGCACGACGGCGGCGGGCAGTTCGGCTTCGGCCAGACCGCGCTGGATACACGCGGCAATCGCACGATTGGAATGAATCGCCTCGGAGCCACCACGCAGGATAGTCGCGTTGCCGGACTTCAGGCACAGGCTGGCGGCATCGATGGTCACGTTGGGCCGGGATTCGTAGATGATTCCGATCACACCCAGCGGCACGCGCATCTTGCCGACCTGAATCCCCGACGGGCGAAAGCTCATGTCACGGATCGCACCGACCGGATCCGGCAGCGCAGCCACCTGACGCAGGCCGACAATCATGCCGTCGATGCGCGCCGGGGTCAGCTCCAGACGTTCCAGCAATGCCGGTTCCAGACCACTGGCGCGACCGGCGGCCAGATCCTGTTCATTGGCTGCCGCAAGCTCGGCGCGAGCCGCATCCAGTGCATTGGCCGCAGCCTGCAAGGCGCGGTTTTTCTGCGCGGTGCTGGCACGGCCGATGACCCGGGAAGCTTCGCGGGCGGCGCGACCCAATCGGGTCATATAGTCAAGAACGGACTCAGTCATGGTCTGCTGGGGTCTTGGCAAAGAGGAAAGCGGCAGATTATAGCTGTCGCGTCCCGGGACTAACAGCGGTGACGGGCGGATGGTCGAAATGGACTACAAATTGCCAACGTTCAGCGGGAATTAAGACTGAAATTGTTATTATCGCGACCTCTTCAGCCTGGATAAACGTTGCATGCCATGTCCGACCTGACCGTTGCCAGCCAAGCCGAACGCCTGCCACAAGGGCTCGCGGACAGTTTTTTCGACCGTGACGCTCAGACACTGGCGCGGGATCTGCTCGGCAAAGTCATCCGCCATCGGGTCGGTGATCTGTGGCTGAGTGCGCGAATCATCGAAACCGAGGCCTATTACTGCGCGGAAAAAGGCAGCCATGCGTCACTCGGCTATACAGAAAAGCGTAAGGCTTTGTTTCTGGATGGTGGCCACATCTATATGTATTACGCACGTGGCGGCGATTCGCTGAACTTCAGCGCGCAGGGGCCGGGCAATGCCGTACTGATCAAATCGGCTTATCCGTGGGTCGATGAAATCAGCGGCCCGGCGAGTCTGGCGCAGATGCTGTTGAACAATCCTGATGCGCAAGGTCGGCCGCGGCCATCGCAGAAGCTCTGCGCCGGGCAGACCTTATTGTGCAAGGCGCTGGGTTTGAAGGTGCCGATGTGGGACGCCAGGCGTTTTGATCATGAGCGGTTGCTGGTAGAAGATACCGGACCGGCGCCCGCGCACATCATTCAGACTACGCGCTTGGGTATTCCCCCTGGCCGTGACGAACACCTGATGTACCGCTTCGTCGACGCCGCCTACGCGCAATGGTGTACGCGGAACCCGCTGCGCCGGGGCCAGGTCGAAGGTCGGGACTATTTCCTGCTGTAAATAAAAACCCCTGTAGGCGCTGCCGAAGGCTGCGATCTTTCGCTTTGAAGATCAAAAGATCGCAGCCTGCGCAGCTCCTGGAGGGGGCAATCAATGAAATGGAGTTTTTGGTATGGGCCCATGGCTCGATAGCGTGACCGGGTGGCTGGCGGCCAACCCACAGTGGCTGGCCGTCGCGGTGTTCATTGTGGCTTTTGTCGAATGCCTGGCAATTGCCGGTTTAATCGTGCCCGGCACGGTGTTGCTGTTTGCCGTTGCGGTGCTGGCCGGCAGCGGCGCACTGTCGTTGAGCGAAACCCTGTTGCTGGGTTTTCTTGGCGGGATTCTCGGCGATGTGGTCTCGTACTTCGTCGGTCGGCATTTCCACCAGAACATCCGCAGACTGCCGGGGCTGCGCCATCATCCTGAATGGATGAGCGGTGCCGAAAGCTATTTCCAACGTTACGGCATCGCCAGCCTGCTGGTCGGGCGCTTCATCGGGCCGCTGCGACCGATGCTTCCGATGGTCGCCGGCATGTGCGACATGCCCTTCCCCCGCTTCGCCGCCGTCAGTTTGCTGGCCACGGCCGGCTGGACACTAGCCTATCTGCTGCCGGGCTGGGCCACGGGCGCCGCATTCCGTCTGCCATTGCCCGAAGGTTTCTGGCTGGAAGCGGGGATCGTCGCCGGCAGCATCGCGGCGATGGTCGGCCTCAGTGTCAACAGCAGCCTGCGCCGCCATCGCCGCGCAACGGTCTGGATCAGCAGCATGAGCCTGTTGATTCTGGTTGGCCTGTTCATCGGCTTTCCGTACCTGACGGCACTCGATCAGGGCGTGATGACGCTGGTGCAGGAACATCGCCAACCGGTGCTGGATGAAATCGCGGTCACCTTCACCTTGATCGGTGAGTTCCGCAACATGCTGATGTTCAGCGCCCTGCTGACTGGCCTGTTGCTGCTGTGCCGACAGTGGCGCCACGCCATTTTCGCTGGCGGCACCCTGCTCGTCACCGCACTGGCGAACACCGCGACCAAACAGTTTTTCGCCCGTGTACGCCCGGAAGTGCTGACCGACCCTATTACCAGCTTCAGCATGCCCAGCGGCCATTCATCGGGCGCGTTCGCGCTGTTCCTGACCCTCGGCGTGCTGGCCGGGCGCGGGCAACCGCCACGCCTGCGCCTGACCTGGTTGCTGATCGCTTGCATACCCGCGCTGTCGATTGCCCTGTCGCGGGTCTATCTGGGCGCGCATTGGCCGACCGACATACTGGCCGGCGCCATGCTGGCGTCTTGCGTGTGCGCGGCGGCGTTGTGGTTGAGCCAGCGCAAAACCCCGTTGAACGCCATGCCATTCAAAGTCTGGTGGCTGGTTCTGCCAGCGCTGGTGGCGTTGTTCAGCTTTTTTGCTTTGCGCCATCTGCCCCATACCCTGGTGCGATACGCCTACTGACGACGCCGAGCCCTTCGGCGCCATCGGACATAATTTCGTCTCAGCGTCATTCTTCGCTCTCCTGGCCAGCCCCGGAGAGCGTTGTTGTCTGCCTGTCGGCAACTATTCATTCACGCACTTGGCGGCGCATTAACTTGCGTATAAAAACCGCGTTACATATCAATGGGGCAAATTCAACTTCGGCACTTTCACAATTTCACTATTCAATTAGATTGGTGCGCGAACTTCCTGAGTTATCGCTCAAAAGCATCATGAACAATCAATGTCGTTCAATGACATCTCGACAACACTTCATGTGCCTGCGACCAGACTTTCAGTTTCAAACAATTAAATGATCGACAAGGATTTCATGCGCCCAAAAACCCGCGCACCGGACGACCAGGTCGCATGCGTCGAAGACATTGTTTTGGCGGAAAAAGGGAGTTTACCGATTGCAACACGCCGGCACTTAGCCGCCACTTCACAGCAACCATTCAAAGGATTGAATTGTGCCAACACCTATAGACGCCGCCAGGCCGATAACACCTGAGCCAGTCATTCACGTCACACCGACCCACGCGCCGAGCGATCTGCAAAAGCCTGCGACGGGCCAGAGCGCAACGCCGCCGGGCATTCATGAATCGCCAGCCGATGGAGCCGAAAAACCCTCTTCGCGCACACTCAGATCGCTCGACAAACGCTTGGGCGCCTTGCGCATCGGTGAGTTCGCCATCACCCGTGTCGAGCTTCAGGCCATGGGCGCCACAATCGCCGGGCATGCGATCAGCGCAGACAACACGAACCTCAAGACACCCGACCAGGCGTTTCTCGACGCACTGGGCTTCAACCCGGACACCGTCGAGGCCCGGATCAAATCTGTCGCGCAGGCGGACAACACCACTGCCAGCTTCTTCTTCGAACTTGCGTGCAAACGCTCCATCGGTGCGCCGCCAGTGTTCAGCGCCGCCGAGCCGCTGGCGCCTGGCAGCCCGATGGAGCGCTTCGGCAGACTGGTCAATGCCGCGCAGAAAATCGATATTCAGCGCGTCGACGACGCTAGCCATTGGCCCACGTGGGTCAGCAAAACCAGAAGCTCCATTTTCAATGGCGCGGGGGTCGGCCTGCAGGCTTACGGAATCTACAGCGGCATGGCCGGGATCGCGGACGCGATCAAGACCGGCGACTGGGGCGAAGCCGCGTTCAACGCCGGAGCTGTTGGCACGGAGCTTGGCTCACTGATCATCGAGCGTGGCCTGAGCAAGACCGGCGAAGCGATGCTCAAGAGCAACGGAGTGGTTTTCCAGCGTTTCTCCACGACGTCGGCGGGCAAGGTACTGGGCCGCGGTGCCGGCTTGTTCGCCAGCGCCATCACCCTGCCCTTCGATGTGATCGGCGCGGTGAAATCATTCAACGCTGCGGCGGCGGCCCAGGGCAAGGAAGCCCAGGATCACTACGTCGGCGGCGCGCTGAGCGCGGCCAGTGCCGGGGTCAGTATTATCCTCGGCCTCGCGGCGCTGGCCGGCTTCGGCAACATCGCAGGTCCCGTGGGCATTCTGGCGGCGGGTGTGCTGGTGCTGGGTGCGGAGATCTACCGCGCTGCGCGGATCGTTGACGATATCGACGACTACATCGAATTGAGCGCGCACGAACGGCTGCGCTCCGGCTGGTTCGCCAGCGTGCGCAAGGAGCTCGACCAGGACGTGCTGGATCGCTACAAAGTTGCCAAGACCCAGAGCGACCACAGTCGGCAGGTCGAGCGCTCCGCCAGAGAGTTGCTGGACGGCGCCTACCGCGACTACGTCGAGCAGGTCATCAACGGCAGTTACAGCGTCAGCCTGCAACCGGTGAAACTCTGGAAGCACCAATGGAATGCGGGCGCGGGCGAACAACCGTTCAAGATCAGCCATGAACCGGTGGTGCAGGAAACCGCCGATGTCATCGATGCCCGCGATGGTCTGCCGCAGAATCTTGGCGGCGTGGTGACGGGCACCCTGGGAGACGACAAGGGCATCCTGTGGCGCCTGGGGGATGGCGAGGACACGATCACCGGCGTGAAGGCCAAATCGAATTTCTTCATCTATCGCGCAGACGCAAAAAACCTCGTTGGCGGCGACAAGGCCGACGAATTCCACTACGAGGTGACCCACGCCGAACTGGACCGGGAATTGCCACCGGCAGCCATCAGCAATCTTGACGGGGGCGAAGGCTCCGACCTGCTCTCCTTCACCTCCAGGCGTCCTGCCACGGATACTCGCCAGCAAGGTTACGAGGTCAATCTGCACAGCGGCGAAGTCAGCTTGCGCGGCGCCGGGGCGACGGACACCTTGATCAAGGTTGCCCAGACTACTGGCATCGAGAACGTCTCGACATTGACCGCAGGCGCGAGTCGGGTTACCGGCAGTGACGTTGCCAATCGGATTAGCGCCAACGGCATGGATACAGTGGACGCCGCCGCAGGCGACGACACCATCCTCATCCGTGGTACCCACTGCCGCGTGAACGGCGGCGCCGGCAGGGATCGTTACTTCATCACCGCCAGCAGCGCGGAGGTAACCATTATCGAGGATGCCGGGCAGTCAAGCCTGATCGAGTTCGACTGGCCGCTGGCGACCATTCAGCGCTGGCAGGTCATCGGCACGTCACTGGTGGTGCGTTCCTTGCGCGGCGAAGATGGCGAGCTGCCCGAGCACGTCCTGACCGTCGAAAACGTTTACCGGGAACTGGACAGCCAGCGCTTGATCAACCATCAGCAACTGCTGTTCAAGACCCGCGACGGTTATGAACTGCTCCCGGTCCTGCCCGCCTCGCTCAATGACGCCGACGACCATGACGTGCAGGTGGCGCTGACTGTAGCGGGCCGGCAACCACCCGCCCTGGGCATCCTCAATGGCGGAAAAGTGCAGATCGCCAACACCAGCCCCAGGCAATATTTCGTCCCCCAGGGCGATGGCAAGATCGTCTTCGACGCAACTGCCGCCCAGAAGACGGCTACCACCGTTTATCTCGACTGTAACCATGCAGACGTGGGCGACACGTACATCAACTACAACATTGATGTCCGCCATGGGGTGTCGGGCTATTCGTCACTCATTTACAGCAACATCAACCTGAGCCTGTTCATTCCCAACCGGGTGATCAACTTCGTCGGTGTCATCAGCGAGCGACACGCCGCCACATTCAATAGCGGTAGTGGCATTCTCACCAATGGCTTGCACATGGCCAATGAGGTCGTGCTGGTCTTCCGTGATGGCAAATCCTGCCGGTTGGTTGCGCCAAGGCTGGAGTATGCGCAGGACGTAAAACGCGCAGGCTTGCAGGGAAAAAATGCTCGCGACTGCCTGAAACTGCGCCATGGGCACTATTTCTTCCACGCGCCGAGGATCACCGAGCAGAGCTTGCTCCCGGCGCATAACGCCAGGATCGAGATCAAGGCAGACACACCTCAAGGCATTTACGCACTGCAAGGTCAGAGTGCCGAGTACGAAGTCTTCCCTGCCAGCAACGCGATGATCAGCCTGGCAACACCAGGTGCCGAGGCGAAAACCGCGAATGCCTCGAGCTGGACGATTCACACCGCAAACATGAAGGAAACGATCACGGGCAACGAGATACGCCTGGAGGGCACGACTCTGCATGTGGGAACCGTCATCATCACGCTACCCAACATCGAAGCCGCTGATGTTCCGGTCGAGTCGGTTCATGTAGTCACCTCCAGCGGCAATGTCTATGAAATCAACCTTGTGTTCGAAATGCTGCAACTGCACGAAGTCAATGCGCAGGCTTACAGCAGCGTCAAAGCGTTAAGTGAAGACCTCGGGGCACACCGCAAACGCCAGCAATTGGCGGGGGTGGTCAGGGTTCGCAATATCTTCACCGACAAGGCTGTCGGCGCGAACGTGTTGTACAACGCCACGCACGATTACTGGAGCGTCGACAACCCGCCGGGTTACCGCATCGCCGCCGAAGACCTCAGCATCGATCTTGAATCGATCAGCTTGCCGCGCGTCCCAGGCAAATAAAAACGACCATCACGCGAACAACTCACCTTGCAGTTCATCGAGCAGCGCCTGGATAGCATCCAGTCGCTGCTGCGGATCGTCGAGTTGCAGCAGGTCAATCTTGTCTTCTTCGGCGAATGGCAGCAGGTAGGCCAGCTGATTGGCCAATGACTGCTGGCCGTGCGCCTCGGTGCCCATGTTCAACGCCTCGACCATCGGGTGCTCGGCCAGCGCCTTGAGCAGCGCCACCAGATCGGCGTCTTCGTCCTGCAAGGGTTGCTCGGGTTCATCGTCCAGCCACTCGACGTCGGCGAGGATCAACTGGTCGCGCTGCACTTCGGTGCGCAACACATGGAAACGCCGCCCGCCTTGTACGCGAATGCCCAGCAAGCCGTTTTCCTGCTGCTGGAAATCGGTGATCCGCGCTTCACACCCCACCAGCGCGTAACCCGCGGGAGCGATACCGACTTCAAGGCCATCGAGAATGCACACCACGCCAAAGCCGCCACCCTGTTTCATGCAGCGGCCAATCATGTCCAGGTAGCGCGCCTCGAAGATCTGCAGGTCGAGGTTGCAGCCGGGAAACAGCACTGTGTTCAACGGAAAAAGCGCCAGACTCATAGACATTTCCTTACACCACCATCGACACCGCCAACGGCAGGAACACCGCCGTGGCCACGCCCATCAGACTCATTGCCAACGCCGCGAAGGCGCCGGTCTCATCACTCTCCTGCATCGCCACCGCCGTGCCGACGGCATGCGCGGTCATGCCCAGCGCCATGCCGCGTGCTTCGGGGCTGTGCACGCCGAGGCGGGTCAACAGCGCCGGGCCGAAGATCGCACCGATGACCCCGGTGATCAGCACGAATACCGCCGCCAGCGCCGCCACGCCACCGATCTGCTCGGCCACCAGCATCGCAATCGGCGAGGTCACTGACTTCGGCGCCATGGTCATCAGGATCATGTGATCAGCGCCGAACCACCACCCCAGCAAGACGCCCATGCCCGTGGCGACCACGCCGCCTATCACTAGCGTAGTAAAAATCGGCCAGAACAATTGGCGAATGCGCCGCAGATTGAGATACAGCGGCACCGCCAGCGCTACCGTCGCCGGGCCGAGCAGAATGCTGAGGATCTCGGTGCTCTTGCGGTACTCGGCGTACGTCAGGCCGCAGCCGACCAGTACACCGATCACCAACAGCATGGAGACCAGCACCGGCTGCAAAAAGATCCAGCGCGTTTTCTCGAACGCCGCCAGCACCAGTTGATAGGCACCAAGGGTGATGCCGATGCCGAACAGCGGATGGTGAATCACCGACGCCCAGGCGCCGTGCCAATCAAAGAGCATCAGGACTCCTCCGACGGCTGTGCGTGACGCTTGGCCAGGCGTTGCATCAGCACACCGGCGAAGGCCATCGAGAGAATCAGCGACACCACCAGCGCACCGACAATCGCCCAGAAATCGGCGGCAATCGCCGTGGCGTACACCATCACGCCCACCGCGGGCGGCACCAGCAATAACGGCAGATAACGCAACAGGCTGCCGGCCGCCAGATTCAACGGCTCGCCGACTTCACCGCGAATAATCAGGAATACCAGCAACAGCAGCAGACCGATGATCGGCCCCGGCAGCACCGGCAAGAGCAAATGATTGAGTGCCGTGCCGAGCAATTGGAACAGCACCAGCAGGGTCAGGCCACGTAACAACATCTGACATCTCCGACAAAAAGCGCCCGGCATTATAAGCATGCCCGCGCTATGGATCGGCATTCGCCAAAAGCATGGTCGGTTGACCTGAGCAAATTGCCATGATGATCTACAGTGGTTCGCAGGGCGGTCAAATCCCCCACCTGAAAAACTATAAAACAGATGAACCCAAGGAGAGTCTCAATGCCCTATGTTCCAGTTGCAGAGCTCAAAGATTATGTCGGCAAGGAACTCGGACGTTCCGAATGGCTCACCATCGATCAGGAACGCATCAACCTGTTCGCCGAAGCCACCGGTGATTTTCAGTTCATTCACGTCGACCCGGTCAAAGCCGCGCAAACGCCTTTTGGCAGCACCATTGCCCACGGTTTCCTGTCGTTGTCACTAATGCCCAAACTGATGGAAGACATCCTGATCCTGCCCGAAGGCGTGAAGATGGTCGTCAACTACGGTCTGGACAGTGTGCGTTTCATCCAGCCCGTGAAGGTCAATTCGAAAGTCCGACTCAAGGTCGACATGGTTGAAGTGACCGAGAAGAAACCTGGCCAGTGGCTGCTCAAAGCCACCGCGACACTTGAGATAGAAGGCTCGGACAAACCGGCCTACATCGCCGAACCGCTGTCGCTCTGCTTCGTTTAAGCGCCGGGATGCGAAGCGGCGCACGCTGTTTCGCATCTGCTTCCCCTGAGCGGCTGTATAAGGTCACATAGCTGCGGCATACTCGGTCGCCTAATTGCCCGGATCCCGCTATGCGCTCACTCGCTTGTCTTGCACCCCTTGCCTTGACCCTGTTGCTTGCCGCTTGCGGCGACGGCGAATCGCTGTTGCCCCCGGATGCGCGCCTGCCGGACGGCGGACGCTATCGCGGCGAGTTGGTCGATGGCTTGCTGCAAGGTCAGGGACGTGTCGACTACCCCAACGGCAGCTGGTACGCCGGGCAGTTCGACAAGGGGCAGTGGCATGGGCAGGGCGAATGGCATGGCAGTAATGGCGAGATCTATCGCGGCCAGTTCCAGCAAGGTTTGTTCGACGGTCAGGGCAGCCTGACCACCAATGCCAGCAGTTACACCGGCGGCTTCAAACAGGGCCGGCGTGACGGCGAAGGCACGTTGAAAGAAAACGCCATGACCTACCGTGGCGAATTCAAGGCGGATCAATATTCCGGGCTCGGCCGTCTCGAAATGGATGACGGCAGCTCTTATCAAGGCCAGTTCGCCCACGGCAAACCCAATGGCGAAGGCCAGCGCGGTGATTCCAGCGGTAACTCGTTCACCGGCCATTTCGTCAACGGTCAGCTTGAAGGCAACGGTACGTTCAACAGCGCTGACGGCGACATCTATGTCGGTGGCTTCAAGAACAACCAACTGCACGGCAAGGGCCGCTACGAAAACGCCGACGGCGATGTCTGGCTGGGCCAGTTCAAGGAAGGCGCGCTGACCGGCAAGGGCGAATTGATAGGCGCCGACGGTAGCCATTACATCGGTTCGTTCAGCGACTGGCGCTTCAGCGGTCAGGGTCGCTTGAACCTGTCCGATGGCAGCTTTTATATCGGCGGATTCGACAACGACAGTTATTCGGGGCGCGGCACGCTGGTGCTCACCGACGGCAGTGTCATGAGCGGCACCTGGATCAACGGTCAGCGTGTGCGTGATGCCGATGGCAAATTGCTGCCCGACACCCTCGAACTCGGCTTGCTCGCTCAGGGCCGTTTGCTTGATGAGGCATTGGCGGCGATTCCGCCCTCGACGCCTGCGGTCGAGTTGTACACCCTGACCCTCGGCGGCGACGGCAAGCAGAGCGTGTTCCTGCGCGAATCCGACTACGTCGCCAACATGCTCAATACGCGTTTCGGCGCGCACGGCCAGATTCGTCTGGTCAACCACCGCGACCACCTCGGCGACCGACCGATGGCCACTCGAGAGAACCTGCGCCGTGCTGCACTGACCCTGGCCGAACGCAGCGGTCCGGAAGATTTGCTGTTCATCTACCTGACCAGCCACGGCACCGCCGAACATGAGCTGGTGCTCGACCAGCCGCGCATGGAACTGGCCGACCTGCCCGCCGACGAACTCGCCGCCGTGCTCGCGCCGCTGAAAAACCGCGACAAGATCATCGTGATTTCCGCGTGTTACTCCGGCGGTTTCATCCCGGCGCTCAAAGACGAACGCACGCTGATCATGACCGCCTCGCGCGCAG
This sequence comes from Pseudomonas sp. MF6776, assembly GCF_016613125.1. Lineage (NCBI taxonomy): Bacteria > Pseudomonadati > Pseudomonadota > Gammaproteobacteria > Pseudomonadales > Pseudomonadaceae > Pseudomonas > Pseudomonas sp. MF6776. Next base: position 207,258 of record NZ_JAENSQ010000006.1, read on the forward strand.
ATCGCGTGTCCTTCGGTTGCTCCGAAGAAGCCAACTTCACCTACTTCGGCGATGCGCTGTTCGCCCAGGCATTGAACCAGACCGACGATCTGGAGCAAGCCTTCAAACTGGCCAGGGCCACCGTCGCCGAGCGTGAACTGGCGGACAATTTCGAAGCCTCGGAGCCGCAGATCTGGGCACCGAAAACCGTGCTGTCGCACTGGCAGCAACTGCGTAAACAGCAAGCGCGAAAAGCTTTGCAAAGTGCTGCGTTGAACGACGGAGCGATAAAGAGCAACTAAGCTGAACAGTATCAAGGGAGAGACACTATGTACTTGACGCCTCAGCACGTATTGCTTGCCGGAGCCACCGGTTTGATCGGTGAACATCTACTTGACCGTTTGCTCAACGAGCCAACGATTTCTCGCGTCCTCGCCCCCTCCCGTCGGCCACTGGCCGAGCATCCGCACCTGGAAAACCCGGTCGGCGACCCACAGGCCTTTCTGCCGCAGCTCAGCGGTCGCGTCGACATCGCCTATTGCTGCCTCGGCACCACCATCAAGCAGGCCGGCTCCGAAGCGGCGTTTCGCGCAGTCGATCTGGACATGGTGGTGGCGTTTGCCAAGCGCGCGCGGGAGATGGGTGCGCGGCATCTGATCGTGATCAGCGCCATCGGCGCCGATCCGAAATCGTCGGTTTTCTACAACCGGGTCAAAGGTGAAATGGAGCAGGCACTGCGCGCGCAAGACTGGCCGCAACTGACCATTTGCCGGCCGTCGCTGTTGCTGGGCGAACGTTCCGAACCACGCCTGGGCGAGCAGTTGGCTGCGCCATTTTCGAAATTGATTCCGGGTAAATACCGGGGAATCGAAGCGTGCCAACTGGCCCGGGCAATGTGGCGGCTGGCGCTGGAGGAGCAGGATGGGGTTCGGGTGATCGAATCGGATGAACTGAGGAAACTGGGCAAATAATCTGAAATCGCTATCGCCAGCAGGCTGGCTCCCACACTGATCCTCAGTGAACACAATATTCGTGGCCAACGAGAAACCTGTGGGAGCCAGCCTGCTGGCGATGGAGTGCGCAGCACTCCCGGGGAAAAAGATCGCAGCCTTCGGCAGCTCCTACATGGATCTTAATTTCACCCTGTAGGAGCTTTTGATCTTTACATCCCGCCAGTCGCCTGAAACCCCACGCCGATCACGGTCAGTAGCGACAACGGCAACAGCAGCGTATCCAGCAAAGCACTCGCCGGCAGGTCCATACCCGGATAACTCGGCGCCTCGGCACCGAATCGATCCATCGCACAACACCCGCCATTCAACGCATACAAATCCAGCCGCGTGCCGGAATACACCAATGGCGCCCCAGGTTTGGCCGCGTCCAGCGTGCGCACAGTGGCGCACCCGGCCAGTTGCAGCGCCAGCACAATCACCAGCAGCTTATTCATCGCTGCTCAAATGATGCTCACCCCAACGTGGCAGCATGTCCTGCGGGATGCCCAGCAGATTGAGAATCCGCGCGACGACGAAATCGATCAGGTCATCGATAGTCTGCGGCTGATGATAAAAACCGGGTGAGGCCGGCAGAATCGTCACGCCCATGTTCGACAGTTTGAGCATGTGCTCCAGATGAATGCTTGAATACGGCGCCTCGCGCGGCACCAGAATCAACTGGCGACGTTCCTTCAAGGTGACGTCGGCTGCGCGTTCGATCAGGTTGTTGCAGGCACCCGTCGCGATGGCCGACAGCGTCCCGGTCGAGCACGGCACAACCACCATCGCCGCTGGCGCGCCAGAGCCCGAGGCCACCGGCGACATCCAGTCTTCCTTGCCGTACACGCGGATCTGCCCGGCGGCGGCCCCGGTGTATTCGGTCAGGAACGCCTGCATCATCTGCGGTTTGGGCGGCAGCGAGACGTCGGTTTCGGTGGCCATCACCAGTTGCGCGGCTTTGGAGATCAGGAAGTGCACCTCGCGATCTTCCCGCACCAGACAATCGAGCAGGCGCAAACCGTACTGCGCGCCTGATGCACCTGTCATCGCCAGCGTGATGCGCTCCGGGCCGCCGTTCTGCGCAAAAGTGTTCATTGCAGCGCCTCGGCGAGTTTGCCGTGCAGGCCGCCGAAGCCGCCGTTGCTCATGATCACCACGTGAGTGCCGGGCTGAGCCTGGCTTTTCACGCGTTCGATGATGCCTTCCAGCGTATCACTGACAATCGACGGCACCTTGCACAGCGCAGCGGTGGCGGCCAGATCCCAGCCAAGGTTGGCCGGGGCGTACCAGATCACCTGATCGGCATCGTTCACGCTGTCCGGCAAACCGTCACGGTGCGCGCCGAGTTTCATCGAGTTGGAGCGTGGCTCGATGATCGCGATCAACGGTGCATCACCGATGCGCTTGCGCAGGCCATCAAGCGTGGTGGCGATCGCCGTCGGGTGATGGGCGAAATCGTCGTAGATGGTGATGCCACGCACTTCCGCGACTTTTTCCATCCGGCGTTTGACGTTCTTGAACGCGCTCAACCCGGCGATGCCCATCGACGGCACCACCCCCACATGACGCGCAGCCGCCAGCGCAGCAAGGGCGTTGGCGACGTTGTGCTGGCCAGTCAATTCCCACTCGACCGTGCCCTGGGACACACCTTCGAACATCACTTCAAAGGCCGAGCCGTCTTCGCTGAGCAATTTGACCTGCCACTGACCGCCAGCACCGGTGGTTTGCACCGGGGTCCAGCAGCCCATCTCGATTACCCGCTGCAAGGCAGGCTCGGTGGTCGGATGGATCACCAGGCCTTCGCTCGGGATGGTGCGCACCAAATGGTGGAATTGCCGTTCGATGGCCGGCAAATCGGGGAAGATGTCTGCGTGATCGAACTCAAGATTGTTGAGGATCGCGGTGCGCGGGCGGTAGTGCACGAACTTCGAACGCTTGTCGAAGAAAGCGCTGTCGTACTCGTCGGCCTCGATCACGAAAAACGGCGTACCGCCCAAACGTGCGGACACCGAGAAGTTCTGCGGCACGCCCCCGATCAGGAAACCCGGGCTCATGCCGGCGTGCTCCAGCACCCAGGCGAGCATGCTGCTGGTGGTGGTTTTGCCATGGGTGCCGGCAACGGCCAGCACCCAGCGACCTTGCAGCACGTGATCAGCCAGCCACTGCGGGCCAGAGACGTACGGCAGGCCTTTGTTCAGCACATATTCCACCGCCGGATTACCGCGCGACATGGCATTACCGATCACCACCAGATCCGGCGCCGGATCGAGCTGAGCCGGATCGTAGCCCTGCGTCAGCTGAATGCCTTGGGCCTCGAGCTGCGTGCTCATCGGCGGATAGACGTTGGCGTCGGAGCCGGTCACGTGATGGCCCAGCTCTTTGGCCAGAACCGCCATCGAGCCCATGAAAGTCCCGCAGATACCCAGAATATGAATGTGCATAGTCGACCTCGTAAAACATGGCCGCAGGTTAGCGTAGGGAGGGGGAAATCGCACCTTGTGTTTCGCCTTTGCCGACGCCTTCGCGAGCAGGCTCGCTCCCACAAGGTTGGCGCTAACCCTGTGGGAGCGAGCCTGCTCGCGAACGGTGCGGCGCGGTTTAGCGGGCAATCCCGTGTTTACGCAGCTTTCTATAGAGGGTATTGCGACTGACCCCAAGCTGCTGCGCCGTCTGCGTCATATGCCAGCGTTGCTGTTCCAGGGCATTCAGCAACGCCAACCGCTCGGCATCCTCCAGCGGATGTTCGGATGAGCAAACCTCCAACACCTGTGGCCGCACCTGCCGAATCATCGCCGGCAAATCCTCCAGACCGATCCGCCCCTCATCACACAACGCCGCCAGCGTGCGCAGGACGTTGCGCAACTGCCGCACATTCCCCGGCCAGTTGAACGCCAACAACGCCTGACGCGCCGGCTCATCAATCACCACCACGTCGCCGCCCGCCTCTTCGGCCAGCAGAAAATCCAGTAGCTGCGATTTATCACTGCGCTCACGCAACGCCGGCAACGCCACTTCCAGGCCGTTGAGCCGGTAATACAGATCCTCGCGAAAACTGCCGTTCTCGACTCGTTCCAGAAGATTGCGGTGAGTCGCACTGATGATCCGCACGTTGACAGCTTCCGGCTCGCCGCCGATCGGCACCACTTGCCGGTCCTCAAGCACTCGCAAGAGACGGGTCTGCAAGGCCAGCGGCATGTCGCCGATTTCATCAAGGAACAATGTGCCGCCATCGGCCTGCTGAAGTTTGCCGCGCATGCCGTCCTTGCGCGCGCCGGTAAAACTGCCTCCGCGATAGCCGAACAGCTCACTTTCGATCAGGCTTTCAGGAATCGCCGCGCAATTGAGGGCAACGAAGGCTTTGCTCGCGCGCTGACTGGCCTGATGCACAGCCTTGGCGAAAGCCTCTTTGCCGGAGCCCGTTTCACCATTGATCAACAGCGGCACATCACGCTCGAAAACCCGCAGGGCTTTGCGAAAATCGGCCTGCAACGCCGCGTCACCGAGACAAATCCCCGACAGGCGCGGAGCGTGCGCCACGACCGACGCGGGCATGATCGGCGTCGTTTTGCGCGACTCGCCGCGCAACACCGCAAACAGATTTCGCCCGTCACGGGTGCGTAACGGCCAACTCGCGCTGGCATTGGCACTCGCACGACCGAGCAATTCATCCAGCGAACAATCGAAAAACGCCTCGACAGGTTTACCGAGCAATCCACCGCGGATGTGCCCAAGCAGGTTCAGCGCACTCTGGTTGACTGCACTGATCCGCCCTTCTCCATCAAATGCCAGCAGCCCTTCGCTGAACAGCCCGACGGACTCGGCCTGTAAATGAAAGCGCAGCAACCATTGATTATCGAAACAGCGCAGGAAGTAGCAGCTCTCGATCATCTTCGCCGACAGATTGACCAGCGCCATGGTGTGGAACTGGCTCTGCCGCGAGACGTCGTGACGTGCCGAGGACACATCAAGCACCGCCAGCAATTCGCCGTGCGGATCGAACACCGGGCTCGCCGAGCAGGTCAGGCCGGTGTGGCGCCCGCGGAAATGTTCATCCTGATGAATGGTCAGCGCCTGGCGTTCGACCAGGCAAGTGCCGATGCCATTGGTACCTTCACAGGCTTCGCTCCAGTCGGCGCCGAGCCAGAGGCCGGCACGCTCGAAAATCTTGCGTTCGGCCGGCGCGGTAACGCAGTTGAGGATCACCCCACGGGCATCGGTCAGCAGCACCGCGTGTCCGGCACCGGAGAGTTGCTGATGCAGGCTGCTCATTTCATTGCCGGCAATCTGCAACACCTGTTGCAGGCGCTCGCGGCTTTCAAGAACGCGCCCATGTTCGAGCACGGTAGGCGCCATGCTCAGCGCTGGGTCGAGGTGATAGTCCTCAACACAGCGCAGCCACGACCGGGCTATCGACGGATCGGCTCCCGGCCCGTGCAGATGCGGTTTGCCCTGGGTAACGGTGAGCACCTGTTGGGCATGGCGACTCAAATGATTGTTGTGCATTTCTTATTGTTCTCCCCGAAGCTCGACGGCCCAATGCTGAGGTGACGCCCAGCATCCTCCAGCCAACCAGCGTTTGCAATGCTGGCAAGACTGCCCGGTCACTGGCTGTGCCAAAAGCGGTACAAACTGTCACTCAGCCTGTACCGAAACCGTCACAGCTGCGATCCGCCCGTCCGACACAAACCACGCAACGCCTTGATTTACATGACCCGCACGGCGGTGGCCCGACCTTTGCTCTACGCTTATAGCAAGCGCACTTGCGCGTTTCTCTAATAAGTACAAAGCCAAGGAGAACATCATCATGCGTTACGCTCACCCCGGTACTGAAGGCGCCAAAGTCTCGTTCAAGAGCAAGTACGGTAACTACATCGGCGGCGAGTTCGTCGCGCCTGTCAAAGGTCAGTACTTCACCAACACTTCGCCAGTCAATGGCCAACCGATTGCCGAATTCCCCCGCTCCACTGCCGAAGACATCGACAAGGCACTGGATGCCGCCCACGCCGCCGCTGACGCCTGGGGTGCAACCTCGGTGCAGGCGCGTTCGCTGGTCCTGCTGAAAATCGCCGACCGTATCGAACAGAACCTCGAACTGCTGGCGATCACCGAAACCTGGGACAACGGCAAAGCCATCCGCGAAACCCTAAATGCCGATATCCCGCTGGCTGCCGACCACTTCCGCTACTACGCCGGTTGCATCCGCGCGCAGGAGGGCAGCGCAGCCGAAATCGACGGCAACACCGTGGCTTATCACATCCATGAACCACTGGGCGTAGTCGGCCAGATCATCCCGTGGAACTTCCCGATCCTGATGGCCGCCTGGAAACTCGCGCCAGCGCTGGCGGCGGGAAACTGCGTGGTGCTCAAGCCTGCCGAGCAAACGCCGCTGGGTATTTCCGTGCTGGTCGAACTGATCGGCGATCTGCTGCCGCCGGGCGTGCTGAACGTTGTGCAGGGCTTCGGCAAAGAAGCCGGCGAAGCGCTGGCGACCAGCAAACGCATCGCCAAGATTGCCTTTACCGGCTCGACGCCGGTTGGCTCGCACATCATGAAATGCGCTGCTGAAAACATCATTCCGTCCACCGTGGAACTGGGCGGCAAATCGCCGAACATCTTCTTCGAAGACATCATGCAGGCCGAACCAACCTTCATCGAGAAAGCTGCCGAAGGTCTGGTGCTGGCGTTCTTCAACCAGGGCGAAGTCTGCACCTGCCCGTCTCGCGCACTGGTTCAGGAATCGATCTACGACGAGTTCATGGCCGTCGTGATGAAGAAAGTCCTGCAAATCAAACGTGGCGATCCGTTGGACACCGACACCATGGTTGGCGCCCAGGCGTCCGAGCAGCAATTCGACAAGATCCTGTCCTACCTGGAAATCGCCAAGGGCGAAGGCGCGGAGCTGCTGACCGGCGGCAAAGTGGAAAAACTCGAGGGCAATCTGTCGACCGGCTATTACATCCAGCCGACCTTGCTCAAAGGCACCAACAAGATGCGCGTGTTCCAGGAAGAAATCTTCGGCCCGGTGGTGAGCATCACCACGTTCAAGGACGAAGCCGAAGCCCTGGCCATCGCCAACGACACCGAGTTCGGCCTCGGCGCCGGCCTGTGGACCCGCGACATCAACCGCGCCTACCGCATGGGCCGGGCGATCAAGGCCGGTCGCGTCTGGACCAACTGCTACCACCTGTACCCGGCGCACGCCGCGTTCGGCGGCTACAAGAAGTCCGGCGTTGGTCGTGAAACCCACAAAATGATGCTCGATCACTATCAGCAGACCAAGAACCTGCTGGTGAGCTACGACATCAATCCGCTGGGCTTCTTCTAAAGCATCAGGGCGAGGCAGGTGTTCCTGGCTCGCCCTTTCGACCGCTTTCGCGAGCAGACTCGCTGCCACAGGGAATTGCGTGCCCCGCAATGCTCGACCCGACACACATCCAGTGTGGGAGCGAGCCTGCTCGCGAAAGCGATGTGCGATTCAACCCACGGTCCCTGGCTCTGCAACTGGGCCAATAAAACAATAAAAATGGTGCACCCTATGCCTATCGAATCCCCCGCTGGCGCTCCGGCGACCGGCTCATCCGTCGACTTTGAAAAAGTCGGCTCGGACTACTTCCAACAACGCGAATTGAAAAAAGGCGCCGCCGGCTGGGTTCTGCTGGTGGGGCTGGGTGTCGCGTATGTGATCTCAGGCGACTATGCAGGCTGGAACTTCGGCTTGGCGCAGGGCGGTTGGGGCGGGATGTTCCTCGCGACGCTGCTGATGGCCACCATGTATCTGTGCATGTGTTTTTCCCTGGCCGAACTGTCCTCGATGATTCCCACCGCCGGTGGCGGCTACGGCTTTGCCCGCAGCGCGTTCGGCCCGTGGGGCGGCTTCCTGACCGGGACCGCGATCCTCATCGAATACGCCATCGCACCCGCCGCAATTGCCGTGTTCATCGGCGCCTATTGCGAGTCGCTGTTCGGCATCGGCGGCTGGATGATTTATCTGGCGTTCTACATCATTTTTATCGCCATCCACATCTTCGGGGTCGGCGAAGCATTGAAGCTGATGTTCGTCATCACTGCCGTCGCCGCACTGGCGCTCGGCGTGTTCCTGGTGGCGATGGTGCCGCACTTCGACGTCGCCAACCTGCTCGACATCCCGGTGACCAGTGCTGCCGGCGCCAGCCCTTTCCTGCCGTTCGGCTATGTCGGCGTCTGGGCGGCGATTCCTTACGCGATCTGGTTTTTCCTCGCCGTTGAGGGCGTGCCGTTGGCTGCCGAAGAAACCAAAAACCCGAAACGTGACCTGCCACGCGGACTCATCGGCGCCATGCTGGTGCTGCTGGCCTTTGCCCTGCTGATCCTGATCGTCGGGCCTGGTGGTGCGGGTGCCAATTCGCTGCTGACGTCGGGCAACCCGCTGGTTGAAGCGCTGAGCAAAGCCTATGGCGGCTCGACCTGGATGGGCGGTTTCGTCAATCTCGTGGGCCTGGCCGGGTTGATCGCCAGTTTCTTCTCGATCATCTATGCCTACTCGCGGCAGATTTTCGCCTTGTCGCGCGCAGGCTACCTGCCACGAAAACTCTCCCAGACCAACAAAAGCAAGGCGCCAGTGCTGGCGCTGATCATTCCAGGGATCATCGGTTTTGGTCTGTCGCTGACCGGCCAGGGCGACCTGCTGATTCTGGTAGCGGTGTTCGGCGCGACCATTTCCTATGTACTGATGATGGCGGCGCACATCACGCTGCGCATCCGCCGCCCCAAAATGGATCGGCCGTACCGCACGCCTGGCGGCATTTTCACCTCCGGCGTGGCGCTGGTGCTGGCTTGCATCGCCGTCATCGCGGGGTTCCTGGTCGACCCACGGGTCGTGATCGGCGCCGCTATCATCTATGGAGTGTTAATTGCTTACTTTGCTTTCTACAGTCGACATCACTTGGTAGCAGGTACGCCGGAAGAAGAATTCGCGGCGATTCAGAACGCTGAAAAAGCCCTGCACTGACTGCCGAAAACCACGGCGCAGGACAGACCTGCGCCGTCACGGAGAATTCTGTATGGCGAGTTTCGCTCACACGGTTGGCGCCCAGACCTACCGCTTCGACAGCCTCAAGGACGTCATGGCCAAGGCCAGCCCGGCGCGTTCCGGGGACTTTCTGGCGGGTGTTGCCGCTCTCAACGACGGCGAGCGCGTGGCCGCGCAAATGGCGCTGGCCGACATCCCGCTGACACATTTCCTACAGGAAGCACTGATTCCTTACGAAGCCGATGAAGTCACCCGGCTGATCATCGACACTCATGACAAACCGGCCTTCGCCGTGGTCAGCCACCTCACCGTCGGTGGTTTTCGCGACTGGCTGCTCAGCGACGCCGCTGACGAAACAAGTCTGCGCGCCCTTGCCCCCGGCCTGACCCCGGAAATGGTCGCCGCCGTGTCGAAGATCATGCGCGTTCAGGATCTGGTGCTGGTGGCGCAGAAGATCCGCGTGGTCACAAAGTTTCGCGGCACTCTCGGTTTGCACGGGCGCCTGTCGACCCGCCTGCAACCGAATCACCCCACCGACGAGCCCTCCGGCATCGCCGCGAGCATTCTCGACGGCCTGCTGTACGGCAACGGCGACGCGATGATCGGCATCAACCCGGCCACCGACAGCATCGCCTCGATCTGCGCGATGCTGGAAATGCTCGACGCGATCATCCAGCGCTACGACATCCCGACCCAGGCCTGCGTGCTGACCCACGTCACGACCTCCATCGAGGCGATCAACCGTGGCGTGCCATTGGATCTGGTATTTCAGTCGATCGCCGGCACCGAGGCGGCCAATGCCAGTTTCGGCATCAACCTGAATGTGTTGCAGGAAGGCTACGACGCCGGATTAAGCCTGAACCGCGGCACCCTCGGGCAAAACCTGATGTATTTCGAAACAGGGCAAGGCAGCGCCCTGTCGGCAAACGCCCACCACGGCGTCGATCAACAGACCTGCGAGACAAGAGCCTACGCCGTGGCGCGACATTTCAAGCCGTTTTTGGTGAACACCGTCGTAGGATTTATCGGCCCGGAATACCTCTACAACGGCAAACAGATCATCCGCGCCGGCCTCGAAGACCACTTCTGCGGCAAGTTGCTCGGCGTGCCGATGGGTTGCGACATCTGCTACACCAACCACGCCGAAGCCGATCAGGACGACATGGACACCCTGCTGACCCTGCTCGGTGTGGCGGGGATCAACTTCATCATGGGCATCCCCGGCTCCGACGACATCATGCTCAACTACCAGACCACCTCGTTCCACGACGCGCTCTACGCGCGCCAGACGCTGGGCCTGAAACCAGCCCCGGAATTTGAACAGTGGCTGGCGAACATGGGCATCTTCACCCAGGCGGACGGTAAGGTCCGCTTCGGCAACAACCTGCCGCCGGCCTTCCGCCAGGCCCTGGCGCAACTGGGATGAGCCTGATGGATAAACCGCCTGTCGACCCACAAAACCCATGGCTGGAACTGCGTCGCCTGACGCCGGCGCGAATCGCCCTCGGCCGCACCGGCACCAGCCTGCCAACCAGCGCGCAACTGGATTTCCAGTACGCCCACGCTCAGGCGCGGGATGCGGTGCATCTGCCGTTCGATCATGCCGGACTCAGTGCACAACTGAGTGAGCGTGGGCGCGAAAGCCTGCTTTTGCACAGCGCAGCGGTGGACCGCAACAGCTACCTGCAACGTCCGGATCTGGGACGCAAGCTCAGCGACGAGTCAGCGCAGGCCTTGCGCGATTACGCAGCGGCCCATCCGGGCGGCGTCGATCTGGCGATTGTCGTGGCTGACGGTCTATCGGCGCTGGCGGTGCATCGGCATACGCTGCCGTTTCTGCTCCGGCTGGAAGAGCAAATGGGCGGCGACGGCTGGTCGATTGCGCCCCTCGTTCTGGTAGAACAGGGTCGCGTTGCCGTCGGCGACGAGATCGGTCAACTGCTCGGCGCAAAAATGGTCGTCATGCTGATCGGTGAACGCCCTGGCCTCAGCTCGCCGGACAGCCTCGGTTTGTATTTCACCTACAATCCAAAAATCGGATTGACCGACGCCTATCGCAATTGCATTTCCAACGTACGGCTTGAAGGCTTGAGCTACGGCATGGCGGCGCATCGCTTGCTGTACCTGATGCGCGAAGCCTGTCGGCGACAGCTGTCGGGGGTCAACCTGAAGGACGAAGCACAGGTTCAGACGCTGGAGTCGGACGCTGGAGCGGACATGAAAGGAAATTTCCTACTCGATCCGCCCCCAGCCTGAACCGTTTCCGCATTGCGTTTCTGCGCTGGTTTAAGGCAGGATCGACGCACGGCCGCCAGGGTTCCCCATCGCCGTCAGAGCAGTTGAAGACAGCCACTTGAAGACGAGACCTATCATGCGGATTATTCAAGCGACCCTCGAACATCTGGATTTGTTGACTCCGTTGTTCGTCAAATATCGCGAGTTCTACGGCTCCCTGCCTTACCCGGATTCCTCCCGCGCGTTTCTCGAAAAACGCCTGCGCCGCAAAGAGTCGGTGATCTATCTGGCTCTGGCCGATGATGACGACAAAAAGCTGATGGGCTTCTGTCAGCTGTATCCAAGCTTCTCCTCGCTGTCGCTCAAACGCGTGTGGATCCTCAACGACATCTACGTCGCCGAAGACGCTCGGCGCCAACTGGTCGCCGACAACCTGATCCGTACCGCGAAGAAAATGGCCAAGGAAACCCAGGCCGTGCGCATGCGCGTCTCCACCAGTGCCAATAACGAAGTGGCGCAGAAAACCTACGAATCGATTGGCTTCAAGGAAGACACCGAGTTCAAGAACTACGTGCTGCCGATCAGCGACGAGCTATAACGCCAGTTTGACGAGTCTATTTGTGGCCAGGGGAGCTCCCTCGCCACAAAAACTCACGCCCCCACAACTCCGTATCTCTGACAATTCCTCACACCTCGACATCCCGCGCTACAAAACCAACACGCGCGTCATCATTCAAACCGTATAATCCCGATCTTCCCGGCTTGTAAGAAAAACTACATCCCGCTGTAGGCTTACACGAAGTCATCCGCACAGGCCCACTGAGTAGGGCCGCCATACAGGTGCCCCCATGGATTTCAACCCGCTCGACCTTATCCTGCATCTCGACGTTTACCTCGACTTGCTGGTGAACAACTACGGGCCGTGGATCTACGCCATCCTGTTTCTGGTGATTTTCTGTGAAACCGGTCTGGTGGTGATGCCGTTCCTGCCTGGCGATTCGCTGCTGTTCATTGCCGGCGCTGTTGCGGCTGGCGGCGGCATGGACCCAGTGCTGTTAGGCGGTCTGCTGATGCTCGCTGCGATCCTGGGCGACAGCACCAACTACGTCATCGGGCGAACGGCTGGCGAAAAGCTGTTCAGCAACCCGAACTCGAAAATCTTCCGCCGCGACTATCTGCAAAAGACCCACGATTTCTATGACAAGCACGGCGGCAAAACCGTGACCTTGGCGCGCTTCCTGCCAATCATCCGGACTTTCGCACCGTTCGTCGCCGGTGTAGCGCGGATGCCGTACCCGCGTTTCTTCGGTTTCAGCGTGCTGGGCACCATCCTCTGGGTGGGCGGACTGGTGACCCTGGGTTACTTCTTCGGCAACGTACCGTTCATCAAGAAAAACCTGTCGTTGCTGGTGGTCGCCATCATTCTGCTGTCGCTGATTCCGATGATCATCGGCGTGGTGCGCAGCCGTTTCGGCGGCACCAAAGTCCAATCGCACTAAGCCGATGTGGTCGCTGAGCGCCTGGCGCCGCCGGCGCATTCTGGCCAGGCACCCGATTGCCGACGAGATGTGGCAACAGGTGCGCCATCACCTGAGCTTTCTTGATGGCATCACGCCCGCAGAAGATCAGTGGCTGCGCGAAGCCTGTGTGCTGTTTCTCGAAGACAAACACCTGAGCGCCCTGCCCGGCGTCGAATTGCATCAGGAGCAACGCCTACTGCTCGCCGCCCAGGCACAATTACCGCTTTTGCATCTGGGCGATCTGAACTGGTATCAGGGTTTTCACGAAATCGTCCTCTATCCCGACGACTTCCTCAGCCCACAGCGTCACCGCGATGCCAGTGGCGTTGAGCACGAATGGGATGGCGAACACAGCGGTGAAGCCTGGCAGCAGGGGCCGATCATCCTTGCCTGGCCGGGCGTGATGGCCAGTGGTGGCTGGGAAGGCTACAACCTGGTGATTCACGAACTGGCGCACAAACTCGACATGCTTAACGGTGACGCCAACGGCCTGCCGCCGCTGCACACCGACATGCGCGTCAGCGACTGGGCCGACGTAATGCAGACGGCTTACGACGATCTCAACCGCCAGCTCGACGACAATCCCGACGCAGAAACCGCCATCGATCCTTACGCCGCCGAGAACCCGGCCGAGTTCTTCGCCGTCACCAGCGAATACTTCTTCAGCGCCCCGGATCTGCTGCACGAGGCTTATCCGCAGGTCTACGCGCAACTGCAGCTTTTCTATCGGCAGGACCCGTTGGGCAGGTTGCGGCAACTTCAGGCCAGCGACCCGGTCTATCAGGCGCACGACTAAGTTCTGCACGACTTTAGGTTCATGGCGTCGACGGCAGAATATGCCTATAATCGCCGCCACTTTTTGGTCAATCCGGCCAAGTGTTTTTGGTCAACTACGGGGGCAACGCCCAATGAGCTACAGCAAGATTCCGGCTGGCAAAGACCTGCCGAACGACATCTACGTCGCGATCGAGATCCCGGCCAACCACGCGCCGATCAAATACGAAATCGACAAAGACAGCGATTGCCTGTTCGTTGACCGTTTCATGGCCACCCCAATGTTCTACCCGGCCAACTACGGTTACATCCCGAACACCCTGGCTGACGACGGTGATCCCCTCGACGTGCTGGTCGTAACCCCTTACCCGGTTGCGCCAGGCTCGGTAATCCGCGCACGCCCGGTTGGTATCCTGAACATGACTGACGACGGCGGCGGCGATGCCAAAGTTATCGCAGTGCCACACGACAAGCTGTCCCAGCTGTACGTCGACGTGAAGGAATACACCGACCTGCCACCGCTGCTGATCCAGCAGATCGAGCACTTCTTTGCGAACTACAAAGATCTCGAAAAAGGCAAATGGGTCAAGATCGAAGGCTGGGCCGGTGCAGACGCCGCCCGCGAAGCGATCACCAAGTCGGTTGCTGCCTACAAAGGCTGAGTCCATGCAACCTGCGTGACGCTTGGATAAAACCCCGGTCGATCCGGGGTTTTTTATGTGCGAGAACATCCCCCTTAAACGAACTGTTTAAACTCTGCGCGATACGGTTTTAACTTGTTTAATTTCCCACAAGAACGTCTTACATCCAGTCGCAAAATTCAGCCCGTTTTTGAACGCCAAGTTTATTCAAACCCCTCTAGCACGGCCGTAGACTCCGTGTTTATGAGAAAGAACACTAGCGGTCCAAGATTCAAGGCACTCCTGGAAAAAGCGAACATCTCCACCACGGGTTTCGCAAAGTTCTGGGGCACGGAAGCCCAAAATGTCCACAACTGGTACACCCGGGGCGTCCCGGCGTATCGCATGGAAGAAGTCTCACGCCTGTTGTCCGTCAACAGCGAATGGCTGAAAACCGGCGAAGGCACCAAAGAGATACCAAGCCTGACCCCGCCCGCGAGCAACGGCGACACCTTCGACGCCCAGACCATCCGTGGCGTCTACAACGTCATCGACCCCAACGACATCGATCTGGCGTTCTTCAAAGAAACACCGCAGACCAACGGCTCTGGAAAAACCCACGTCATCCAGGACCCGGACCTGTCCATCCGCCTGCTACGCGCGCACCTCGATCAACTGGAAATCCGCCCAGGCGACGCTATCTGCGCACACATGATCGGCAACAGCATGGCCGACCGCATCGATGACGGCTCCATCGTCGCCATCGACCGCGGCCTCACCCAAGTCGTCGACGGCGAAATCTACGCCATCGAACACGACGGCATGCTTCGCATCAAATACCTGCATCGCATGCCCGGCAACGGCCTGCGCCTGCGCAGCCACAACAGCGCTGAATATCCCGACGAAGTCTTCCGCCCCGCACAAATCGAAGAGCAGCGGATCCATATATTGGGCTGGGTATTCTGGTGGTCGACGCTGAGCAAACGGCGGCCGGTGGTGCCATTTCTCTGAGCTGGTTTGGCTGACTTTGCCTCACACCGAACCTGTGGGAGCCAGCCTGCTGGCGATGAGGCCCTGATATCCGGTACAAATCTTGATTTTTTGCCAGCGAGATCGCTCTAACCCGCACTTCACACTGGGAATCCAAAGCAAAACTCAGTATCCTGCGCCCCACATTTGCGCATCGCCCCGCTCCCGCGGCTCAGATGACGCCCGACGCGGCAGACCAACGTCTGACCAAGTCCCACAGCCGGACGCAGATCCGGGTGTACGTTTTGAAGGCTGGCAAGGCTTACCAAAAATAGGCCAAGCCAGTCCCCGAGAAGCCGGCCACAAGCCGGCTTTTTAATGCCTGCTGGAAAGTGTTCTGCTCAGCTACTCGCCCTATCAGGACGCCACGACACAGCGACTTACGTTTTCACGGCACCAGCTCTTACTCTCGAAGGCATCCTCAGCGAGCGTTAATTTATACTCGCCCGTCGGTCAGTTCAAAAACACCCATCAGCACAGGGATGCGCCCATGTCTGTTCCAACCTACGATCAGTTCATCGAGCCGATCCTCCGGTTTCTTGCCACAAAACCCGACGGTGCAATTGCTCGGGACGCCCACGAAGCGGCAGCCAAAATGCTGCAATTAACAGAAGCGCAGCGTGAAGATCTGATCGCGAGTGGTCAGGCCACCTACAAGAACCGATCAGGCTGGGCACACGATCGCCTCAAGCGTGCAGGTCTTTCCAGTAGTGCCAAACGCGGTTATTGGAAGTTGACTGACGCTGGTGTGCAGTACGCCAAGGAGCATGCATTTCCACTGTCAGCCAAGGACGTGGAGCATTTAGCGATCGGCTACATGAATGTGAAGCTGAAAGTCGCGCCTGATGCCGAGCCACTGGATGACCAACCAAATGTGGAGCCAGATCTGGCCTCTGCCACCGAAAGCCCCGATGACCGATTGGAGCGAGCGCTAAAGGAACTGCGCGATGCGACGGCGGCCGACCTTTTGGATAACTTGCTGCAAGTCAGCCCCAACCGCTTCGAAGTGATCGTGCTGGATGTACTTCATCGCCTGGGTTACGGCGCCAGTCGTAATGATCTGCAACGTGTCGGCGGTTCCGGTGATGCAGGAATCGACGGCATTATCTCGCTCGATAAATTGGGGCTGGAGAAGGTTTACGTTCAGGCCAAGCGCTGGCAGAACACGGTTGGCCGGCCTGAACTGCAGGCGTTCTATGGGGCGCTCGCAGGGCAAAAAGCCAAGCGTGGCGTGTTCATTACCACCTCTGGCTTTACAGCGCACGCTGTCGACTTCGCCAAATCGGTGGACGGCATTGTGTTGGTAGACGGCATGCGGCTGGTGCATCTGATGATGGATCATGAGGTGGGCGTGACATCGCGTTTGTTGCGGTTGCCGACGCTGGATCGCGATTATTTTGACGAAGAGTGAGTTCAGGCGTGTTGCTGTATGACCCTGCTAACCAATTTCCATATTGGGCTTGTGGTCAAAAGTGATAGCAAACTAGAATCACGGCGATTGTTGTACCAACCCCCACGGATCGAGGGTTACATCAGCGCGGGGCAAGGCCGGGACTGAATTCAGTTTAGGTTGATGTGTAGGTCAAGGAGACCACTATGTCGGACGCAAACATCAGGGAAAAATACTTCGTTTACCACCTCACCTCCGTTGAGAATTTGGATGGGATCTTTCAGGAAGGCCTAAAGCCTCGCGCCAGTCTGGAAAATTTCACCGACGTCGCAGACAGTGAAATCCTCAGGAAGCGCAAAGCGCTCAATCTTGATCGCTATGTTCCGTTCCACTGGTTTGCTGCGAATCCTTTTGATGGACGTGTACAGCTCAGCCGGCCCAAAGAAAAGTTCGTCCTCATCTCCGTCTTTCGATCATTTGCCAAACAAAACGACTGGAAAATTATTCCCCGTCACCCACTCGCTGATGATGCGATCCAACTGCTCGATTACAACGCAGGTTTTGAAGCAATTAATTGGGAGCTGATGAGTACTCGGGACTATCAGAACCCAGAATGCAAAAGCGTTTGCATGGCCGAATGCCTATCTCCCGAAATGGTAAACCCCAAAAACTTTTCCAGGATTTATGCACCCAACGATGAAGTCAGCTCGCTTTGTGAGGCTAAAATGCGCGTGGCAAAGCTTGCGACTCCCATCAGCGTGAATCCCGGAATGTTCTTATAAATGAACTACACCAGCCTGAATCCAGAGAAAGCTCTGATTTGGCGTATCGTGCACCGCGATAACCTGCCCTGGATTCTGGACAACGGTCTGCATTGCGCAAATTCGGAAGCACAGGCACCTCAGTACGTGAATATCGGTAACGTCGACTTGATCGATAAGCGCCGTTCCCGTCAGGTGCCTATCGCACCGGAAGGCGTTTTGGCCGATTACGTGCCCTTCTACTTCACGCCCTTCTCAGTGATGATGCAGAACATTCACTCTGGCTGGAGTGTTCAGCAACGCAGCAATGACGAGATCGTGATTCTGGTCTCAAGCCTCTATCGCGTTGAAGAGCTCGGCCTACCGTTTGTCTTTACAAACGCACATGCTTACCCGAGTTGGACAAACTACTACAGCGATCTGGCGAATCTCGACCAGATCGATTGGTCTATCCTTCAACGGCGCGACTTCAAGCGCGATCCTGATGATCCTCGCAAAATGGAGCGTTATCAGGCTGAGGCGCTGATCCACCATCACCTACCGATTACGGGGCTACTGGGCATCATGTGCCACACCGATGCAATGAAAGTACGTATAGAAGCAGACGTTGCCGCTAGAGGCCTGACGTTGCCGGTTCATGCGCGCCCCAAATGGTATTTCCAATGATCAGATTCACCCAAGGCAACCTGCTGGAAGCCAAAACCGAAGCCCTCGTCAACACGGTGAATACCGTGGGCGTGATGGGCAAGGGCATCGCATTGATGTTTAAAGAACGCTTTGCGCAAAATTACCGTCTCTATGCAGCAGCGTGTAAGGCGAAGGAAGTAGAAACCGGCAAGATGCATGTGACGGCCACCAATGAACTCGATGGCCCTCGCTGGATCGTGAACTTCCCAACCAAACGCCATTGGCGTTCTCCGTCGCAAATGGCGTGGATAACGGAAGGCTTGCATGATCTGCGTCGGTTTTTGCTTGAGAACGACGTGAAATCTGTCGCCGTCCCGCCTCTGGGTGCTGGTAACGGCGGTTTGAAGTGGCCTGAAGTCCGTGAGCAGATTGTCGAAGTGTTGGGGGACCTGGACGCCGATGTGTTGGTATTCGAGCCCTCGAACCAGTATCTGAACGTAGCCAAACGTTCGGGCGTAGAAAAACTCACGCCAGCCCGCGCGCTTATCGCCGAACTGGTTCGTCGCTATTGGGTTTTAGGTATGGAGTGCAGTCTGCTGGAGATACAGAAGTTGGCTTGGTTTCTCGAGCGTGCTATCGAGCAGTTGCCGGATACCGAGAATCCTCTGAATCTGAAGTTTGTCGCGCACAAATATGGGCCGTACGCCAACCGGCTGGAACATCTGCTCGACAACCTCGATGGCAGTTATCTGCACTGTGACAAACGCATCAGTGACGCCGGCATTAGCGATGTGATCTGGTTTGATCAAGAGCGCAAAGCCTTTTTGCAGACGTATCTGAAGACTGAGGCCAAGGAATACTCCCAGGCTTTAGAACGCACTGCCGAGTTGATTGACGGTTTTGAATCGCCATTCGGTATGGAGTTGTTGGCGACAGTCGATTGGCTGCTAAGCCAGGAAGGCGTGTCTGCGACCGTTCCTGCAGTGCGTGAGGCGTTGAAGCATTGGGACGGTGGCGCTGGTGCTGCTGCTCGCAAGAGCAAACTGTTCGATGATCAGGCTCTTGATATTGCGCTAAAGCGTCTGACCTCCAGCAGTTTCCGACCTGAATTGGCGGCCTGAGTGATGACAGGATAATTGGGCAGCAACTTGCTGCCCAATTTATCGCTCACGGATAACTAAACGCCTTAACCAACGTCAACTCCCCCGCCGTCCGCATCGGGATCAAAAAAGTCTCCATCTTCTCGCTCGGCGTGCCTTCTTCGGTAATCACCGTCACCTGCGCCGTCGTCAGCGCCTGCACGGCTTCATCCCCACCTTCGTCATCTGCGCGATACCCGCCGCCGTAGTAATTCACATACACCAGATACTGCCCCTTGATCGGCG
The DNA here is from genome assembly GCF_016613125.1 of Pseudomonas sp. MF6776. NCBI lineage: Bacteria > Pseudomonadati > Pseudomonadota > Gammaproteobacteria > Pseudomonadales > Pseudomonadaceae > Pseudomonas > Pseudomonas sp. MF6776. The sequence goes on from NZ_JAENSQ010000006.1 coordinate 226,578, forward strand.
CCGGCATGGCGAAGATTTCCGGGCCGTAGCCGGTGGTGACGTCGACGTCGAGGGCGCCGCCGTTGGGGGCGGTGCGATTGCCGTACCAGATGTGGCCGCCGTCGGGGGTGACGAGATGCAGGTCGAGGTCGGTGCCGTCGCTGTCCCAGGCCAGCAGGACGCGCAGTTTGGCCGGGGTAGCGCCGCCGCTGGTGTTGAGGAATTGGGTGCGGTGACGTTGTTTGCCGTCAGGGCTGCGGACTTCGACGCTGTTGCTGCCGTTGGGGAAGGAGAATGGGCGGTCGAAGTGGCCGGCGTCGTCGATTTTCAGCGGCATGCTGACGCCGTTGACGATGAGGCGGCCGGGCTCTGTGCTCTTCGGTGTGGCTTTGATTTCGCCGCTGATGCGTGCGGTGTTGGCTTGGCCGATCGGGGTGTTCACCGAGGAGGCTGGGTAGTTGACGGTCTGGCGGAAGCTTTCGCCCTCGCCTTGCGGCGCGCCGCTGCGCCAGCCGCCGACCGGGGTGTCGAGTTTGACGCTGTCGGCGGCGATGGCCGGCGACAGCGCGGTTAGCGTGCAGAGCAGCAGCAAGACCTGTGGATAACGGAGTGTCATGGTCTATTCCAGCAAGAGGTGACGGGCGAGCCCTTCAATGTAGGTTTCATCCTGGCCGTTGGGATGTGCTTCAAAAGCCAGGTGCAGATATTCGTGGGTGAGGTCGAGGCGATCCTGCAGGGTGAGTACGCCGCGCACATAGATTCGTTGGCGCTCGCGGTCGACGAAGGGTCTGCCAAAAGCCAGTTTGCACACGGCGAACGTGCTGACTTCGTTGTAGCCGGTTTCGCTTTCCAGCTTCGGGCGCCAGCCGCGTCGTTGCTTTTGCAGCCAGTCTTGGGCGGCGGGCAGTGCTTCGCAGGAGGCGACTGGGTTGTCCCAACGGCTAAGGCTGGCGCGCGGATAGGCGTGGAGCAGAATCGCGTCGTAGCGCTGACCAGCATTGGCCTGCTCGACGGCTTGTTGCCAAGCGAGTTTGTCCGGGCCGGGTTGGTCTGAGTGATAGGTGACGATACTGCCGGCCAACACCAGATCGGCCGTCCATGCGGCGATACTGCGAGACTCCGCCGAGGCCGGACGCGGGGCGACGCGTTGGCGGGTGCTGCTGTCATCGATGCTCAGGCAATCGCCGCTACGCGCAGCGTTTTGCAGCAGGTAGGTGCGGATCGCCACGGCCAGCGCTTTGGCGGCTTCGGCGGGTTCGGGTTTGGCTTCGCGATCCAGCACCCGGGCGACGTATTCTTCGCGATCAAGCCTGGCGACGAGTTTGTTGTTGAGCAGAAACAGTTCGCCGTCGCTATGGATATCCAGCGCATTGCCGTTAGCGAATTCGACGCGGTAATCGCCCTGCAACGGTCCGGAAGTCACCGCCCGATCGCCAGCCAAAACACGTAACACCGGATAGCGCGAGAACAGACCGACTTCGACACAACGGCCCGTCTCTACCGGCCGGACCGTTGGCAACACCGTCGCCAGTGCCTGACCGTAATTTCGTAGAACCATTTGACTGGTGCCACGCCCTCCCGCCCAAACCGGCGAGCCATCCACCGTCCAACCGGCAAATCCGCCCTGTCGCGATTGTGGGTCCTGATCGCCGAGCCAGCTCCAGGTTTTCACCCGCAAGCGCCCGCCCAATTCACCAACGACGTTGCCATCCGCCGCAGTCAGAACGACATCAAGCAACACGCGGCGCATCTGGTCTTGAGCTGGCAGCAAAGACAACACCATCAACAAATCAGCCACAGAAACTCGGGTAGCCGGTTGCACCAATGGCAGATCCAGCAACCACGGCGGTGCCTGCCGCGTCTGCCAATACGCCCGCCAATCGGAAGAGGAAATCCCCAACCGCGCAGGCTCGAAATACAACCCACACGACTTCACCAACGCCTGATCACGTTCAATCTTGCCGCCAGCGCTGCAGCAATAAACTTCTTCCTTCGACTGTCCGCGACATTCATAAGCGGGCTCGCGAGCGCCGGTATCCACCAGCCACGCATAAACAAACAGCTTCCACAGACTGCCCAGCGGCGCATCCAGCGAAGGCGGCAACGGCTCGCGAGCGATCAGTTGCGTCTGGCTCAACGACAACAATTCACCCTTGTAGGCCACGCGCAAAGACTCATCCTGCGCCGTTGCCAGCGCGGGAATCACACACAACATCAGCCACAGCAGCGGCCGCTTCATGTCAGTTGACCGTGACCTGACCGAGGGCGGCTTTCGCTTCCTGAGCCTGATGTTGCGGCGCGTAGACCTGGGTGAAACGCACCGGCGGTAAATTGAACTGGCCCTTCTGCGAGAAACGCACGAGATGGCGCAGGCGCAACTCGCCGCTCAGCGCATCCACCGGCACCGCGTAGGCCAGTTGTCCCGGCTCAAAACGCGCTTTCTCGAGTGCGGTCGGTTCGGTGCCATCCTTGCCCTGCAACTTGATGCCCCACGTTGTGCGCTCGACATCAGCGCCCGGTGGCAGCGGTACTTCAAGCATGCCGTAGCGCAGCGGTTTCGGCGCCTTGCTGGTGAGGATCACTTCGTCCAGATACAGGCTGTCGCTGGACAGCGGCTTAGTGCCGACCGGTTCCAGTTTGAAAGTGAACGCTTCGTCGCCCGGCACCAGTCGCGACAGGCGACGGGTGATGGTCACGGCCATTGGATCGATGGCCGGCTGTTGAGTCTGGAAACTCAGCGCCGCGCGCAGCGGACGCTCCTGAGTACCAGAAACCGTCAACACGCTCGGCACCGGCGTCGCCCCCTGCCACGTCCAGAACATCTCGCCACTGGCACCGTAGCTTTTCTTCCAGCCCTCACCCGGCGTCAGCGCAATGGTCGGCGAAGCCTGGGCGATGCTGCGTTGCAGCCAGGTCAGCGCCAGTGCGCGCTCGAGCGTCGATTGCTGCGGCAACAGGCGTTGCAGCAAGGCTTGCGCGCGAGCCTGATCGAACGGTTGCAGCGACAGATTCAGCGCTTCGACAAACGGCTGCGAACTGACCGACAGACGCTGTTGCGCAGCGCCCACCTGACGATTGAATGCGTCAGGCAACGCGACTTTCGCCTGTGTGGCCAGCGATGCGGTCAACACTCGCGCCGCCGCCAGACCGAGCGCCGAATCCGGATCGCTCATCACCAGGCTGTCTACGCCATCGTCGATCAGGGTTTCGGCATTGCCTTCACCCGCCTTCGCCAGATCCTCCATCAACCCCGTCAGCAGCGTGTTCACCGGCAAATGCATCTGCTTGGCGAACGACAGAATCAACGCCCGTTGCAGCAACGGCGTGTTCGGCGCCTGTTTGGCGTAAACCTCCAACACGCGCTGCCAATGCTCCGGCGGCAGCGTCAGATCCAGTAACTGGCTGGCATTCCAGTCGGCGAAGTAGGCGTAAGCGGTGAGGAACGCATCCGGCTCACCGTCGTAGCCCCACCAGGTGAAGCTCGCCGACGGCCCGGCCATTTGCACCAACCGCAGACGGCTGTTCTGCATGATCAGACGCAAGCGATCGCGGATCTGCGGGCTCGATGCCAGCGAAGGATAGGCAATGCTCAGCGGCAACAAGCGACTGGCAGTCTGCTCGACCCCGCCGTACGGGTAGCTGAGCAGATCATCCAGCGCCGAACGGAACAGCGCTTGCGGGCTGTCATCCAGCCGCAGGCGAATATCGGTGGCGTCCGCCGGCAGGCTCAGTGGTGTATCGCCGCTGACCACGTCGAGGCTTTGCGTCTGGGTCACTTGCCAGCCGTCACCGGTTGCGCTCAAGCGCACGGCCAGAGAATCAGCGGTTTTGCCGTCCTGCACCAACTCCGCCGTCCACTCGCCGGAAGCCAATGCGAACGCCGGCAGTGGCAGGTAGTTGATGCCGTTGTTCAGGGTCACCGGCAGGCGTTGTTCGGTGCCGGCGTAGTGGGTGACCAGCTCAGCCTTGACCGGTTTCTCGGCTTGGCTGAACGCGAAAATACCGAGTTGCGGCTGATCACCCTTACGGAATTTGCTCGGCCCGCTCCACTTCAGGTACAGCGGTTTTTCCGAGCGGACAAACTGCTTCTTCTGACCGACCTGCCCGTCATCGGCGATGGCGCGGGCGGTGATGCGCCAGCGGGTCAGCGAGTCGGGCATCTTGAAGGTGAAGCGGGTTTTGCCGTCGGCACCGGTCAGCAATTCCGGTTGCCACGCAGCGGTATCGACGTCTTCACGACGCGGCCGCTCCAGCACTTTTACGCCACGTTCACTGCGGTTGGCTTTGCCCGGCGCACCGGGACTGCCCGGCAGCGCGACGTCGTAACTGATGAACGACAGGCTGGCGCTGGTGCGCACGTTGTTGCGCCGTGGATGGTAGAAGAACTGGTCGATGGTCGGCGCGACTTCCGGCTGCAACGCGTAAACCATTTCGTCGACAACACTCACCGTCAGATGCGCCGGAACTGCTTTACCGGCGAACTGCGTAGTCAGGTCGACGGTCACCGTGTCACCCGGCAGATACACCTGTTTGTCGGTGCTGATCGCCACGTCGATTTGCGGTGCGATCACTTTGATCCCGGCATTCTGGAAACTGTACTGACCGCCCTTGGTGTACAGCACGGAGAAGGTCAGGTTCGGCGCGAAGTTATCCTTCACCGCAATGCGTGCGCGGTATTGGGTGTCGCTGAGTTTTTCCAGTTTCAACCAGTCGCCGCCCTTGGCCAGCAGCGCGGTGGCTTCGACCTTGTCGCGCTCCAGCGACAGCAGTGCATCATTGACCGGCTCAGGGAAGGTGATCAGTGCCAACGCTTCGTCGCCGGCCTTGTACTCAGGTTTGTCGAGGACGATTTCGACGGTGCCCGGCACAGCTTTGACGCCGTCACCGGTGACCGCATGACCGGTGGCGCCGAGGACGCGACCGTGTTGACCCTTGAGCGTCAGGTTGTAAGTGCCCGGACGTTCGAAGGCCAGACTGAAGCCTTTGTCAGTCGCCGCGAGTTTGCCTTCGCCGGTGCTCTGGTCTTCCAGGCGCACCCAGCCGTAAGTGCTCGGCGTGACCGCTTTGCTCTGCTCGGTACCGCCCTCGTTGGCGTAGCTGAACGCGACCTTGTCGCCGACTGCACTGAAACGCTGAGGCGCACTCAAGCGGAAACTCGCGGCGCCACGGTCAATGAGGATTTCCTTGGTGGTCTTGACCCGATACGCCGCGCCATCGCTGGCGAACACGGTGAGCATGTAGCGGCTCGGTTTGTCGGCGGCCGGCAGGTCGAGGGTGGCGTTGCCTTTGCTGTCGGTGGTCAGTTCGGTGCTGGTCAGCTCCACCGGGAATTGCCCGAGATATTGCAGTTCGTTGTCGACCATCGACAGTTGCTGCGCGCGCAGGCTCAGGGTCAGTTTGGCGTTCGCCACTGGTTTGCCGTCCGGGTACAACAGCACCAGACTGCCCTTGACCGGCTCGCCGGTGCGGTAATCCTGCTTGGCCAGATTCAGCGAAATCTCGAAGTGTGGCTTGATGTACTCAGCCACACGGAAGGCGCTGCTGTAAGCCTGATCCTTATAGTTGAAGCGAATCTCGTACCCGCCCGCCACCGCGTTATCCGGCAACTGGAAACGACCCTGGGTGCCGGCCTTCGAATCGAGTTTCAGATCAAGGCGTTGCAGCTCGGTGCCAGTGGCGTCGAGCACGCTGACATTGACGTCTGCGGCACCCGGCAACACCGAATCCCGCGCATTCTTGAACTCGCGACCGACGATTTTCAGCGACACCCAATCACCAGGGCGATACAGCGGTCGGTCGGTGAAGGCATAGAGTTTGGTGTCGTAGATTTCGCTGTCGTAGTAGAAGTTTTCCGAAACGAATACACCGCCCTCCCCGTCCTCGCCGATGACGAAAGAACGCTCGGGGCTGACGTGTTTCAGGCGCAGCAAACCATCGGCATCAGTGGCGCCACTGCTCATCACGCCGAGGCCGTCGGTCCATAGCACATTGACCTTCGGCACCGAACTGCCTTCGTGTTTGCGCGCGGCCCAGACCAGCAATTCATCACCGGCAATCTTGCTCACTGCCACGGTGTTGGAAACGAAGACCATGGTGGTCGCGCGGTACTTGCCAATCAGCGCTTCGACCAGATAAAGACCCGGTTTCAACTGACCCAGCGGGATGTAAACGTTACCCGGCGCGACGCTGACAAAGTCGCTGGAAGACCCGGCCAGATTGACCCCGGCCGGTGGCTGAATCGGCTTGGCCTGCCACAGCGGATAACGGAACTGGCTGACCACCGGCAAGCCCGGAATCAGCGCGAATTGCGGCTGCGCGTCATACGGTGTCGGCGCGACGATGGCGTTGCCCATCTTCAGTTCCGGCACTTCCTCGGTGACCTGTTTGCGCGATTCATAGGAGAACGCACGCTGCATCACCCGCCGGGATTTGCGGTACCAGTTGTCCCACAGATACGCGAGGGTGTTGGACAAGCCTTCGCCCTTGAACTGGCCGTCGCTGACCACGCGGTGCAGGTTTTTCTGGCGCTTGAGGAAGTCCAGCGGCTTGTCGATGCGATACACGCGAATGTCGGCGCCGCCGTAAGGCTCCATGCGGAAACGCCGATAGTCGCGGCCCGGCGCTTCGAGGCGAACCATGGCCTGCTCGTCGGCAGCGAAACTGCTGTCAGCCAGCAGGAAAAAACTTTCGCCGGACACCGGTGTGTAGCCGCTCGGTTCGACGGTGTCTTCGGCGTTCACTGCCGAAAATGGCAGGACTAATGTCAACAGCAGAGGCAGTAAACGCAACATGCGGGCACCGGTCATTGGGAGAGAAAGTTCAGTCGATAGACGCCGATGAAGTTGGGGTTGGCTGCGTCGGGTATCCATCGGGTGTCCTTCCATGTCATGAGTTGCTGCAGGCTTGCCGAACGCATGCCGTTGTCAGTCGGGGTGGTAGTGCCGGTGTGATAGGCGATGTAGCGGCCCATCCAGATCATCAGGTGCTGATCGTCGCCCTGATCGAAAAACATCAGGTCACCGGGACGCGCCTGCGACACGTCGCGGCTGACCAGATGACTGTTGAACTGAATCAGTTTGATTGCGTTGACGTACGGCCCGATCTTGCCGCCGCCCTGCTGCCATTGCTGGGCGAGCTTGCGCTGATCGTCGCTCAGCGACAGTTCCGGCGGCAGGTAACGATTGGACAGGCCATTACTGCGCAGCCATTTATCGTCGTGGACTTTCAGCGCTTCGTTGGCAGCGAAGCGCACCAGCCCGGCGCAATCCTGTTGATACCAGCGCGGGCTCGGGCCCTGGCTCAGTTGCTCCTGGGCGATGCGCACGAACCAGGCGCGGAACACCTGGGATTGTGCAGGATCGAGCGCAGGCGTTTCGATGGCTCGGGCGCCCGCGCTGAGTAACAGCGCTAGCAAGCCGAGACTGCGGATCAGTGCCGTCACAGCGCTTTCCACTCCAGCGGCAGCCACTGCCAGTGACCATCCGGCTCGCTGCCTTCAGGCAAGGTCAGGGCATATTTGCCGTAGCCGCCGAGAGTGCGAAGTTTTGGAATCAGATAGGTTTGCGCGGCGTTGTAGAACACCGGTTCCATGTCTTGCGGCAGGCTGTCGAGGGTTTCCTGCTGCATCAGTTGCGCCATCGAATCCGGGCCGAAATAGATCGGCATCAGCACGTCTTTGGGCAGCACATCGGCCATCGGCGGGAAGCGTTTGTCGAGGGTACCGAGGGCTTTGTCGACCAGTTTGTCGTCGAGGGAAAACAGCAGCGTCGAGCCGTGACGGGCGAGGCTGACCTTCATGAAAGCCTTGCCGCTGATTGCATCCGGATTCTCTGCGTCCCTGGCTGCGTAGGGACCGAAGCTGGAGCTGACTTGACGCTGCCAGACGTGGCTCTGGCCTTCCTGTTTCTCCACTACAGGGAATACTTTTTCTTCGACGTTGGACTCGAAGGCGCCGACCATCGAACCGAACAGTTTGCCGAGATCGCCGTCGAGCTTGCTGCTGTCCTCGTCCTTCAGACTGGCCACCAGCAATGGCGTGTACAAACGCGAATCGGCGTACCAGCACAAGCCCGCGGCACCCGCTACGTGTTCGGTGAGCGTCTGTGCCACGGCGTCTTCGGCGCCGAGTTTTACCAGCAACGGCTTTTGCGGTTCGGCAGCTACCGGCAACGTTACGCAGGCACTGGCGCCCAGTGGCATGGCTTGCCAGACCGGTTTGAAATCGAAATCCGGCTGGTTTTCCAGCTCGTCCATGGCGAGGTAGCTGTGCCAGCCCTTGTCGTCCATGTCGAAACGCAGGCCGGCGAAGTTCGGAATGAAGCGCTGGTAGCCCATGGCGAGGACGCTGGAATTTACCGAGAGTCGCTGTCTGGTTTCCGGGGTTTTAGCAGGCAGGCCAAAGGCTTCGGGGAACAGCTTTTCGCCGTTGAGCAATGCCGCCAGTGCTTGCGGCGAGACGTGGCCGGATTCCTCGGACACGCCGCTTTCAGGGTCGTAGTACTTGGCCGGATTCGACAGCACTACCAGTTTGTCGCCGCGCGAAGCGAACAGCAGCGATTTGCTGGCGTTGTAGCTCAACTGGTACAGCGGCACCTCGTCACTGCCAACCTTGAGATTGCCGAAAACGCTGAGCTGGGTGTCATCCAGCGCGACTTTCGCCAGCGGCTCCAGCAGCTTGGCCAAACCACCGCGATCCATCACCAGCAGAAAGTCCTTCAAGCGACCATCGGCACCGCGCCACAGCGCGACATCGGCTGGCTGATCGAAAAGCTGTTCGATCAAGCTGTCCTGCAACTTCAGATCATGCTCGTAAATGATTCGGCGCAGACTACCGATCAAGCCGAGGCGATCGGCGTGAGTTTCGTAATAGAAGACGAAATCTTCGGTCAGCGTGGCCTTGAGGAACGGCACCGTCAGCAGGTCTTTGGGCAACTGGCTCAGCGAGCGGGTTTCCAGCAATGCATCCGGGCGGCTCAGGCCAAGTTTGTCACTGGCAAGCTCCACCGGCGGCGCCTTGGGTTTGAGCAGCAGCCAGCCAAAACCGCCTGCTACGCCAGCCACCAGGCACAGCCCGGCCAACAGCAACGGCCAGCGCCGGGAAGGTTTGCCAGCAGGTGTTTCGGCAGCCGGGGTAACAGTGTTATCGCTCATCTTCACGCTCATTCCCAACGCTCACGATTTCATCCATGGCGGGATACTTAATAGTTGAAAGTCTTGACCAGCAGCAGATCACCAATCGCCCGCAGGGGCACGATGAACGTCTCGCGTTTTTCGTCGACGGTGTTTTCATTGAGCACCAGCGTGATTTGCGAGGTAATCACCTCGTTCTGATTGCTGGTCTCCTCGAAGTTATAGCCGCCGTTGCCGAAATTGCCCCAATAGTTGACGTAAACCAGATAGGTGCCGTGCAGCGGCGCGGTCATGGTGAACATCTCAGGGCCGGGGCCATCGACGCCGTCGGGGTCGAGGCCGCCGCCGTTGCTCAATGCCGGCCGCGCCCAGAACGCATGCTGGCCATCGGGCGTGACAATGTGCAGATCCAGCTCAGCCTTTGGATCGTCCCACCCCAAGACAAGACGAATTCGCGCCGGCGTGCGCAAATTATTTGCTTCATAAAATTGCACGCGCTTGAGCGACTGGCCCTCGGCGCTGATCACCTCGACGCTGTTGGAACCGGCGCCAAAGGCATATGGCCGGGCGAAACGGCCCTGATCGTCGGTGTACAGATTCAGCGGATTGCCATTGACGGCGAGGCTGTGCGGCGGGCGCATATGGCCGATGGCTTTGAGCTGGCCCTGGATCATCGTGCGATTGCGCTGGATGCCACGATCGATCGGTGGCGTCGGATAGGCGACTTGCGGGTTTTCCGTGCGATCGAGCAAGCCGTGATAACGCCAGCCACCCACCGGTTCCGACAGCTCGGCACTCGGTGCGGCCAGCAGCGCGGGTGCGCAAACCATCCCGAACAACAGCAAAATGAATGAACGCATGTAATGCCTCCTGCCATGCCTGAACGAAACCTTGCACCCGATCCTCGGTACTTCACAGCCTCTGAAACTGCGTTTCGTCTGAAAGACCCGTGACTATCGGGTCTTAGAAGGCGCGAAGATTATCCATTCGGCGTTTTTTTAACAATCGGATACATGTGCTATCGCTGTAGGAATTACGCGTATTTGTTGTGCGTGAGCCGAATAGCGGAATTATTCGGCTCACAGAATGAGCCGAATACACCGTCACCCTCATGGAATCCCCCTATATCCCCCTGCTCCCTCGCCACAGAAATACGGGGCGCAGATAGCCCGCTCATTTGCCCATACCCCCCCTATCTGCTAGTGTCGCGCCGGTTTAACGTCAACCGGAAACTGCCGCCATGGCCCGCAAAAAAGCTGCACTGGATTTCGAACAGTCCCTCGCCGACCTGCAAACATTGGTCGAGCGTCTGGAGAACGGTGAATTGTCGCTGGAAGACTCGCTGACCGCTTTCGAGCAGGGCATCGGGCTGACCCGTGACTGCCAGGCAGCGCTGGCTCAGGCTGAGCAGAAGGTGCAAGTGCTGCTGGAGCGCGATGGCGAACTCGCCGAGGAACCCTTCGACGCGGAACAGCCAGAATGATTGCAGCGTATTCGGCGACCAGCCAGGCCCGGGTCAACGCGGCACTGGAAAGCCTGTTCAACGCCCCGTTGCCAGAACTGGCGCGCCTCTATGAGGCCATGCGCTACAGCGTGATGAACGGCGGCAAACGCGTGCGTCCGCTGTTGGCTTACGCCGCGTGCGAAGCCCTCGGTGGCAAGGCTGAGCAGGCCAACGGCGCGGCTTGCGCGGTGGAGCTGATCCACGCCTATTCGCTGGTGCACGACGATTTACCGGCGATGGACGACGACGACCTGCGTCGCGGCCAGCCCACCACTCACAAGAAATTCGATGAGGCTTGCGCGATTCTCGCCGGTGACGGCTTGCAGAGTCTGGCGTTCAGCGCCTTGCTCGATCCGCGCCTGAGCGACCTGAGCGCCGATATCCGTTTGCAGATGGTCAGTGCGCTCGCACTGGCCGCAGGCCCGGCCGGCATGGTCGGCGGTCAAGCCATCGACCTCGGTTCGGTCGGTCTCAAGCTCGATCAGCAAGCCCTTGAACTGATGCACCGACACAAGACCGGTGCGCTGATCGAAGTCAGCGTCAAACTCGGTGCCCTGGCCAGCGGCCGCGCCAAGCCGGATGAACTGCAATCCTTGCAGACTTACGCACAAGCCATCGGCCTCGCCTTCCAGGTGCAGGACGATATCCTCGACGTCGAAAGCGATACCGCCACCCTCGGCAAACGCCAAGGCGCCGATATCGCCCGGGACAAGCCGACCTACCCGGCGCTGCTCGGCCTGGACGCGGCCAAGGCTTATGCGCTGGAGCTGCGCGATCAGGCTCTCCACGCCCTGCGACCGTTTGACGCGGCAGCCGAGCCGTTGCGCGAGCTGGCCCGGTATATCGTCGAGCGCCGCAGCTGACGGCGAATCGGCCAAAAAAGATCAACGCGTGGGCAGTGGGCGATGCATCAGGTAAACTGCCGCATCTTTTATACCTATAACGATTCGCCTGATGCCCACGACGTTTCATGAGATTCCCCGCAAGCGCCCGACCACGCCCCTGCTCGACCGTGCGAATACGCCGGACGGCCTGCGCCGGTTAGCCGAAGCCGAGCTGGAAACCCTGGCTGATGAGTTGCGCCTGGAATTGCTCTACACGGTCGGCCAGACCGGTGGGCATTTCGGTGCCGGTCTGGGCGTCATCGAGCTGACCATCGCGTTGCATTACGTCTTCGACACCCCGGACGACCGGCTGGTGTGGGACGTTGGTCATCAGGCTTATCCGCACAAGATCCTCACCGGTCGCCGTGAGCGCATGGAATCGCTGCGCCAGAAGGACGGCATCGCCGCTTTCCCGCGTCGCGCCGAGAGCGAGTACGACACCTTTGGCGTTGGCCACTCCAGCACGTCGATCAGCGCAGCGCTGGGCATGGCGATTGCCGCCCGCCTGCAGAACAGTGATCGCAAGGCGATTGCCGTGATCGGCGACGGCGCATTGACCGCCGGTATGGCCTTCGAGGCGCTGAACCATGCGCCGGAAGTCAACGCCAACATGCTGGTGATCCTCAATGACAACGACATGTCGATCTCGCGCAACGTCGGTGGCCTGTCGAACTATCTGGCGAAGATTCTTTCCAGCCGCACTTACGCGAGCATGCGTGAAGGCAGTAAAAAAGTGCTGTCGCGCCTGCCCGGCGCCTGGGAAATCGCCCGTCGCACCGAAGAATACGCAAAAGGCATGTTGGTTCCAGGCACCCTGTTCGAAGAGCTGGGATGGAACTACATTGGCCCGATCGACGGCCACGATCTGCCGACCCTGATCGCTACGCTGCGCAACATGCGTGACCTGAAGGGCCCGCAATTCCTGCACATCGTCACCAAGAAAGGCAAAGGCTTCGCCCCGGCGGAAGTCGACCCGATCGGTTACCACGCCATCACCAAGCTCGAGCCTGTCGACGCGCCGGCCACTGCGCCGAAGAAAACCGGCGGGCCGAAGTATTCGGCAGTGTTCGGCGAATGGCTGTGCGACATGGCCGCGGCTGACCCGCGTCTGGTCGGGATTACCCCGGCGATGAAGGAAGGCTCGGATCTGGTGGCATTCAGCGAGCGCTTCCCGCTGCGTTATTTCGACGTGGCGATTGCCGAGCAACACGCGGTGACGTTCGCCGCCGGCATGGCCTGCGAAGGCGCAAAACCGGTCGTGGCGATCTACTCGACGTTCCTCCAGCGCGGTTACGACCAACTCGTTCACGATGTGGCGGTGCAAAACCTCGACGTGCTATTTGCCATCGACCGCGCAGGCCTGGTCGGCGAAGACGGCCCGACCCACGCCGGCAGCTTCGACCTGTCCTACCTGCGCTGCATCCCGGGCATGGTCATCATGACCCCGAGCGATGAAAACGAACTGCGCCAGATGCTCACCACCGGTCACCTGTACAACGGCCCGGCGGCAGTGCGTTACCCGCGCGGCAATGGCCCGAATGCGGCTATCGAGAAAGACCTCGAACCGATCGAAATCGGCAAAGGCATCGTCCGTCGTCAGGGCAGCAAAGTCGCCCTGCTGGTGTTCGGCGTGCAACTGGCCGAGGCGCTGAAAGTCGCCGAGAAGCTGGATGCGACAGTGGTCGACATGCGCTTCGTCAAACCACTGGACGAAGCTTTGGTGCGCGAGATTGCCGGCAGTCACGAGTTGCTGGTGACCATCGAAGAGAACGCGATCATGGGCGGCGCCGGTGGTGCGGTCAGCGAATTTCTCGCCCGCGAGAATATCCTCAAGTCGATGCTGCATCTGGGCCTGCCCGATGTTTACGTCGAGCATGCAAAGCCTGCGCAGATGCTGGCCGAGTGCGGGCTGGATGAAGCGGGGATCGAAGCGTCGATTCGTGAGCGTCTGGAATTGCTTAACAAGTAAACGCAATACCCTTGTGGGAGCGAGCCTGCTCGCGAAAGCGGACTGTCAGTCAAATCATTTCTGACTGATACACCGCATTCGTGAGCAGGCTCGCTCCCACATTTGATTTGTGTATACCCGATACTCCCGATGGATTGCCATGAAACTCTCGCGCCTCGCTCTGCCCTTTTTCCTGCTGCCGTCCGCCAGCGCTGTCGCCGACACCTTCGAGCGGGATCAAGCGCTGAAGCTGCCGGACGTTTTGATCAGCGCCAACCGTCAGGTCGAAGCGCGCAATGACAGCAGCGCCGCCAACACCGTGTTCACCCGCGAAGACATTGATCGTCTGCAACCGAGCGATGTGTCAGACCTGCTGCGTCGCGTGCCGGGCGTGCAAGTGGCGCAAGCCGGTGGGCGCGGCAGCTTGCCCGGGGTCTATATCCGCGGCACGCAGTCGGCGCAAAGCCTGGTGCTGGTCGACGGCCAGCGCATCGGCAGCTCCACCTCCGGTGACAGCAATCTGCAACACCTGAACATCGAGCAGATCGAACGCGTGGAAGTGCTGCGCGGTTCGCGCTCGGTGATTTACGGCAGCGATGCGATTGGCGGGGTGATTCAGATTTTTACCCGTCGCGGGGCTGAGCAAGGCGTGCAACCACGCATGCATGTCGGCTTCGGCAGCCATCAAACCTGGGAACGCAGCCTCGGCCTGTCCGGTGGCGACGACAAAACCCGCTTCAACCTTGGCGCCAGCCTGGATGAAACCGCCGGGATCGACCGTACCCATGAGTCATACCCGAGCGACGGCGATCACGACGCCTACCGCAACAAGTCAGTGAGCCTGAGCCTCAGCCATGCGCTGACTGATGACATCGAAGTCGGCGCCAACCTGCTGGATAACCGTGGCAAAAGCGAGTTCGACAATCCGTTCGGACGCTTCGACATGACCACGTTCGAATCGGTCCAGCAACAGCCCTACAGCGATTTCAACGTTAGCAGCGTCAGCAGTTACGTCGATGCCCGGGTCAACGATATCTGGAAAACCCGCATTGAATTCGGCCACACCGAAAACCGCGAAAAGACACTGGATAAGCTCAGCGACGAGCGCACAGTGTTCAACACTTACCGCGATTCGGTGAACTGGCAGAACGACATGACACTGAATGCACGCAACAGCCTGATCCTCGGCGGCGACTGGTACGAAGACCGGATCAATAGCAGCACCGCGTTCGACGAGGACAGCCGCTGGAACCGCGCCGCGTTCATCCAGCACCGTTATCAGGCTGACAGTTTCTCCACTGAACTCGGTTTGCGTCACGACGACAACCAGCAGTTCGGCGGTCAGAACACCTGGAGCGGCACATTCACCCTACCGCTCAATCCGGACAACGATCTGCTGCTCAGCTACAGCGAAGGCTTTCGTGCACCGACCTTCAACGACCTGTACTACCCGGATTTCAGCAACCCAAACCTGAAACCGGAAACCTCGAAAAGCTACGAGCTGCAATGGCGCAGCCAGTTGAGTGAAAGCAGTCGTCTGGAAGCGTCGCTGTACCGCACGGATCTTGAAGACGCGATCATCTTCGGCAGCAACTCACGCCCGGAAAACGTGGCTTCAGCACGGATCAACGGCTTTGAAGCGGCGCTGAAGCAGGAATTGTTTGGCTGGCAGAGCAACCTTGGCGTGGCGATCATCGACCCGCGCGACCGTGATACCGGCCATACGTTGGCACGACGAGCACGGCGGACGTTGAGTTGGGATGTGGATCGGCAGTTTGATCGACTGAGCGTCGGTGCCAGTTGGCAGGCGGTGAGCAGCAGCTATGACGACCTGACCAACAATCAAACACTAGGTGGTTACGCGTTGTTCGGTCTGCGCAGCAGTTGGGCGCTGAACCGGGAGATCAAACTGGATCTGAAGGTGGATAACCTGCTGGACAAGGGTTACAGCCGCGCAAACTACAGCTATGGCGGCAACCAGTACGGTTATCGCGAGGAAGGCCGGGCCTGGATGTTTGGGGTGACCTGGACACCTGAACTGCGCTGAAACTTCTGAATTTGCTGATGCTCCCTGTAGGAGCTGCCGCAGGCTGCGATCTTTTGATCTTCTAAAACAACATCAAAAGATCGCAGCTTGCGGCAGCTCCTGCAGGGATTAATTGTCAGGCTGGATGAGGTGGCAGAGCTTGGCGGTGGCGTCGATCATCTGCCCACTCGGGCGTTCCAGACCTTTGTCGGTTACCAGCAGCAATGCCCCCTGCTTTACAGCCGCCACCTGCGGCCATGCCTTCCACGCATCCAGCTGCGCCTGATCACTGGCCAGAATCACCTCGGGATCTCGCTGCAATACTGCCTCAATGCTGACTTGCGGCGCCGGCAGGCTCAAGTCGCCGAACACATTGCGCGCGCCGCACACCTCAAGCGCATCGCTGATGATCTGCCCCCCGCCAACGGTATACAGCGGCTTGTCCCACACCTGATAGAACACCTTAAGCGGCGTGTCCCGGTGATAACGCTGGCGCAGGTGGTCGAGTTTCTGGCGAAGATCCGCCGCCAGTTTCACCCCACGCTCGGGCCGGCCCAGTTGCCCGGCGATGGCTTCGATCTGCGCAGAAAGCTGTTCAAGGCTGTGCGATTCAGCGACGTAAGTCGGGATCTTCAGCCGCTTGAGCTGATCGCGCTGCGCCGGCCCGACACTACCAGGCCAGAGCAACAACAGATCAGGTTTGAGACTGAGCAAACGCTCCATGTCGAGTTGGCCATAGCGGCCCACCGAGGGAAGATTCGCAATCGCAGCAGGCCGCTCGCCCGCATCCAGCACGCCGACCAGCAGATCGGCGGAATTCAGTTCAACGACGATTTCAGAGAGAGACGGCGCGAGGCTGACCACACGCAGAGCGGCGAATACAGGGCCATTGATGGCCAGCAGCAGAACCGCCAGCCAGAGACGGCGCATCAGCCGAGTTGACGCGGGATACGGTAGAGGTAAAACAGCACGACGGTGGACAGTGCCAGCAACATCAGCGGTATGGCTTCAAGGCCGACAAATACCGCCAGTGCACCGATCCACGCAGGCAATGCGGCCGCGAGAAATGCCGCTCGGCGGCTTGCCGCGAGGGCGATCCAGGCTGCCGGCTCATCCGCTGTATCGAGGGCTTTTTGCGTAGCGATCAGCGCATGTTTGTAGCGGCCAAAATACTTCAGGCTGACGAACATCGACGCGACACCGGCAATGAACAGCGGCATCGCCAGCACCGGCAGAATCGCCTCGCCCTGACCAAACACGGCATTCAGCACGAACAACGGCACCAGCGCTAACGCCAGGTATTTCCACCAGTCGACGCTGAGGCGACGCTTTACCTGACCGCGAGTCACGCCCTGTCTACCTCACCCTGATGCTCATTGCCCATCATGTGGTCGAGCTTGCTGGCCTTGGTCGCCAGATACAGTTTGTTGTGCGGGTTGTGGCCGGTGTGCAGCGGCACGCGCTCGGCGACGACGATGCCCATGTCGGTCAGGGCTTTGACCTTGCGCGGGTTGTTGGTCATCAGACGCAGGGCCTTTACGCCCAAGTGTTCGAGCATCGGCAGGCACATGGCGTAGTCGCGCTGGTCGGCGGCAAAACCCAGACGTTCGTTGGCTTCAACGGTATCGGCGCCGCCATCCTGCAATTCATAGGCGCGGATCTTGTTCAACAGACCGATGCCGCGACCTTCCTGACGCAGGTAGAGCAATACACCACGACCTTCGCGAGCGATGGCCTTGAGCGCGCCTTCCAGTTGCGAACCGCAGTCGCAGCGCTGGCTGAACAGGGCATCACCGGTCAGGCATTCAGAATGCAATCGGCCGAGTACCGGGGCACCGTCGGTGAAATCACCCAAGCTCAGTACGACATGCTCGCGGCCGGTGGCTTCGTCGAGAAAACCGTGCATGGTGAATTGCGCAAAAGGCGTTGGCAGCTTGGAAGCGGCAACAAAAACGACAGGCACCGGTGTGCTCCTGATCTAAAAAAGTCTGAAGATTCGCTGGGCGGCATTGTAACAGCAGGTTCCTACAGACGCTTAGGCTGAATTATCGGGCATAACGATCAAAAAGTTTGATGACTTCCCCCACAGGGTTCAGTTTCGAACCGACCGATCCGCGTCACGGCTGCTCGAACGGATACGGCTGCTTCCACTTCTCGAAAATCGGTTTCAGCTCGCCGCTTTTCACCAATTGCTCCATACGTTTGTCGAACAGTGCCATCAACGTGCGCGCCTTGGGGGTGTTGGCGAAGCACAGGTACAGCGGCAACTCGGCAACATGGGTCGTGCGAAACTGCGACGGATCCCTCGCCCGACCGACCACGTAGTTGATTTCAGTCAGCGCGTCGATGTAATAGTCGGCACGGTTGTGGGTCAGCATCGACAGGATTCCGGTGCGTCGGATGACTTCGTTGAAGCTCTGCACATTGGGCAGGTAGTTCTGGTAATCGTAGCCGCGCACCCAGGCCAGTCGATAGCTGCCCAACGTTTCCGGCGTTGGCGCCGGGTTGCTGGCAAGGCCCAGCGCATAGATGTGATCGATATCGAAATTCCAGCGCGGATAGAGCAGATCACTGAACTCTTCGTGATAGGAGCCCACGCAAGCATCGACTTCTGCACGCTGCGCCAGCCCTACAGAACGGGTATAGGGTTCGCTGCGAATATCGAGTTTTACCCCGACCGGCTCGAACACCTTACGCATCACATCCCAGGCAAGACCATGGCCATCGGCAGCGGTGTAGTCTTCCCAGACTTCGCTGGCCAGATGAATCACCGAGGGCATCGGCGCGGCTTCCTGCGCACTGGCGACAGTGCCCAGCACCGCCAAAACCACTCCTGCCAACCAGCGCCGAGACATCCTTAGTACCCTCTCTAACCTGACAACCCTCGAATCAGGCAAATACCCACACCAGCCCCTGCATCGCCAGCCAAGCGAACACGCCAGCCAGCACGTCGTCGAGCATGATGCCGACACCGCCATGAACATGCCGGTCGATCCAGCGGATCGGCCACGGCTTGAGAATGTCGAAGAAGCGGAACACCAGGAAACCCGCGAGCAACCAGTACCAGCCTTCCGGCACCAGCCACAGGGTAATCCACATCCCGACCATTTCGTCCCAGACGATGCCTTCGTGGTCGTGCACGCGCAGATCGTCGGCCACCTTGCCGCACAGCCAGAAGCCGAACAGCATGGTGATGCCGAGCATCAGCCAGTACCCCCAGTCAGGCAACATCTGCCACAACGGGATAAAGGGTAGCGCAACGAGCGAACCCCACGTGCCTGGTGCTTTGGGCAAGGTGCCCGAACCGAAGCCAAAGGCAAGGAAATGCCAGGGATTGCGCCAGACAGAAGGCGGAACGAATTCGGCCGGAACCTGTTTCGGGTGATCTGTCACGGTGACTCCTGAAAATGTTGATAGCCCCGGATTTGCGGGGTGATGTCGTGCCCTTCGCGGTCCAGTAGCGCCACGCCCTGCCCCTCTGCCACACGACCGATAACATGGATCGGCCAACCATCGGCCAACAGTGCCGGTAACTCGACGGACGGTAACGTAAAGGCCAGCACGTAATCATCGCCACCGCTCAGCGCCGCACGCTCGGCACCGCGCTGACCAAGAAACGCCACTAGTGCATCCGACAGCGGTACACGCTCACGTTCAATTTGAAGTCGCACCTTCGACGCCAACGCGATATGCCCGCAATCGGCGAGCAAACCGTCGGAGATATCCAGCGCCGACGTGGCTTTGCCGCGCAGCGCCTGACCGAGAGCGAGTTGCGGTTGCGGTGACCAGTAGTGACCGAGCAGCGGCTGGGCGATGTCCGGCGCGGCGTCCCGCTGGCCCAACACCAGCGGCAATGCACCAGCGGCATTGCCTAGTTCACCGCCGACACACAGCAAATCACCTGGCTGCGCGCCACTGCGGGTCAAGGCCAGTCCGGTGGGGACGCGGCCGAACACAGTGACGGTCAGACTCAACGGCCCGCGCGTGGTGTCGCCACCGACCAGGGCCACGCCGCAGCTCTGCGCCATGCGGTTCAAACCGCGGGCATAGGCTTGCAGCCAATCGGCGGTCACCGTCGGCACAGTCAGGGCAAGGGTAAAGGCAATGGGCGTAGCGCCCATGGCGGCCAGATCGCTGACCGCAACGGCCAGCGAGCGCTGACCGAGCAGATACGGATCGCAAGGATCGGCAAAATGCACGCCGGCCACTAGCGTATCGGTGGAGATTGCCAGCTGTTCCCCGGGGGGAACCGCCAGCAAGGCGCAGTCGTCGCCGATCCCGAGAGCAACGCCCTCGCCGCCCTGCGCACAAGGCGCGGCGGCGAAGAAATTGCGGATCAGCTCAAACTCGCCCATTGGATATCAAGCGCGTATCAGCGCTTGAACGCCTTCACTTCAGCTTCACGCAGACGCGGGGCCAGCTTGTCGAGCACACCGTTGACGAACTTGTGGCCGTCGGTCGAACCGTAGACTTTCGCCAGTTCGATGCCTTCGTTGATCACCACACGGTACGGCACGTCGACGCGCTTGAGCAGCTCCCAGGTGGACAGGCGCAGCACGCACAGCTCAACTGGGTCCAGCTCTTCGATGGTCAGGTCCAGGCACGGCGCCAACGCAGTGTCGATCTCGGTCTGGTTGGCCGGAACACCGTGCAGGATGTCGTGGAAGTAGCTGGCATCGGCAAAGGTAAAATCGTTGTCGACGCGAAACTGCGCTTCGATTTCGTTCAGCGAAGTGCCGGCCAGAAGCCGCTGGTACAAAGCCTGAGTCGCCAACTGACGGGCAGCGCGGCGCTTTTCGCTTTTCGAAGGCTTGCCGGCGTCCGCTGGACGAGGGTCGCGCGGGTTGAAACGATCGCTTTCGTCGCTAATCACTTGGCCTCCAACTGTGCCAGCAAGCTGACCATTTCCAGTGCGGACAGGGCAGCTTCAGCACCTTTGTTACCGGCCTTGGTGCCGGAACGTTCGATGGCTTGCTCGATGGAATCAACGGTCAGGACGCCGAACGCAACCGGAACGCCGAACTCCATGGACACCTGGGCCAGGCCCTTGGTGCACTCGCCTGCCACGTATTCGAAGTGCGGAGTACCGCCACGAATGACCGCGCCGAGGGCGATGATTGCTGCGAACTCGCCTTTCTGAGCGACTTTCTGCGCAACCAGCGGGATTTCGAAGGCGCCAGGAGCGCGGATGATGGTGATGTCGCTTTCGCTCACGCCGTGGCGAACCAGGGCATCAACTGCACCGCTGACCAGGCTTTCAACAACGAAGCTGTTGAAACGGCCCACTACCAAAGCGTAGCGGCCTTTAGGGGCGATGAAGGTACCTTCGATGGTCTTCAGGGTCATTCGTCAGTTCTCTTAAAGAGCCGGGACGCGTCTGCTACGCGTCCCTCAGTGATTTATTTGCCGCGAATTTAGGGCCGGAAACAACCGGTCATTATTCGGAGGGCACGTATTCTACAACTTCCAGATCGAAACCGGATATCGCATTAAATTTCATGGGTGCCGACATCAGGCGCATTTTGCGCACACCGAGGTCACGCAGGATCTGCGAACCGGCACCGACGATGCTGTAAGTGGTCGGTTTTTTCGCCGGCATCTGATCGCCGGTTTCACGAATATGCGCCAGCAACACGTCGCCATCCAGTGGGTGACCCAGCAACAGCACCACGCCGCTGCCGGCCTCGGAAACGGCAGCCATGGCGGCGCGCAGGCTCCAGCGACCAGGCTGCTTGACCATCAACAGATCGCGCAGCGGGTCCATGTTGTGCACGCGAACCAGGGTTGGCTCTTCAGCGCAAACAGTGCCCAGCGTGAGGGCCATGTGCACGTCACCTTCCACCGAATCACGATAGGTCACCAGGTTGAATTGGCCCAGTTCGCTGTCCAGTGGCTGCTCGGCAATCCGCTGAACGGTACGTTCGTGGATCATCCGGTAGTGAATCAGGTCGGCAATGGTGCCGATCTTGATGTTGTGTTCAGCGGCGAACGCTTCCAGCTCAGTGCGACGGGACATGGTGCCGTCGTCGTTCATCACTTCGCAGATCACGCCGCTTGGCTCGAAACCGGCCATGCGCGCCAGGTCGCAAGCGGCTTCAGTGTGACCGGCGCGCGCCAGGGTGCCGCCAGCCTGAGCCATCAGCGGGAAGATGTGGCCGGGGCTGACGATGTCTTCAGCCTTGGCGTCTTTCGCGGCGGCAGCCTGCACGGTGCGTGCACGGTCAGCGGCGGAGATGCCGGTGGTCACGCCTTCGGCCGCTTCGATCGACACGGTGAACTTGGTGCCGAACCCGGAGCCGTTGCGTGGTGCCATCAGCGGCAGCTTCAACAGTTCGCAGCGCTCGCGGCTCATCGGCATGCAGATCAGGCCACGGGCGTGCTTGGCCATGAAGTTGATGTGTTCGGCCTTGCAGCACTCGGCGGCCATGATCAGGTCGCCTTCGTTCTCGCGGTCTTCGTCATCCATGAGGATGACCATCTTGCCTTGGCGGATGTCTTCAACCAGTTCTTCGATGCTATTGAGCGCCACAAGGCACCCCCTTCAGTCAGGAATTGAGGTAGCCGTTGGCGGCCAGAAAGCTTTCGGTAATCGTGCCACCAGCGCTCGGCTCTGCGGCTTTGTCGCCCAACAGCAGGCGCTCCAGATAACGCGCCAGCAAGTCGACCTCCAGGTTCACCCGACGACCCGGCTTGTAGGAAGCCATGATGGTTTCGCTCAGGGTGTGCGGAATGATCGTGAGCATGAACTCGGCGCCATCGACTGCGTTCACGGTCAGGCTGGTGCCGTCGACGGTGATCGAGCCTTTATGGGCGATGTACTTGGCCAGTTCTTTCGGTGCGCGGATACGAAACTCCACGGCGCGGGCATTATCGGCGCGGGAGACGATTTCGCCGACACCGTCGACGTGACCGCTGACCAGGTGACCACCGAGACGGGTGGTGGGGGTCAGGGCTTTTTCCAGATTGACCGGGCTGCCGCTTTTCAGGTCATTCATGGCGGTGCAGTCCAGCGTTTCGCGGCTGACGTCGGCAGCAAAGCCGTTGCCCGGCAGCTCGACAGCCGTCAGGCAGACGCCGTTGACCGCGATGCTGTCGCCGAGTTTGACGTCGCTCAGGTCGAGCTTGCCGGTTTCAACATGCACCCGTACATCGCCGCCCTTTGGGGTCATTGCACGGATGCTGCCGATGGATTCGATGATGCCGGTAAACATGGGGTTCTCCTTGAGAACGAAGCCAGCGCTAACGCGATGGCCGGGAATTATACGCTCGCCGTAAGGACAGGGATGGCAGTGACTCGCCAGTCATCGCCCACCGCACGAATTTCAGTGATTTTCAGCTCCGGCGCATCCTTCATATAGGCCAGCGGCCAGTCCAGCAATGGACGCGCCGTGGAGCCAAGGAACTTGCCGGCGATAAAGATCACGAACTCATCGACCAGACCGAGCTGGGCAAACGCCCCCGCCAAACGCGGACCGGCCTCGACCAGCACCTCGTTGACGTCACGGTTGGCCAATTCGACCAGCAATTGATGCAGGTCGACCTGACCGTCATCACCCGGCACGATCAAACATTCCGGGCCGTTGGCGTATTGCTCTTCGACGGCCATGCAGGTCGCGACCAGCGCCGGGCCAGCCTTGAAGAACGGCGCATCAAGCGGCACCCGCAGACGCCCGTCGATCAAAACCCGCAGCGGCGGGCGGCTCATGGCCAATGCGGTTTGTTCGGCATCCAGACCCAGTTCGTCGGCGCGAACCGTCAAGCGCGCGCCATCGGCCAGCACGGTATCGGCGCCGGTCAGCACCACGGCCGCCTGAGCACGCAAACGCTGCACCGCCGAACGCGCGGACGGGCCGGTGATCCACTGGCTCTCGCCGCTTTCCATCGCCGTGCGACCGTCCAGACTCATGGCCAACTTGACTCGCACGAACGGCAAGCCGTGCTCCATGCGCTTCAAAAATCCGTGATTGAGCCTGCGCGCTTCGGCTTCCAGCACGCCGCTTTCAGTCGCAATGCCGGCATCGGCCAGACGCTGCAAACCGCGCCCGGCCACTTGCGGATTCGGATCACGCATTGCCGCAACCACTCGGCCGACACCGGCAATGACCAGCGCATCGGCGCACGGCGGCGTGCGCCCATGGTGGCTGCAAGGCTCGAGGGTGACGTATGCCGTAGCGCCGCGGGCCAGTTCACCGGCGGCGCGCAAGGCGTGGACTTCGGCGTGAGGTTCGCCGGCGCGCTCGTGCCAGCCTTCGCCGACAATCTGCCCGTCCTTCACGATCACGCAGCCAACCCGCGGATTGGGGTGCGTGGTGTAGTGACCTTTGCGCGCCAGTTCCAGCGCACGCGCCATGAAATGGGCGTCGAGGATGGCCTGCTCGGCGACGTTGGTCATTCTTTCACCGGTTCGCGGGCGAGGCGGTCGATTTCTTCGCGGAACTCGTTGAGGTCCTGGAAGCGCTTGTACACCGAAGCGAAACGGATGTAGGCGACTTCATCAAGCTTTTGCAGCTCGGCCATGACCAGTTCGCCGACCACGAGGGATTTGACCTCGCGCTCGCCGGTGGCGCGCAGCTTGTGCTTGATGTGGACCAGAGAGGATTCGAGGCGCTCGACGCTCACCGGACGTTTCTCCAGAGCGCGTTGCATGCCCGCGCGCAGTTTTTCTTCGTCGAACGGTTGGCGGCTGCCATCGGTTTTGATCAGGCGCGGCAACACCAGTTCGGCCGTCTCGAATGTCGTGAAACGTTCGCCGCAGGCCAGGCATTCACGCCGGCGGCGCACCTGTTCGCCCTCGGCGACCAGACGCGAGTCGATGACCTTGGTGTCGTTGGCACCGCAGAAGGGACAGTGCATGGTGGCTGGCAACAAAAAAAGGGAGGGCCATGGTAGCGCATCCCGGTGGCAAGACAAGACATAGGGTTTGCGGTATACAGACGGGCATGATCGTTTGATCCATGGATTTCATTTTGCCGGAGCTGCCAATGCCTTTACGTCCGCTCGTTTTGCTCAGTCTTTTCAGCCTGCTGGTGGCCTGTGGCAGCGATGCGCCCAAGCCTCAACCGCCCACACCAGGGCCGGCGCCGCAGCAGGCGCAGAAAAAAGCCAATCAGGCCGCCGCCCTCGGCCCGCTGCCAGCCCATCAACGCGAACTGAGCGGCACCCTGCAAGGTGTGCCGGCCGGTGCCGAAGTCGAACTGGCGCTGCTGGTGATCGATGCAAAGGATCGCCCGCAACAACTGCTCGCCAGTTCCAGCCTGATCGGCAACAACCAGATCCTGCCATTCCACGTGCGTTTCAATCCCGAGGCCTTTCCAGCGGGGGCGCGGGTTGAGCTGCGTGGCCGGGCGAGTCAGTCCGGCCAACTGATCCTGCATCTACCGTCGCAAACCATCACCCAGCCGACCACGCAGGCGTTGGGCCAGTTGCAATTCGTCAAAGCACCATGAATGCACCGCTCGACCTGCAACAGGCATTGGGTGAATTGCTCGGCGACGCCAGACTCAAGGCCTGCGCGTTGCCCGGGACTGATTTACAGCTCTGGCTGATCGACGGCGACAACATGGCGCGCGAATTCAGCCAGGAAGAAACCCAGCGAATCCTGCATGAGCCGCCGTACTGGAGCTTTTGCTGGGCCAGCGGTCTGGCGGTGGCGCGCTATCTGGCTGAGTTTCCCGAATGGGTGCGCGGCAAGCGCGTGCTGGATTTCGGCGCCGGTTCCGGCATCGCCGGTATTGCGGCGGTGAAGGCCGGCGCGCTGGAAGTGGTGGCCTGTGATCTCGATCAGCTGGCGATTGCCGCCTGTCGGGCGAATGCCGCGCTCAATGATGTGCAGATGAGTTATTCGACGGACTTCTTTGCCGAGGCGGATCGCTTTGATCTGATCCTGGTCGCGGATGTGTTGTACGACCGGGCGAATCTGCCGTTGCTGGATGCGTTTCTCAGCCGTGGCCGCGAGGCATTGGTGGCGGATTCGCGGGTCCGGGATTTTCGCCATCCGTTGTATGAACGCATTGAGATGCTAGAGGCGATGACTTTGCCGGATCTGGCTGAGCCGGAAGAATTTCGGCATGTCAGCCTCTACCATGCGCGACGTGACTAAAAGCTTCGCGAGCAGGCTCGCTCCCACAGGGGAATGCATTCCAGGGTGGGAGCGAGCCTGCTCGCGAAAGCGTCCTTGCAGGCGACACATATCTCAAAACCCACCCCGCTTCCGGCCACACCCCACCAAGCCGTATAGTTGCCCCATCCACGCTTTTACGAGATTCCCCATGAGTCAGCAAACGCCGTACATCTTCGACGCCACGACTGCCGATTTCGACCAGTCGGTGATCGAGGCTTCTTTCAACAAACCGGTGCTGGTGGATTTCTGGGCCGAGTGGTGCGCGCCGTGCAAGGCGTTGATGCCGATGCTGCAGGGCATTGCCGAGAGCTATCAGGGCGAGCTGCTGCTGGCCAAGGTCAATTGCGATATCGAGCAAGACATCGTCGCCCGTTTCGGCATTCGCAGCCTGCCGACCGTGGTGCTGTTCAAGG
Source organism: Pseudomonas sp. MF6776 (assembly GCF_016613125.1). NCBI lineage: Bacteria > Pseudomonadati > Pseudomonadota > Gammaproteobacteria > Pseudomonadales > Pseudomonadaceae > Pseudomonas > Pseudomonas sp. MF6776. Next base: position 252,581 of record NZ_JAENSQ010000006.1, read on the forward strand.
ACGGTCAACCGGTGGACGGTTTTGCCGGCGCGCAACCGGAATCCGCCGTGCGCGCCTTGCTCGAACCGCATGTGCAGATGCCGCCGCCAGCCGCAGCCGATCCGTTCGAACAGGCTCAGGCGCTGTTCGATGACGGTCGCTACGCAGATGCCGAAGCGGCGCTGGTGGTGATGCTTAACGAGGACAACACCAACGCCAAGGCGCTGATTCTCTATGCACGTTGCCTGACTGAACGTGGTGAACTGGACGAAGCGCAAACCGTGCTTGATGCGGTCAAGAGCGATGAGCACAAAGCCGCACTGGCCGGGGCCAAGGCCCAGATCAAGTTCCTCGGCCTTGCCCGCGATCTGCCGGACGCCGCCGACCTCAAAGCACGTCTGGCGAAAGATCCGCAGGACGACGAAGCCGTGTATCAATTGTCGATCCAGCAACTGGCGCGTCAGCAATATGAAGCGGCGCTGGATGCCTTGCTCAAGTTGTTTATCCGCAATCGCAGCTATGGCGAGGGGCTGCCGCACAAGACGTTGTTGCAGGTTTTCGAGTTGTTGGGCAACGAGCATCCGCTGGTGACTGTTTACCGTCGCAAGATGTTTGCTGCGCTTTACTGAAGATCAAAAGATCGCAGCGTGCCGCAGCGCCTACAGGGGGATCGCAGTTGCCACCCGTTTTGCGGGTGAACGCTGAACCTGCAGGAGCTGCCGCAGGCTGCGATCTTTTGCTTTTTGCGCGCTACTCTACCCAGCTGTAAAGCGGCGTATCCCCGCCGCTCATTACCTTCACATCCGCACTGTGTCGCAGTCGTACCAGCAGGCGCTTGCCTGATACCGCGCTGCCGGTCAGCCCTTCGAGCTGTTCCAGCAGGTCCGGCCCGCTGAGTTGCCCGGCCTTGCGCAACAGATCCTTGGCGAGCTGCCACAAGGCATCGTCCTGGTTCAGCGGTTTCGCCGCTGGCATCGTCGCAATGCCTTCAGGTTGAGCAATCGGCGCCTGCGCATTCAAGGCCGAACCGAGCCTGGCCCAATCGCTGTCATCCAGTTCCACCGTCAAATCCACCGGCACATCGCCGACGGTTCCGCGTATCCGCAACATTGAGTTCGCTCCCGCACATTTCTGACCTGCATGCTCCCACGGGACTTGTGTAACGCCAAGCGCACGGGCAAACTCTGCGCACTTTCGTTATAAGATTACATAACAAACTTTTCATTTTACTGTTCGGAGACCGTCATGCGCCGTCTGCTGCTCGCTTTGCCGTTTGCCCTGTTGCCGCTGGCCATCGCCCATGCTGCCAATGAGCATGACCACGATCACGACCATGAACACGGTAGCCTCGGTGCACATGAACATGGCGTTGGCCGTCTCAACGCGGCACTGGATGGCCAGACGCTGGAACTTGAGCTGGAAAGCCCGGCGATGAATCTGGTGGGCTTCGAACATGCCGCCACCACGGACGCCGACAAGGCCCAGGTTGCCGCCGCCCGTGCGCAGCTTGAAAAGCCATTGGCCCTGTTTAACCTGCCAGCCGCTGCGGGTTGCAAAGTGGTCAGTCAGGAACTGGAAAGCCCACTGTTCGGCGACAAGCCGGATGCTGACGACCACGACCACGACCACGACGACGATGACGCGGGCAAGGACAGCCACGAGCATCACCACGACCACAGCGAAATCCACGCGCACTATCAGTTCAGCTGCGCGACTCCGGGCGCACTGAAAACGCTGGATCTGGCGAATATCTTCAACACCTTCCCGGCGACTCAGAAAATTCAGGTACAACTGATCAGCGCAAGCGGCCAGCAAGGTACGGAAGTGACGGCGAAGGCTGCCTCGCTGAAATTCTAAAAACACCGAAAATCCCCTGTAGGAGCTGCCGAAGGCTGCGATCTTTTGATCCTGGGCTTTTGAAGCAAGATCAAAAGATCGCAGCCTTCGGCAGCTCCTACGGGGTTCCGTGTTCAACCATGAAATTGGTGTCATGACCCAAGCACTCATCGAACTGTCCGACCTGGGCTTCAGTTGGCCCGGTCACCCACTGCTGCTGGACATCCCGGCGTTTCGTCTGGAAGCGGGGGAAACCCTGTTCCTCAAAGGCCCCAGCGGCAGCGGCAAGACGACCCTGCTCGGCTTGCTTGGCGGCGTGCAGAAACCTGATCGCGGCAGCATTCGTTTGCTGGGCCAGGAGCTGACCGAACTCTCGGCCGGTGCCCGCGACACATTCCGCGTCGACCACACCGGCTACATATTCCAGCAGTTCAACCTGCTGCCGTTTCTCTCGGTGCGCGAGAACGTCGAGTTGCCCTGCCACTTCTCGAAATTGCGCGCTGAACGGGCGAAACAGCGTCACGGCAGTGTCGATCAAGCCGCCGCCACCCTGCTCGCGCATTTGGGCCTGAAGGACGAAAGCATCCTCAGTCGCCGCGCCGACTCGCTGTCCATTGGTCAGCAACAACGGGTCGCCGCCGCCCGTGCGTTGATCGGTCAGCCAGAACTGGTGATCGCCGACGAACCGACCTCGGCGCTGGACTACGACGCCCGGGAAAACTTCATTCGCCTGTTGTTCGCCGAATGCCGCGAGGCCGGTTCAAGCCTGCTGTTCGTCAGCCACGACCAGAGTCTGGCGCCGCTGTTCGACCGTCATCTGTCCCTGGCCGAGCTCAATCGCGCCGCCACGTCTGCCGAGGTCTGAGATGTATCTGTTTCGTCTGGCCATGGCCAGCCTGGCCAACCGCCGCTTCACCGCGTTGCTCACTGCATTCGCCATCGCCCTGTCGGTCTGCCTGCTGCTCGCCGTCGAGCGTGTGCGCACCGAAGCCAAAGCCAGTTTCGCCAGCACCATCAGCGGCACCGACCTGATTGTCGGCGCCCGTTCCGGCTCGGTGAACCTGCTGCTGTACTCGGTGTTTCGCATCGGTAACGCCACCAACAACATCCGTTGGGACAGCTTCGAACACTTCGCCAACAACCCGAAAGTGAAGTGGGCGATCCCGATGTCGCTGGGCGACTCCCACCGCGGCTACCGCGTGATGGGCACCACCGAAGCCTATTTCGAGCATTACCAATACGGCCGCCAGCAGCATCTGGCGCTGGCCGACGGTCGCGCCTTTGCCACCGATCCATTTGAAGTGGTGCTCGGCGCCGAAGTGGCCGACGCGCTGCATTACAAGCTCGGCGACAAACTGGTGCTGGCCCATGGCGTGGCCGCGATCAGCCTGGTCAAACACGACGACAAACCGTTTACCGTGGTCGGCGTTCTCAAGCGCACCGGTACGCCGGTGGATCGCACGCTGCACATCAGCCTTGGCGGCATGGAGGCGATTCACATCGACTGGCACAACGGCGTGCCGGCCCGTGGCAACGGGCGGATCAGCGCGGATCAGGCGCGAAACATGGACCTGACGCCGCAAGCGATCACCGCGTTCATGCTGGGCCTCAACAGCAAGATTTCCACCTTCGCCCTGCAACGCGAGATCAATGAATTCCGTGGCGAACCGATGCTGGCGATCCTGCCGGGCGTGGCCTTGCAGGAACTGTGGAGCCTGATGAGCACCGCCGAAAAAGCGCTGTTCGTGGTCTCGCTGTTCGTGGTGCTGACCGGGTTGATCGGCATGCTTACGGCGATTCTCACCAGCCTCAACGAGCGGCGCCGCGAGATGGCGATCCTGCGTTCGGTGGGTGCGCGACCGTGGCACATTGCAAGTCTGCTGGTGCTGGAAGCCTTTGCCCTGGCGTTGACCGGAGTGATCGCCGGACTGGCGTTGTTGTACATCGGCATTGCTGCTGCGCAGGGTTACGTGCAGGCCAATTACGGTTTGTTCCTGCCGCTGGCGTGGCCGAGCGAGTATGAATGGACGCTGCTCGGTGGCATTCTGGCGGCCGCGCTGCTGATGGGCAGCGTGCCGGCCTGGCGCGCCTATCGCCAATCTTTGGCCGATGGCCTGTCGATCCGTTTATGAGGATGTTCACCATGCCCCGCGCACTGCTCGCGCTGTTATTGCTGGTCGCCCTGCCCGTATGGGCAGCCGCGCCAAAAGACCTGACCTGGTCGGAAATGATCCCGCCGGACGCCGCGCCGGAAGTGCCGAACATGACGCCTCTGCACGACCTGTCGAAGATGAGCGATGCGTTGTCGGCTGAGTCGGCGCCAGCAGCCAAACAGGACTTGCCGAATGCGCCGGTGGTGCAGAGCCTCGACGGCCAGAACATTCGCCTGCCGGGTTATATCGTGCCGCTGGAAGTCAATGAAGAGGGGCGCACCACGGACTTTTTGCTGGTGCCGTATTTCGGTGCCTGCATCCACGTGCCGCCACCACCGTCGAACCAGATCGTGCATGTGAAAAGCGAACTCGGGGTGAAGCTCGATGAGCTGTATCAGCCTTACTGGATCGAAGGGCCGATGCAGGTCAAGGCGTCCAGCAGTGAACTGGCGGATGCCGGGTATCAGATGGAGGCAGACAAGATTTATGTGTATGAGCTGCCGGAGTGAATGCCGGTAATTTTGTGCTGATTGACCCATCGTTTTCGCGAGCAGGCTCGCTCCCACAGGAGATTACATTCCAAGGTGGGAGCGAGCCTGCTTGCGAAGAGGCCCTCCAAAATCCCACAAAAACCCGCCCCTTCACTGTTTCATTGAGCTGAGTCAAAAGACCGGATCAGACGGCTTCATACAATAGGACATCAGAAAATTTTAATGTCCTTTTGGAGCCCCCATGAACAAGTCCTTGCTCAGCGCTTCGCTGGTTGCCCTCGCGCTCGCAGCCCCGCTCGCCCACGCCCACGAAGCCGGCGACATCCTGATCCGTGCCGGTGCAATCACCGTCAACCCGAAGGCCGACAGCTCCAGCGTCAAGGTCGATCAGGGTCCGTTGAGCGGCGCCAATCTGGGCGGCAAGGCGACCATGAGCAGCGATACTCAACTGGGTTTGAACTTCGCTTACATGCTCACCAACCACGTCGGTATCGAGTTGCTTGCAGCCACGCCGTTCGAACATGACGTGAAGCTCAAAGGCACTGCCCTGCCAGCAGCCAACGGCAAACTCGGCACGCTGAAACACCTGCCACCGACCCTCAGCGTCGTCTACTACCCGCTCGATTCGAAGTCGGCTTTCCAGCCGTATGTCGGCGGCGGCATCAACTACACCTGGATCTACGACGAACACGTCGGCAGTGAAGCCAGCGCCAACGGCTTCAGCAACTTCAAGGCGAAAAACTCCTGGGGTCTGGCGTGGCAGGTCGGCGCGGATTACATGATCACCGACAACATCATGCTCAACGCTCAAGTGCGTTACATCGATATCGACACCCGCGCGACCGTTGAAAACAACGCCGTTGCACCGGGCACTCGGGCACGGGTGAATGTGGATGTCGATCCGTTCATCTACATGGTCGGTTTGGGCTATAAGTTCTAAGCCGGATGTACAGAACGTTCACGTGGTGGTGAATGAGGCTTGGTGGTGAGCAGGTTGAAACTGCAGGCGACTGATGTGCAGTCGATCGGGGAATAAAATTCCCTTGCCACAGGGATTGAGACAATCCCGGCCGTGAAAAAGGCGCCTGTTGAAGGGCGCCTTTTTCATGCCTGGGAGATTTGTGGAGTTAGCTAGATCCAGCCCCATCACCCCAGCCCTCTCCATTAGGGAGAGGGGGAAAGGGAGCAGATCTTCGTACTGTTCAAGACGTGAGTTCGACTCGGACTTTCACGTCGGCGTAGCTCGAACATCCACCTTGCCAGTCCCCTCTCCCTTTGGGAGAGGGTTAGGGTGAGGGGCTTTTCAGGCGCGCCCCAACAACCGTGCCAAACCAACATTCATCGGCGTCTGCGGCGGCAGTTTGAATCGCTCGAGCAACCGTCGATTGTTCGCCCGCGAATGACGGATGTCGCCCGAGCGCGCCGGGCCGTAGCTGACGGGAGGCAACTCGCCCACTACCGCTTGCAGCGCTTCAAGCATCTGCTTGAGGCTCATCGCCTGATTCCAGCCGACGTTCACCGCGCCGATCTCGACAACAGGCTTTTCGATTGCCTGCACCAGAATGTCGACCAGATCCTCGACATAGAGGAAGTCGCGCGTCTGCTCGCCATCGCCGAACACGGTGATCGGCAAGCCGTTCTGCGCGCGTTCGCTGAAGATGCTGATGACCCCCGAGTACGGCGAGGATGGATCCTGGCGTGGGCCGAAGATATTGAAGAAGCGAAAAATCGCTGGTTCAAGACCATGCTGGCGGCGGTAGAAATCGAAGTAGTGCTCGCCGGCCAGTTTGTCCGACGCGTAGGGCGTCAACGGGGCTTTTGGCGTGTCTTCATCAATAGACTCGCCCTCACCGTTGTTGCCGTACACCGCTGCGCTGGAGGCGTATAACACCCGCTTGACCCCGGCCAGGCGCATGGCTTCGCAGACATTCAAGGTGCCGATGAAATTGCTCTGGTGAGTCTTCACCGGATCATCCACCGACGCCTGCACCGAGGCCACCGCCGCCAAATGCGCGACCGCGCTGCAGCCCTGCATCGCCTGGGCAACCAACGCCGCATCGGCGACATCGCCAACAATCAGTTCCACCCGAGGATTGTCCAGCGGCAGGTTGCTGCGTTTACCGGTCGACAGGTCATCCAGTATCCGCACCGAATGCCCCTTGGCGAGCAATGCGTCAGTCAGGTGCGAGCCAATGAACCCCGCGCCGCCGGTGATTAAAACAGTGCCTTCAGCCATGGCGATAAAACCTATCCAGTAAGCCCGGGAGCGCGGCACGCCAGGCGCGCGGCTTGATCCCGAAGGTGTGCAGAATTTTCTTGCAGGCGAGCACCGCGTGTTGCGGTTCCTCGGCAGCGTCCGGCCGTGCGGCGTGAGCCTGGGCGGTCGGCGCTTCGATGGCCAGCGCGTGGAGGCTGCGGGCCTCGGTCAGAATCGCCTGACCCAGCGCCAGCGGTGTGGTCGCCTCATGCCCGGCGTAGTGATAAGTGCCCCAAAGCGGCGCCGCGCAATCGAGTTGCTTGAGCACCGAGATGATCACCCGTGCGGCATCGTCGACCGGAGTCGGATTGCCTCGGCGATCATCGGCCATGAGCAACTCTTCCGGCAGTTCGGCGCGGGCGAGGAAACGCCCGAGCGTGCCTTGCGCGCTGTCATCGAGCAGCCAGCCGAAACGCAGCAACACATGCTGCGGGCAGGTGGCGCGAACGCTTTGCTCGATCCGCCACAACGCCTGACCGCGCAGGCCCAGCGGCACCGGTTCGTCTTTTTCGCTGTACGCGGTGGCACGCGAGCCGTCGAAAACCCGATAACTGGACGGTTGCACAAGGACGATATTGTGGTGCTGGCACAGTTCGGCCAGACGCTCGATGGCGCGTTCCTGCCCGGCCATGCGGCTTTCGCTGACCGTTTCGGCCTGGAACCAGTCGAAATAGTAAGCGAGGTTGATCAACGCATCCGGACGAGTGTCGTCAAGCAGTTGCGTCAGGCTCGCGGCATCCCAGCCGTCTTCTGGCGGGCGGGGGGCGAGGAAGCCGATGTCTTCTTCCGCACCGAGGCGAATCAGCGCCTGCCCAAGGGCATTTCCGCCGCCCAGTAACATAAGGCGCATTCGCATAAAGTCAGCAGGCCCAGTCTGATTGGAACGATGGCTTTGGCGACGATGCCAGCGGCACCGTCGTCGATAATTGCCGGAATCGTTGCATTTTGCGGGTTTAGTGCGCAACCGTCACCCGTAAAGTGTAGATCCCCGGGATTTATCCCAACGCAACTGGCCCTATCGCTGGCAAACCAGCCCCACAGGTTTCGCGGTGCCTCCAAATCCTGTGGGAGCTGGCTTGAACAGCGATGAGGCCAGCAGCCCTAGTGAAATCCTGCGGTCAGCTGCGAGACGGGTGTGGCAAAACTACCGGCGACTGCTCCGGTGGCGTCTCCTGCACTAACTCTCCTTGCCGCTGCGGCAATACAACCTGCTGTGGATAAGTCTGCGCGAAGTGCACCGACGGGCTGTTATCCACAAGCTTCTTCAAACGTTGATTGAACGCCCTGCTCACCGCATATTGCCCGCCGGACACCGTGCGGAATTGCGCCGTGAGCACTACGCCGTTGAGATCCATCTTGTCCACGCCAAACACATCCAGTGGCCCTTGCAGGTTGTATTTGAGGAAAGGGTCTTCGCGGATCGAATCGCCGGTCTCGCGAATCAACTCGATGGCCTTTTCGACATCCGTGTCATAGGTGAACTGCACCGAAAAGAACGCGAACGCAAACTGCCGCGATTGATTGGTCACAGCCTTGATTTGCCCGAACGGCACCGAATGCACAAAACCCTTGCCGTCGCGCAGGCGCAACGTGCGGATCGTCAGCCCTTCAACCGTGCCGGCATGCCCGGAGTCGAGCACCACCCAGTCGCCGATCGACAGGGTATCTTCGATGATGATAAACAACCCGGTGATCACGTCCTGCACCAACTGCTGCGAGCCGAAACCGATAGCCAGACCGACCACCCCGGCACCGGCCAGCAGTGGCGCAACGTTGATGCCCAGATTGGCCATGGTGGTAATTGCGCAAATCACCACGAGGATGATTTTGATCGCATTGCGCAGCAGCGGCAGGATGGTTTTTACCCGGGTACTGGGCTGGCGCGCCCCGCGCTTGCTGACCGGCGGTTTCAGCGCTTCTTGAATCGCCGTGTCGAGCACCACCCACAGCAGCCACGTCACCAGGAAGATCAGGCCAATGCTGCTCAAGGCATTGCTGATCGCCCGGCCGACCGTGCTGCTCTGGGCGAAATCAAGTAGCGACACGCCCCAGATCCGCCCGAGGATATCGATGAAGGCAATGGCAATGACGATCCGCAGCAACGCATGCAAAAGGCTCAGGAAACGTTCTTTGTAAGCACTGCTGTGCTTGATCGTCTCGGCCTTTCGCGACTTGAACAGGTGCTGCAGGATGGTGCTCAAAAACACCGTCCCGATCAGCAGCACCGTGGTGAGCAACGCGCAGCGCAGGGCCTTTTGATTGTCCTCGCCGATGCCGATCAGATTGACCGCCGACACCAGCACCATCAGCACAATCGGCCAATACCACAACCCGGAAAAAATCCGCAGCGACTCCTGCAACGAAGGCTGTTTCAGACGCTGGCTCAGCGAACGATTGCGGATCAGATGCGCCACCGGGCGGCGCAGGCGAATCACCAATAAACCGAAGATGATCGAAGCGATCAATCCGGTGAACACTGCAATACTGCTGGTGATGTTGCCGCCCAATTGCCGGGCGATTTGCGGGCTGGTCAACGCATCACTGAGCGCAGCGAGAAAGCCGATCAGGAACAGGGGTCGCGGACAGTAATCGCGGATGATTTTTGCCGCCGGGCGTTTGTGCCCGACATTGAACATCACCACCACGCACAACAGCATTGACGTGGAAAAGATGCCGCTGCTGGTCGCATAAGCAAAACACAGCGCCAGGGCACGTCCTGCCGACGCTTGCAGGAAATGGCTGACGTACAGCGTCAACGGCAGGCAGATCAGCGCCGGCAACGTGTAGGGCAACAGATAACCGAGCAGATCCTGGCAGCGCGGGTGCGTGCGAAACCAGCGACCTTCGCGCAGACGTTTAGCCAACAGGCTGCCGAGCACGGTCAACAGGGCGAATGTGCCGAGCCACACCCCGGACAGCGTCAGGAAGTCCCCGGCGACGCTCCAGCCAGAGCGGTTCGAGGGGTGATTGACCAGTTTGTCGACCTCATTCGCGGCACGGTCGGCGCGCAAGCGCCAGGCATCTACCAGATCTTCGTTGAGGTCGAGTTTTTCTTGTACGTCGTCGATGCTCGTACTGATGGCGCCGAGCAACCCGCCCTGCACAATCGGTTCGGGCTTGGCCGGCTCTTCAGTCGCAGCCGGCAACCCCGGCAGTGTCGCGGCTTCGAGCTCGCTGGCACCGAGAAACAACAATGCTCCCAGCAGAATGGCGATCCTGAACTTCATCAAAACTCCGATCTCCCGTTGGCTGAACCTGTAAGGAACTGATCGGCAATTGGCTGGCAAGTTCAAGAGCCCCCTCACCCTGGCCCTCTCCCGAGGGAGAGGGAAATGACCGAGTTGAATGCTGGAGGTACGCCGACTTGCGAGTCTTCAGTCGAACTCAGCTTTGGAACATTCCCCGATCAGCTCCCTTTCCCCCTCGCCCCTCTGGGGGAGAGGGTTGGGGTGAGGGGGAGGCTTTTGATCTTTGCTCCCGCAGGTAATTAATGGCATTTCCACAAATGCACCGTCCGTAACACCGCCGAAACTTTCCCGAACAGCCAGCAGTCATGAACAGACAGAGGCTGTACGAGGACTTTCAACGGGAGGGCGGCATGGCAACGATTCACATCGGTATTTCAGGCTGGCGCTACGCCCCGTGGCGCGGGGATTTCTACCCCGATGGACTGGCGCAGAAGCGCGAATTGCAGTTCGCCTCGCGAGCGGTCAACAGCATAGAGATCAATGGATCGTTCTACGCCCTGCAACGACCCGAACGCTATGCCCAGTGGTACGCCGAAACGCCAGACGACTTCGTCTTCAGTGTGAAGGCGCCGCGTTTCATCACCCACATCCGCCGCTTGCGCGAGATAGAAAAGCCATTGGCGAATTTCTTCGCGTCAGGTGTGCTGGAGCTCAAGGAAAAGCTGGGGCCGATCCTTTGGCAGTTCCCACCGAACTTCAGATTCGACGCCGAACGTTTCGAGCATTTTCTCGCCCTATTACCCCACGACACCGAAGCTGCCGCCGCCCTCGCCCGTCAGCACGACTCGCACCTGCATGGCCACGCCAGCATGAAAGCCTGGCGCAAAAAACCGTTGCGCCATGCTGTCGAAATTCGTCATGACAGCTTCATCGATGTCGACTTCGTGCGCCTGTTGAAACGCCACAACATCGCACTGGTGATTGCCGACACCGGCGGTAAATGGCCGTATCGCGAAGACGTGACCAGTGACTTCGTCTACCTGCGCCTGCACGGTGCCGAAGAACTCTACGCCAGCGGTTACAGCGCACCGGCGCTCAAGCGTTGGGCGGATCGGATCGAAGCCTGGCATCACGGGAAACAACCGACAGATGCCCATTTGATCGCCCCGCGCCTGAAACCTCGAGTGCGCAAATCACGTGAAGTGTTCTGCTATTTCGACAACGACATCAAAGTCCGCGCGCCCTACGATGCGCGCAACTTGCTACAGCGTTTCGACCTCGACCACGACTTGGCCACCACGCCCGGTGAGCCCGCTGGCGAAGGAGTGCTGGCATGAGTGTTTCAGAGCCGGTCGGTTTCACCGACGAAGGGGCCGAGGTCGAGTCATCCGTGCGCAGCTTCACCGTGCTGACGGTCAACACCCACAAGGGCTTCACCGCGCTCAATCGGCGTTTCATCCTGCCGGAACTGCGCGAAGCGGTGCGCAGCGTCGCCGCCGACGTAGTGTTTCTGCAGGAGGTGCACGGCACCCACGAGCACCATCATCAGCGCTACGACAACTGGCCGGCGATGCCGCAATACGAATTCCTCGCCGACAGCCTCTGGCCGCAGTTCGCCTACGGGCGCAACGCGGTGTATCCGGAGGGCGATCACGGCAATGCGCTGCTGTCGAAATTCCAGATCATCCGCCACGACAATCTCGACGTTTCCATCAGCGGTCACGAAAACCGTGGCCTGCTGCATTGCGTGCTGCGCCTGCCCGGCGACGGCAAAGAGGTGCATGCGATCTGCGTGCATCTGGGCTTGCGCGAGAGCCATCGCAACGAGCAACTGGGCTTGCTGATGCAACGCCTTGCAGAACTGCCGGACGATGCTTCGGTGATTGTCGCCGGCGACTTCAACGACTGGCGCCAGCGAGCTGATGCGCTGCTCAAACCCTGCGGTCTGCGTGAAGTGTTCGCCGAGCATCATGGCAAACCGGCGCGCAGTTTTCCGGCACGTTTGCCGACGCTGCGCCTCGACCGCATCTATGTACGCAACCTCAAGGCCAGCCAGCCAAAAGTGCTGGCGAACCGGCCTTGGTCACACCTTTCCGACCACGCCCCGTTATCGGTGGAGATCGAACTATGAGCAGCGCACCGATGGAAAAATCCGCTGTGGAACCGATAAGCATCAACCCGCCTGTGCGCCAGCCGGGTCAAGTCGATGTCGAGTACCACTGGCAGGGCGGCAACCGCGTGGAATTGCTGGAAAACGGCGAGGAATATTTCCCCCGCGTGTTTGCCGCAATGCGGGCGGCGAAGAGTGAAATCCTGCTGGAGACCTTCATCGTCTTTGAAGACAAGGTCGGCGCCGAATTGCAGGAGATTCTGATCGACGCCGCCAAGCGCGGTGTGCGCACCACCGTCAGCCTCGATGGCTTCGGTTGCGGCGAGTTAACCACCGGTTATCTCTCGGCCCTCAGCGATGCCGGCGTGCATCTGCAAATCTTCGACCCGGCCCCCAAACACCTCGGAGTTCGCACCAACTGGTTCCGCCGCTTGCACCGCAAAATCGTTGTAGTCGACGGCTTGGTTGCGTTCATCGGCGGGATCAATTTTTCCGGTGATCACCTCGCCGATTTCGGCCCTGAAGCCAAGCAGGATTACTCGGTGCAGGTGCAGGGTCCGGCGGTGGCCGACATCCATCACTTTGCCCTGCTGCAAAGCGGTCGCCCGGGCCGGGCCAGGTTTTGGTGGCAACGTCGCCGCCAGCGCCGTGCAGAGATGGCTTTCACCGATCACGACGGCCAGGTGCGCCTGGTGTTCCGCGATAACGACCAGCACAGCACCGATATCGAAGATGTGTACATGCAGGTGCTGCGCCGCGCCAAACATCGCGTGGTAATCGCCAACGCTTACTTTTTCCCCGGCTATCGCTTGCTGCGCGAGATACGTAATGCTGCGCGACGCGGGGTCGATGTCAGGCTGATTCTTCAGGGCCAGCCAGACATGCTGGTGGCCAAACTCGCGGCGCGGATGACCTATGACTATCTGCTCAGGGCCGGCGTGCAAATTCACGAATATTGCCAGCGCCCGCTGCACGGCAAAGTCGCGCTGGTAGACGAAGAATGGAGCACGGTCGGCTCGAGCAATCTCGACCCGCTGAGCCTGTCGCTGAATCTGGAAGCCAACGTGTTGATCCGCGACCGCGCGTTCAATCAGATGCTGTTCGAGCGTCTCGAAGACCTCAGCCAAAATCACTGCAAAGCCATGGATGCCGCCAAGTCGCCGCGCGGACGCATCTGGCACATGACCGTGGGCTTTCTGGTATTCCACTTTCTGCGGCACTTTCCGGCCATGGCCGGCTGGTTGCCCGCGCACAAACCCCGGCTCAAGCCATTTCGAGGTGATCGCTCATGAGCCATTCCGACGCGTCATCCGCCAGCCATTCGGCGCCAGCAACCCACTCGCGCTGGAGCAAATGGAAACGTCCGCTGACGGTGGTGTTCTTTCTCGCGCTGATCGTGCTATTGACGATGTTCGCCACACGCATCGAATGGGCCGAGGTGCTGCAAACCCTTGCCGACTTCAAGGTGCGCACGCTGATCATCGCGGCCGGCATCACCCTCGTGAGTTTTCTGACCTACGCCAGCTTCGACCTGATCGGTCGCACTTACATTCGCCAGGACCTGACCTGGAAACAGATTCTGCCGGTGGGCATCATCAGCTACGCGTTCAACCTCAACCTCAGCGCCTGGGTTGGCGGGATCGCCATGCGTTATCGCCTGTATTCACGGCTCGGCGTGAGCAAAGGCAACATCGCCAAGATTCTCGGACTGAGCCTGGCGACCAATTGGTTCGGCTACATGACCATTGCCGGCGTGGTGTTCAGCAGCGGACTGGTGAGCATGCCGCCGGGCTGGAAAATCAGCAGCACGGCGTTGCAGGGGATCGGCGTGTTGTTGCTGCTGATCAGTGCCGGGTATCTCGCGGCGTGCCAGTTCTCAAAGCGCCGCGAGTGGTCGATTCGCGGGGTGGAGATCAATCTGCCATCGCTGCGCATGGCAGTGCTGCAACTGCTGCTCGGCGCGTTGAACTGGTCGCTGATGGCCGCAGTGATCTTCACGCTGCTGCCGAGCAAACTGGATTATCCGTTAGTGCTCGGCGTGCTGTTGATCAGTGCTATTGCCGGGGTCATCACGCACATTCCGGCGGGGCTCGGGGTGCTGGAGGCCGTGTTCGTGGCGCTGCTGCAACACGAGGCCTCGCGAGGCAGCCTGGTGGCGGGGTTGCTGGCGTATCGAGCGATTTACTTCCTGTTGCCGCTGCTGATTACGCTGGTGATGTACCTGGTTGTGGAGGCGAAGGCCAAGTCGCTGCGGATAGTGAAAACACCGTCCTGATTCTGTTTTGCAGCTGCCGGCCTCTTCGCGAGCAGGCTCGCTCCCACATTTGAAATGCGCCCCCTGTGGGAGCGAGCCTGCTCTATAAGGCGTCCGAGAGAACGCCACAGTCTATGAAGACTGAATAATGCTCAACCGCTCGCCAACGACCATCTCGGTAATCCAGTCCACCAGAATCGACGTGTACGCCTGCTGAGAAACCGGCTCGCTCAACGCATGATCCGCGCCATCAATGATCCGGTGCGTCAGCGAATGCGTCTGCTGACACGCGGCGCGGTAACTCATGATCGTCGCGTGCGGCACGAAATCGTCGGTTTCCGATTCCACCAGCAACACATCTCCAGTGAATTGCGAACACGCATGCAGTGCACGGTTGTTGTCGGCGCGAACCAGTGCGCCGCGATAATCGCGCAGGTCAGCCTTGTCCAGATCGCGTTTCGGCGTGTGCCATTGCTCATCGCGGTACAGCGCCGGCACCCGCAGCGCCAGCCAGCGCACCGGGCGCAATGAGGTAAGGATCGACGCGAGGTAGCCGCCGTAACTGGTGCCCACCACGGCGATGGCCGATGTGTCGAGCGCCGGGTGGGAGAGCAAGCGGTCGTACGCCGCCAGCAGATCGCGCAGATTATCTTCGCGGGTAACCCGACTCAGCGAAATTCCGCTGCCGCCAGTGTGGCCGCGCAAGTCGAAGGTCAGACACACGCAGCCGAGGCCGGCGATCCCTTTCGCCCGCTCCAGGTCACGCTCTTGGCTGCCGCCCCAACCGTGGACAAACAACACCCCCGGCACCTTCGATTTAGGACTGAGAAACGTCCCGCTCATTTGCTCATCGTCAATGTCGATTTGAATGCTTTCGCTTCTAGCCGTCATAAGATTTGACCATTACATATTTGAGGAGAAATTCGCTGTTCTCAGCCGGGCCGCTATACACCTCGATGGCGTCCGCCGGCAGCGGCTGATCGATATAGGTTTCCACTGAAGATACCCGGATTGCGCGCATTGCAGGGTCGTTGACGAAACTTTGCAGTGCCGCCACTTCTGCGCTGCTGGCGCCGCCCATGCGCCAGGATTGTTCCAGTACGCCGCTGCGGGTTTTACCGCTGCTGTCCAACCCTTGGGCGATGTCGTAGTTGCGGCGCGAGGCGTAGAAACGCGGATAGGCCTCATCGGCGGCGCTGTCGAACACTTGCGCCTGCTCGATGGCCAAACGCACGTCATCGGGCAATTCCAGCGCCAGCAAATCCTCATAGCCGCCCTGCACCACCAGCAGATTCGAGCCGCCGTAGACGTCTTCGCCATGAGCATCTTTGGTCAAGTATTGATCACCGCAGTAACTCAGCACTCTGTCGCCAATGAATGACTGGCCGACGCTGTGAGTGATGACCTCGCTCAGGTCTTGCTCCAGCACTACGCCTTCGCTGAACAGCTCGTGTGCTTCAGGTCGGGCGAGAATTTCGTCGAAGGCGTCGAGGCTTTTGATGACTTCCTGACCGCGACCGGCGCAAGCGTGAATCGGCTTCAGACGGATCGGCCCGCTGTACAACAAATGCTCGGCGGCAGGCCGCGCATCTTCGAAGGCGAACACGCTGAGGCCATCAAGCACCACGCTGCGCACGCGTTCAGAGAACAGCGGCGACCAGCCTTGCGGCGCGCGGGCCAGATGACTGCGCAGGCCATGGCTGATGGCTTTGGTACAGATGAAGTCGTATTCGACATAGCCGCCCCACAAGTCATCGGGACCTTTTACCCCAAGTGCCTGGGCGCTGGCGGCGCCAACAAGAGTTTGCGTCGGCAACAGATACAGGTCACTGCCGCGATGTTTCGCGGGGTCATAAGCGCCGCCGAATTTCAAGCCGAGAATCTGCGCCAGCCAGCGCGCCAGGGCCTTGTTGGTTTCCACCTCGTGCTGCGGCGCTTCGGCGCGAACGGAGTGGGCAACCACGATTTTCTTGCGGGGTGTCGGGGTCATGCGTCCCCCTTCAGGCAGGCTAATGAATGTAGACAGGAAAGGTGCAGAGATCAGGCCAACGGTAACCCGGTGGAAAGCGCTGGTGAATCAACTGCTTGGCGAAAGCGTAATGGCACCGCGCCTGTTTCAATCTGCACGACGACTCAATAATCCCCGGCAAATTGCACGATCCAACGCTTCACAGATAACCCTGCGGGAGCTGGCTTGCCAGCGATAGCGGTGGGTCAGCCACCGACTTGGCCAACTGTAAGACCGAATCGCCAGCAAGCCCTCTCCCACAGGAATTGAGACAGTCTCTGATCAACCGGCTAAACCAAACCGCCCCCGATATTCACTCGGCGCCAGCCCGGTGATCTTCTTGAAAATCGCGCGAAATGCCCCCGGATCCTGATAGCCCACCGTCCACGCAATATGGTCGATCGTGTCATTGGTGAACTCGAGCAACTCCCGCGCCTTGCCCACCCGCAGGTGCTGGCAATACTCGGTCGGCTTCAACCCGGTCGCCGCACGAAACCGACGTAGAAACGTGCGCTCCTCCAGCCCTGCCCGCTCGGCCATCGCGGCCAGCGAAACATCCGTCGCGCCGGTGCCTTGCAACCAGTGCTGCACCTTGAGAATCGCTGCATCGCCATGACTGAGGATCGGCGCGAAATTACTTCCGCACTCGCTGGCGCTGTCGCTGTGTTCCACCACCAGAAACCGCGCCGTGGCGGTGGCGATACCCGGCCCGAGCAGACGATCGACAAGCCGCAACCCCAGCTCCGACCACGCCATCAAACCGGCCGTGGTGATCAGGTCGCCATCATCGACAATCGGTGTGTCGGCCTTGAGCCTGATCTTCGGATAACGCTCGGCGAATGCCTTGGTCGAGGTCCAGTGGGTAGTAGCGCTGCGGCCGTCGAGCAGACCGCTTTCGGCGAGCATCAGTGAGCCTACGCAAACCCCGCCGAGCGTCGCACCACGGGCGTGTTGCTCGCGCAGCCACGGTGCCAGAGCGGCGGGCATTTGTGACGCAGAAAATCCGCCGATCGAGGGCGGTATCAGCACCGCCAGCAAATGGCTTTCGGTGCCGGGAAGACTGTCGTAAACCCGCGCCGGTGGCTGATCACCTTCGACCTGCCAGTGACTGACGCGCAACAGCGGCAATTGCGCAGCCTGATGCTCGCCAGCGATCCGGTTGGCCACCGCGAACAGATCAGTCAAACCATGCACCGCCGCCATCTGCGCGCCGGGATAAATCAGCACGCCCAATTCAGCCACGGCGGCCCTTTCTGCGCCCATTGTCAGTTTTCCCCTGTCTATTGTCGGTGGGGCCAATCCTCGAATCACCGGCCAGCGCCAATACTGAAGCCACTTTCAACCAATACCTCAAGGACACACCCATGGCCAAGCAAGCGCTCATCGTAGTCGATATCCAGAACGACTACTTCCCTCAAGGCAAGTGGCCGCTGGTCGGTGCCGACGCCGCTGCCGACAACGCCGTCCAACTGATCGCCGCATTCCGTGATGCGGGGGACTCGGTGATCCATATCCGCCACGAATTCACCTCACCCGAGGCCCCGTTTTTCACCCCAGGTTCCGACGGCGCGAAGCTGCATCCGAAAGTACTCAACCGCGCCGACGAACCCGTGGTGCTCAAGCATTTCGTCAACTCGTTCCGCGAAACCGAACTGCAATCGATTCTGGAAGAAAAAGGCATCAAGGAATTGGTGGTGGTCGGCAGCATGAGTCACATGTGCGTCGACGGCATCACCCGTGCCGCGGCCGATATGGGTTACAGCGCCACGGTGATCCACGACGCCTGCGCCAGCCGTGATCTGGAGTTCAACGGTCTTACCGTACCCGCGGCGCACGTCCACGCCGCGTTCATGTCGGCGCTGGGTTTTGCGTACGCCAGTGTGGTGTCGACCGACGAATTCCTCGCCGCCAATCGTTAAAAAGCTACCGCGCGATACTTTCTAATCATCAAGGCCCGCCTCGCTGCGGGCCTTTTTTCGCTTGTCATGAAAATCTCACGCGTGAGTCATTGATGGCATTTTGAATTGGTTGTAGTGTGGCTCACGCGTGAGACATTCATAACCGAGTCACTGCCATGAAAAGCCGCTCCTCCACTATTGCATCAGAAAGCCCAAAGGGAGAGCGCTCGAAACCGTCCGCAAAAAAACCGTCGAGTTTCTACATGAAGCAGATGCGCGCGGGCCTGGCTGCCGCCGGTTATGTGAAACACGAAACTTGGGTGCTTCCCGAAAACCGAAGCTTGCTCAAGCAGATGGAGCAACAGCTACGCCAACCGATTCTGGCTGGCTCATTCATGTCGGAGAATTACATGAGCGCAGGCAACAACTGGAACATCGATAGCCTCTTCAACGCCCTCAAGGCACTGGACGAGGTGGCTTCGCAAGAGATCACACTGTCTCTGATCCAGAGCTCCGAGCCCAGCATCAAGCTGGAAATGAACGATTTCGGCGGCCTGCCGATTCACATCGCCCTGGCCGGTCAGCAGATCATCGTCGACACCGTGCTGGTGGACATCGATTCGATCACTGACGTCCATGCCTTCAACGACGCCGTATTGCGCAGCCGGGAAATGTTTCCGCTGTCGTCGATCGGTATCGAGTCGATGCCTAACGGCCAGACCGTTTACAACATGTTTGGCGCGCTGAGCGCCGACTCGAGCCTGACCAACGTGGTCACCGAGGTGAAAACCCTGGTCGACAACGTGCAGCGCGCGAGCGAAGCCTTCGAACACTTCTTCAAGTAATCAACAGGGAATATCCAATGACTCAGTCCATCTGGAGCAAGTTGTTCACCGCACTGCGCGGCGGCGCCAGTGAAGTCGGCGAAAGCATCGTCGACCAACAGGCCTTGCGCATCCTCGATCAGGAAATCCGCGACGCCGATACCGCGCTGTCGAACGCCCGCCGTGAACTGGTCACCATCATGGCCAAACACAAACTGGCTGCTGACCGCGTGAGCGAGTACGACGCCAAGATCAAGGATCTGGAAGCCAAGGCTGTCTCGGCCCTGAACGCCGGCCGTGAAGACCTGGCACTGGAAGTGGCCGAAGCGATTTCGACCCTGACCAACGACCTGGATGTCGAGAAGAAACAAAGCGACGAGTTCGGCACCTACGCCGCCAACATGCGCAAAGACATCAACAAGGCCGAATCGCGGATCAAAAGCCTGCGTCAGCAAGTGGACATGGCCAAGGCCCGTGACAGCGTGCAGAAAGCCCAGGTCAGCGCGTCCATCGCCAGCGGCGGTGCCAACGGCAAACTGGAAACCGCAGTCGGCACCTTGAACCGCCTGCAAGCCAAACAGCAGCAGCGTGCTGCCGAACTGAGCGCTGCGGACGAACTGGCTGATGCCGCGACCGGCAACGACCTGGACCGCAAACTGCGCGACGCCGGTATCACGCCGAACGAGGGCAGCGCCAATGCGATCCTCGAGCGCCTGAAGCAGAAATCCGCTCAGTAAAAACTGCGCCAAACCTGTGGGAGCAAGCCTGCTCGCGAAAGCGGTGTACCCGTCGACATCCATGTTGACTGACACGCACCATTCGCGAGCAGGCTCGCTCCCACATGGTTTACCGGCTTCAAATCCTTCTGCTCGTTCACCACGCAGCCCGGTACACTAGCGACGTTTTTTTGCCAACGAACACCTCCACCCGCTTCAAGGAACGTACCCATGGGATGGTTTAAAGATTTGCTGGGCACCAGCAACTGGCAGACCGCTGCGCCAACGCCAACCGTTGCCGGCGGCCCACTCGGCATGGCGCAAGGCAAGGGTGTCAGGTTCGATTCGACCCTTTCGTTGCTGCTCGACGGTTCGACTTCGGTGCGTGTGCCCTTCGATCAGGCGGTCTGGAGCGCAGGCTGGGTCGATCTCGGCCAGTCCAACAAACTGCACCGCTATTACATGAACGACGAGGATTTCTGGGTGCAGATCCACGTCACCGGCGATGACCAGATCGAATCGGTCACGCTGTTCAACTACCTCACTTACGTGACCGTCAACAGCGATACCGAACTGCAGCGCCTGGCCGGCCCCAACAGCCTGATCGGCCTGCCGACCTACACCCACGAAGGTGTCGAATACACCCGCGAGTGGGGCACCGAACAAGGCCAGACCGAACTGGTACCGATGACCGAACACGTGGTCAATGTGGACGAAAGCTACACCATCAACCATCACTCGATGCTCTACGCACGCGAGACCGGCCTGACCGATCGCCGCGAACTGTTGCTGTTCTCCGTCGAACAGGATGAAGAAGGCACCGTCAGCTTGAGCACCTCGCTGGGCATCTCGTTGTACACGACTGACCTGAGCACCATTTAAATAAGGAAGTTTTCCATGCTGGAAGTGCTGGCCGTATCCCTTAACAAGACCGCGTTGACCGGTTTCATCGTCTACCTGATCGGCGCTGTGCTGCTGTTCATGCTGTTTCAATTCGTCTACACCCGCGTCACTCCGCACAAAGAGTTCGAGCTGATTCGTTCCGGCAACGCGGCCGCTGCCGTCGCGCTGGCCGGTGCAATCATCGGTTTCGCCATTCCCGCCAGCAACGTGATTGCCTTTTCGGTCAACGTTGTCGACTTCGTGGTTTGGGCGGTGATCGCTGCAGTGGTGCAACTGCTGGCGTTCCTTGGCACGACCCTGGTGCTCAAAGGTACTTCGCAGCGCATCGCCAACGGTGAAATGGCCGCTGGCATCTACGTCGCCGCCGTAGCGATTAGCGTCGGCATGCTCAACGCTGCGTGCATGACGCCGTCCAACTGATCGGCAGGAAGCCTTAGATGAAACGAAGTAAATACGTTCAGTTGTCCCTCGCAGCGTCGGTGGCCATGGCCATCTCTGGCGAAGCGGCGGCAGTCGATCAGCCCCGCAACTTCCAGAGCGTGGAACAGTGCGTCGATGCCGAAGTCGCTGCTGATGTTTGCTCCAATGCCTACGTTGCGGCCCTGACCGAGCACCGACGCATCGCTCCGGCGTATGACGACAAAGCCAAATGCGATGCGGATTTTGCCGCCGACTGGTGTCAGAAAAATTCCGATGGCCGCTTCGTGCCGAAACTCGGCGGCTTCAAAGTGCCGCAGCCCGGTGAAGCCGCGCAAAATCTCGATGCCATCGCCGACGCGCAGATGCCGGCGGGTGAAACAACATCCAGCAACGCGACCCAGAGCACTTCGCACTACTCCGGTGGTGGGGGCGGCGGCAATGGCATGTTGACCGGATGGCTGATCGGCAATGCGATGAGCAACAACTCCAACCGTACGGTTTACCGCGACCGCGATACACGCCAGACCTACAACACTTCGACGCAGTACCGCAAAATCGAATCGGCACCGCGCAGCCAACCGGACTACGAGAGCACCAGAAGCAAACCGGTGAACGTCGCCTCTTCGACTTCCCGTGGCGGCTTCGGCAGCCAGTCCAGCGCGCGCAGCGGTTGGGGTGGCTGGGGTAGCAGTTCCGGTCGTTCGAGCAGCTGACCATGAAAAAGATCCACTGCGCCGAGCGCCCCGACTGGAAACCGACAGCCGAGAGCCTCGGCTTCATGTTCCACACCATCGACGACGAGCCCTACTGGGACGAAAGCGCGTACTACCAGTTCACGCTCGCGCAGATCGAAAATGATCTGGAAGACCCGACCACCGAACTGCACGAGATGTGCATGGACCTGGTCGACCGCGTAGTGCGTAGCGAAGAGTTGCTTGATCGACTGAGCATCCCGCCTGCGTACTACGACATGATCCGCACGTCCTGGCTGGAAGGTCATCCGCATCTGTACGGACGCATGGACTTTTCCTACAGTGGAAACGGTCCGGCAAAACTGCTGGAGCTCAACTACGACACGCCAACCAGCCTCTACGAAGCGGCGGCGTTCCAGTGGGGCTGGCTGGAGCAATGCATCGAGCGCGGCACGCTGCCGAGCCATGCCGACCAGTTCAACAGCATCGACACCAAACTGCATCAAGCCTTCGCCGAGTTGCAGCTCAAGCGGCCGTTCTACTTCTCCTCGATGAAAGACTCGGTGGAAGACAAGTGCACCACGGACTACCTGCGCCTGATCGCGGAAAAAGTCGGCATCGAATCACGGCACATCGACATCGAGGACATTGGCCTCAGTGCCGACGGCCGTTTCGTCGACCTGCAGGATCGCTGGATCCCGCACCTGTTCAAGTTGCACGCCTGGGAGTTCATCTTCCACGAGCCGTTCGGCGCGGCGATTGCCGCGTGCGATACGCAGTTTTTCGAGCCTGCGTGGAAGGCGATCCTGTCAAACAAAGGCGCGCTGCCGTTACTGTGGGAGTTGCACAAGGGCCATCCGAATCTGCTCGCGGCGCATCTCGATCCGAATCCGGCCAGCGCCGTACCCAGGGGCTGGGTGCGCAAGCCGTACTTTTCCCGGGAAGGCGCCAACATCGAGCTGCAAACCGCGGACGGTCTGATCGTCAAAGAAGACGGGCCTTACACCGATGCGCCGTTCATCCTGCAGGAGTTTGCGCCATTGCCGAAGTTTGACGACAGCTACACGCTGATCGGCTCCTGGGTAATTGGTGATCAAGCGGCGGGGATTGGTGTACGTGAGGACAACAGTCTGATTACCAAGGATTCGAGTCGGTTCTTGCCGCACCTGATCCTGGACTGAGCCGTTAAAAGCGCAAATTTTCAGCAACAAAAAAACCGTAGCGTGGAAGCGCTACGGGTTTTTTGTTTCTGGCGGTTATGAAAGCTCGGTAGAGCGAGCCGGCGTTTCCGCCAGAGGCTTTTCTTTGGGAGCCTCGTGGGTGCCGATGCCGTCCAAAAGTCCAGGTACGCCTGGCTGACCACGCAACCGAAAATACATAAAAACAAATACCCCCCGTCCAAGGGGATCGACTGGATCGCCAGTCGCCCGCCACTTTCACCCCTGCCAAAACCACAAAACCCCCGCGATGCGGGGGTTCTGAGGCTAAATCCGGAGCGATTCAGGACACGAATCAGAACGGAATATCGTCATCAAAGCTGTCGAAATCCGGAGCCGGTTGCGGCGCGGCTTGCTGTGGAGCCGGGGCCGAACGCTGTTGCGGAGCCGACTGCTGCGGGCGTGGAGCCTGCTGACGTGGCGCTGGAGCGGACTGCTGATAGTTGTTGCCGCCGCCTTGTTGCTCGCCCTGTTGTGGACGGCCGCCAAGCAGTTGCATGGTGCCTTGCATGTCGACCACGATTTCGGTGGTGTAACGCTTGATACCGTCTTTTTCCCACTCACGGGTCTGCAGCTTGCCTTCGATGTAAACCTGCGAGCCTTTACGCAGGTATTCGCCAGCGATTTCTGCAACCTTGCCAAACATCGAAACACGGTGCCATTCGGTCTTCTCGACCTTCTGACCGGTTTGCTTGTCGGTCCACTGTTCGCTGGTTGCCAGACTCAGGTTGGTCACGGCGTTACCGTTAGGCAGGTAGCGAACTTCGGGATCCTGGCCGCAAGTGCCGACCAATATGACTTTGTTAACCCCACGGGCCATAACGTTCTCCTAGGCTTCGCAAGCAGCCCCGGCCGGGTTGTTCACCAGGCGTTCGAGGGTGTCGCGATCCACTAATTCTTTGTCCAGTTTGATGTAAACAGCCGCTTCATCAGCAACTATCACTGCATCGGTTACCCCTACGAGGGCCTTGAGGCGCTCGACCAGACCCGCTTCGCGGATCGCCTCGGGCGACAACGGCAAGCGCAGGCTCGTCACGTAGGGAGGTTCGCGCATGGTAACAGCAAAGGCCAGCCATATGGCAGCCAGCCCGGCACATCCAAGGAACACAACCGACAGACCGCCATGCTGAAACAACCAGCCACCGAGTATCCCGCCGAGAGCCGAACCGAGGAACTGGCTGGTGGAATACACGCCCATGGCCGTGCCCTTCCCGCCCGCCGGTGAAACCTTGCTGATCAGCGACGGCAATGAAGCCTCCAGCAGATTGAACGCGGTGAAAAACACCACCGTGCCAATCACCAGAGCCCGCAAGCTGTCACCGAACTGCCAGAAGAATAGCTCAGTCAGCATCAGCGTCATGACGGCGCCGAGCAAAACTCGTTTCATTTTGCGTTTCTTCTCGCCATAGATGATGAACGGGATCATGGCGAAGAACGAAATCAGCAGTGCCGTCAGATAGACCCACCAATGCTGCTCCTTGGGCAAACCGGCTTTTTCCACCAGTGCCAGGGGCAGCGCGACGAAGCTCGACATCAACATGGCATGTAACACAAAGATGCCCAGATCCAGGCGCAACAGATCCGGATGCTTGAGCGTCGGCAGCAACGCCTGCCGCGCCACGCCCGACTCCCGATGCTGCAATGGCCCGGTGGACTTGGGCACCATGAACATGACGATCACGATTCCGACCAGCGCCATCGCGCCAGTGGCGAGAAACAATCCGGACAAGCCGAAGGCACTGGTCAGCAGCGGCCCGACCACCATGGCCACGGCGAATGACAGGCCAATGGTCATGCCGATCATTGCCATCGCTTTGGTGCGGTGTTGTTCACGGGTCAGGTCAGACAGTAACGCCATGACCGCAGCGGAAATCGCCCCGGCGCCTTGCAGGATCCGCCCGGCGATCACGCCCCAGATCGAGTCGGCCTGAGAGGCCAGCACACTGCCGAGGGCGAAGACGATCAGCCCCAGATAAATCACTGGCCGGCGGCCGATGCGGTCGGAAATAAACCCGAACGGAATCTGGAAAATCGCCTGTGTCAGGCCGTAAGCGCCGATAGCCAACCCAATCAGGGCCGGGGTCGCCCCTGCCAGATCCATGCCGTAGGTCGCCAGCACCGGCAACACCATGAACATGCCAAGCATACGGAAGGCGAACACCAGGGCCAGACCGCTCGCTGCGCGGGTCTCGCTGCCACTCATGCGTTCGCTGTGGGGATCGTGCATGGAAAAACCTCGTGTGAACCGGCGGCGATTCTACCAGTCCCATCGAAAGACGGGGTATATCGCGACGCTTTGCCACGCATAGATGAAACTCTCTTCATACAAGGCAAAAAACGCTTGGTTTGATAGTGTGCATCCATCCAGTATTTGCCCGTATACTCCTACGTTTTCGACGCCCGCCGAGCGAGGCCACTTTGGACAAGATCCTGATACGTGGGGCCCGTACCCACAACCTGAAGAACATCGACCTGACCCTGCCACGGGACAAACTGATCGTCATCACCGGCCTGTCCGGATCCGGCAAGTCTTCCCTGGCCTTCGACACCCTGTACGCCGAAGGTCAGCGCCGCTATGTCGAATCCCTGTCGGCCTACGCCCGGCAGTTCCTGTCGATGATGGAAAAACCTGACGTCGACACCATTGAAGGCCTGTCGCCGGCAATCTCCATCGAACAGAAGTCGACCTCCCACAACCCGCGCTCCACGGTCGGCACCATCACCGAAATCTACGACTACCTGCGCCTGCTCTATGCGCGCGTCGGTACGCCGCGCTGCCCGGATCACGATATTCCGCTGGAAGCGCAGACCGTCAGCCAAATGGTCGACCTGGTACTGGCGCAACCGGAAGGCAGCAAACTGATGCTGCTGGCACCGGTGATTCGCGAACGCAAAGGCGAGCACCTGTCGGTTTTTGAAGAACTGCGTGCGCAAGGTTTCGTCCGCGCCCGGGTCAATGGCCGAATCTGCGAGCTCGACGAGCTGCCGAAACTGGATAAACAGAAGAAGCACTCGATCGATGTAATCGTCGACCGCTTCAAGGTTCGCGCCGATCTGCAGCAACGTCTGGCCGAGTCTTTCGAGACCGCACTGAAACTGGCGGACGGTATTGCCCTCGTGGCGCCGATGGACGACGAACCGGGCGAAGAGATGATCTTCTCCGCACGCTTCGCCTGCCCGATCTGCGGCCATGCGATCAGCGAACTCGAGCCCAAGCTGTTCTCTTTCAACAACCCGGCCGGCGCCTGCCCGACCTGCGATGGCCTGGGCGTTAAGCAATTCTTTGACATCAAGCGACTGGTCAACGGCGAACTGACGCTGGCCGAAGGCGCGATCCGCGGCTGGGACAGGCGTAACGTCTATTACTTCCAGATGCTGGGCTCGCTGGCCTCGCACTATGGTTTCAGTCTGGAGAAGCCATTCAACGAACTGCCGGCCGATCAGCAGAAGTCCATCCTGCACGGCAGCGGCTCGCAGAACGTCGACTTCAAATACCTCAATGACCGTGGCGATATCGTCAAACGTTCGCACCCGTTCGAAGGCATCGTGCCGAACCTGGAGCGACGTTACCGCGAGACCGAATCGGCGAGCGTGCGTGAAGAGCTGGCCAAGTTCCTCAGTACCCAGTCCTGCCCGGATTGCCGAGGCACACGTCTGCGTCGCGAGGCGCGGCACGTCTGGGTCGGCGAGAAGACTCTGCCGGCGGTGACCAACCTGCCGATCGGCGATGCCTGCGAGTATTTCGGCACGCTGAAGCTGACCGGTCGTCGTGGCGAAATTGCCGACAAGATCCTCAAGGAAATCCGCGAGCGTCTGCAGTTCCTGGTTAACGTCGGGCTGGACTACCTCTCGCTGGACCGCAGCGCGGACACCCTTTCCGGCGGTGAAGCCCAGCGGATTCGTCTGGCCAGCCAGATCGGTGCTGGCCTGGTGGGCGTGTTGTACATACTCGACGAACCGTCGATCGGCCTGCACCAGCGCGATAACGACCGACTGCTCGGTACGCTCAAACATCTGCGCGATATCGGCAACACGGTGATCGTGGTCGAACACGACGAAGACGCCATCCGTTTGGCCGATTACGTGGTCGATATCGGTCCGGGCGCTGGCGTGCATGGCGGCCATATCGTCGCCGAAGGTACGCCCGCCGAAGTCATGGCGCACCCGGACTCGCTCACCGGCAAGTATCTATCGGGCCGGGTGAAGATCGCAGTGCCAGCCAAGCGCACGCCTCGCAACAAGAAGCTGACCCTGTCACTCAAGGGCGCGCGCGGCAACAACTTGCGCAATGTCGATCTGGAAATCCCGATCGGCCTGCTGACGTGCGTGACCGGTGTGTCCGGTTCGGGCAAATCGACGCTGATCAACAACACGCTGTTCCCGCTGAGCGCCACGGCACTCAACGGTGCGACCACGCTGGAAGCAGCAGCACACGACAGCATCAAAGGCCTGGAACATCTCGACAAAGTCGTCGATATCGACCAGAGCCCGATCGGCCGTACGCCGCGCTCCAACCCGGCGACTTACACCGGGCTGTTCACGCCAATCCGCGAACTGTTCGCCGGCGTGCCGGAATCACGCTCGCGTGGTTACGGGCCTGGGCGTTTCTCGTTCAACGTCAAGGGCGGTCGCTGCGAAGCGTGCCAGGGCGACGGTCTGATCAAGGTGGAAATGCACTTCCTGCCGGACATCTATGTGCCGTGTGACGTGTGCAAGAGCAAGCGCTACAACCGCGAAACCCTTGAGATCAAGTACAAGGGCAAGAACATCCACGAAACCCTCGAGATGACCATCGAGGAAGCACGGGTGTTCTTCGATGCGGTACCGGCACTGGCGCGCAAACTGCAAACGCTGATGGATGTGGGGCTGTCGTACATCAAGCTCGGGCAATCTGCGACTACGCTGTCCGGCGGTGAAGCGCAGCGGGTCAAGCTGTCACGCGAGTTATCCAAACGCGACACCGGCAAGACCCTGTACATCCTCGATGAGCCGACCACAGGCCTGCACTTCGCGGATATCCAGCAATTGCTCGATGTGCTGCATCGCCTGCGCGATCACGGCAACACCGTGGTGGTGATCGAACACAACCTGGACGTGATCAAGACGGCTGACTGGCTGGTTGATCTCGGGCCTGAAGGCGGTTCCAAGGGTGGACAGATCATCGCCACCGGCACACCAGAGGAAGTGGCCGAGATGAAGCAATCTCACACCGGTTACTACCTCAAGCCGTTGCTGATCCGTGATCGAGCCTAAACAGCGGGCATGAAAAAGCCCCTGTCACTTCATCAGTGACAGGGGCTTTTTTATATCTTTGCAATCAGGAAGTATGCGACTGCAGATAGTTCTCGAGACCGATGAGCTTGATCAGGCCCAACTGCTTTTCCAGCCAGTAGGTGTGATCTTCTTCGGTGTCGTTCAGCTGAATCCGCAGGATCTCACGACTGACGTAGTCTCTGTGTTGCTCGCAGAGCTCGATGCCTTTGCACAGCGCAGCGCGCACTTTGTACTCAAGGCGCAGATCCGCTTCGAGCATTTCCGGCACCGTGGTGCCGACATCCAGATCATCCGGACGCATACGCGGTGTGCCTTCAAGCATCAGAATCCGGCGCATCAACGCATCGGCGTGACCAGCCTCTTCTTCCATCTCGTGGTTGATTCGCTCGTAGAGCTTGGTGAACCCCCAGTCCTCATACATCCGCGAATGAACGAAATATTGGTCACGCGCGGCCAGTTCGCCGGTCAGCAACGTGTTGAGGTAATCGATTACGTCTGGGTGGCCTTGCATCGCCCTACATCTCCCTGCTTGAAAGGCTGTAGTTTGAACCAACCGGACCGGGAGGTCACTCTTTCTACGCAATAAAAGCGAAGATATTCTGAGAAATGAGGCCTAAATAACGCAAAAACCGCCCAAATGAGGGCGGTTCTGCTTATCGTTTAGACTTCGTTAAGCTGTACGTTGAGCAGCTTTGCGATTGCTTCTCCATACGCCGGATCGGCTTTGTAAAAGTGCTGCAACTGGCGGTCTACGACGTCAGGCGAAACCCCGCTCATTGCCCCGGCAATGTTGCTGACCAACAGAGCTTTTTGCTCGTCACTCATCAAGCGGAACAGCGCACCGGCGTGGCTGTAGTAATCGGTGTCTTCGCGGTGATCGTAACGATCAGCAGCACCGCTCAAGCTCAGGGCAGGTTCAGCATAATGCGGCGCTTGCTTTGGCGACTCGATGTGGCTGTTCGGCTCGTAGTTGGGCGCCGCACCACCGTTGCTGCCAAAAGCCATCGAGCCATCACGCTGATAGGTATTCACCGGACTGCGCGGAGCATTCACCGGCAATTGCTGGTGATTGGTGCCGACACGGTAGCGATGGGCATCAGCGTAAGCGAACACACGACCTTGCAGCATGCGGTCAGGCGAGAGACCGACGCCTGGAACCATGTTGCTTGGGCCGAATGCGGCTTGCTCGACTTCGGCAAAGTAATTCAGCGGATTGCGGTTCAATTCCAGCTCGCCCACTTCGATCAGCGGGAATTCTTTCTGCGACCAGGTCTTGGTGACATCGAACGGGTTCTCGAAATGCGCCGCAGCTTGAGCCTCGGTCATGATCTGGATGCACACGCGCCATTTCGGGAAGTCACCGCGCTCGATCGCCTCGAACAGGTCACGCTGGGCGTAATCCGGATCGGTGCCCGCCAAACGCGCAGCATCTGCCGGCGTGAGGTTTTTGATCCCTTGCTTGGTCTTGTAGTGCCACTTCACCCAGTGACGCTCGCCCTGCGCGCTGATCAGGCTGTACGTGTGGCTGCCGAAGCCATGCATGTGACGGTAGCCGTCGGGAATACCGCGATCAGAGAACAGAATCGTGACCTGGTGCAGCGCTTCGGGTGAATGCGACCAGAAGTCCCACATCATTTGCGCACTTTTCAGGTTGCTTTGTGGCATACGCTTTTGAGTGTGGATGAAGTCTGGAAACTTCAGGGGATCACGAATAAAGAACACTGGCGTGTTGTTGCCAACGATGTCCCAGTTGCCTTCTTCGGTATAAAACTTCAAAGCGAAACCACGAGGATCGCGCTCGGTATCAGCCGATCCACGCTCGCCACCGACAGTGGAGAATCGCAGAAAGGTCGGAGTTTGCTTGCCCACAGACTCGAACAGCTTGGCGCTGGTGTACTGGGTGATATCGCCAGTAACAGTGAACGTACCGTAAGCACCCGAGCCCTTGGCATGCACGCGGCGCTCAGGAATGTTTTCACGGTTGAAGTGGGCGAGCTTCTCGATCAAGTGAAAATCGTCGAGCAGAAGCGGGCCGCGCGGGCCGGCAGAGCGAGAATTCTGGTTATCAGCGACTGGAGCGCCACTGGCGGTCGTAAGCGTTTTCATCTGGCTCATACGGTCTTCTTCCTCTTTCAGTCTTCAAACTGCCGGCTAATCGGCTTGGTGGGAAGTATTGATCATTAACGTGACACCTACAAATTCATTGCCTTGCAGACATCGATAGAAAATTACTAATGATCATTTCCCGCACATGATGACAAAAGAGGGGAGCCGCAAGCTTGTACAAATCAATCATTTTCTTACAGGCACAAAAAACCGGGCACTAGGCCCGGTTCTTCGTTTCAGACTGACGTCTTACTCAGCGGATACAGCTTCACCGCCGGTAGCACGATCAACCAACTCGACGTACGCCATAGGCGCGTTGTCGCCAGTGCGGAAGCCGCACTTGAGGATGCGCAGGTAGCCACCCTCACGGGTAGCGTAACGCTTGCCCAGGTCGTTGAAGAGCTTACCAACGATAGCTTTCGAACGAGTACGGTCGAAAACCAAACGGCGGTTAGCCAGGCTGTCTGTCTTGGCCAAAGTGATCAGCGGCTCAGCAACGCGACGCAGTTCTTTAGCTTTCGGCAGTGTAGTTTTGATCAGCTCGTGCTCGAACAGCGACACCGCCATGTTTTGGAACATGGCCTTGCGGTGCGAGCTGGTGCGGCTCAGGTGACGACCACTTTTACGATGACGCATGGTTCATTCCTTACCAAACACTACGTTCGGTGATTACGACGATCAGGCAGTCGCCTTGTCGTCCTTCTTAAGACTTGCAGGCGGCCAGTTGTCGAGGCGCATGCCGAGGGACAGACCGCGGGAGGCCAGAACGTCCTTGATTTCAGTCAAGGATTTCTTACCCAGGTTCGGAGTCTTCAACAGCTCTACTTCGGTGCGCTGAATCAGGTCACCGATGTAGTAGATGTTTTCCGCCTTAAGGCAGTTAGCCGAACGTACAGTCAGTTCCAGATCGTCAACCGGGCGAAGCAGGATCGGATCGATCTCGTCTTCCTGCTCGACAACCACTGGCTCACTGTCACCTTTGAGGTCGACGAACGCAGCCAACTGCTGTTGCAGAATGGTTGCAGCGCGGCGAATTGCCTCTTCAGGATCCAGAGTACCGTTGGTTTCCAGATCAATAACCAGCTTGTCCAGGTTAGTACGCTGCTCGACACGGGCGTTTTCCACCACGTATGCGATACGGCGAACCGGGCTGAACGAAGAGTCAAGCTGCAAGCGACCGATGCTGCGGCTTTCGTCTTCATCGCTCTGACGCGAGTCGGCTGGTTCATAACCACGACCACGAGCTACAGTGAGCTTCATGTTCAGGGCGCCGTTAGACGCCAGGTTAGCGATTACGTGATCGGGATTAACGATCTCGACATCATGATCCAGCTGAATATCGGCAGCGGTAACCACCCCCGAACCCTTCTTCGACAAGGTCAGCGTAACTTCGTCACGACCGTGCAGCTTGATGGCCAGACCTTTAAGGTTCAACAGGATTTCAATTACGTCTTCCTGTACACCTTCGATGGCGCTGTACTCGTGGAGCACACCGTCAATCTCGGCCTCGACTACTGCGCAGCCGGGCATTGAGGACAACAGGATGCGTCGCAGCGCGTTGCCCAGGGTGTGGCCAAAACCACGCTCGAGAGGCTCGAGAGTGATCTTGGCGCGGGTTGGACTGACAACCTGCACATCAATATGGCGGGGTGTCAGGAACTCATTTACCGAAATCTGCATGGATGCACCTATTTTCTAGCCCTTACTTGGAGTAGAGCTCGACAATCAGGCTTTCGTTGATGTCGGCGGACAGATCACTGCGAGCAGGAACGTTCTTGAAAACGCCCGACTTCTTCTCAGTGTCTACTTCTACCCATTCTACGCGGCCACGTTGGGCACACAGATCGAGAGCTTGGACAATGCGAAGCTGGTTTTTTGCTTTCTCGCGAACTGCAACCACGTCACCAGCACGAACCTGATACGACGGAACGTTTACGGTCTGACCGTTAACGCTGATCGACTTGTGCGATACCAGCTGGCGGGATTCGGCACGAGTCGAACCAAAGCCCATACGGTATACAACGTTGTCCAGACGGCATTCGAGCAGTTGCAGCAGGTTTTCACCGGTTGCACCTTTCTTGCCAGCAGCTTCTTTGTAGTAGCCGCTGAACTGACGCTCGAGAACGCCGTAGATACGACGGACCTTCTGCTTTTCACGCAGTTGGGTGCCGTAGTCGGACTGGCGACCGCGGCGTTGGCCGTGGATACCAGGTGCTGCTTCAATGTTGCACTTCGATTCGATCGCGCGCACGCCGCTCTTCAGGAAGAGATCGGTGCCTTCGCGACGAGCGAGTTTGCATTTTGGACCAATGTAACGAGCCATTCTTTACAATCTCCTGGATTACACGCGGCGCTTCTTCGGCGGACGGCACCCGTTGTGCGGGATTGGCGTCACGTCGGTGATGCTGGCGATCTTATAGCCACAGCCGTTCAATGCACGGACAGCAGACTCACGACCTGGACCTGGACCTTTGACGTTAACGTCGAGGTTTTTCAGGCCATATTCCAGCGCAGCTTGACCAGCACGTTCAGCAGCTACTTGAGCAGCAAACGGGGTGGACTTGCGGGAACCGCGGAAACCCGAACCACCAGAGGTAGCCCAAGAAAGCGCGTTACCTTGACGGTCGGTGATGGTCACGATTGTGTTGTTAAAAGAAGCATGGATGTGGGCGATGCCATCAACCACTGTCTTTTTAACTTTTTTACGAGGACGAGCAGCAGGTTTTGCCATGATTAATTTCCTGTCGATTCGCGTGGGCGATTACTTGCGGATCGGCTTACGCGGACCTTTACGGGTACGCGCGTTAGTCTTGGTACGCTGACCGCGCACTGGAAGACCACGACGATGACGCAGACCACGGTAGCAACCGAGGTCCATCAAACGCTTGATTTTCATGTTGATTTCGCGACGCAGGTCACCTTCAGTGGTGAACTTCGCCACTTCGCCACGCAACTGTTCAATCTGCTCGTCGCTCAGATCTTTGATCTTTGCGGCTGGGTTTACCCCAGTCTCTGCGCAAATTTTCTGCGCAGTAGTGCGACCAACACCATAGATGTAGGTCAGCGAGATAACAGTGTGCTTGTTATCTGGAATGTTAACGCCTGCAATACGGGCCATTCAGTGGGACTCCAATTGACAGCTACCTACGCCCCGGAAGCCAAGAAATAGGGCGCGAGATAATATCGCTGTAATAACAAATAATCAACCCGGCAGCGCACTAGCTGCCGGGCTTCAAGCGGATCACACTCAGCCTTGGCGCTGTTTGTGACGCGGTTCCGCGCTGCAAATTACTCGAACAACACCTTCGCGGCGAATAATTTTGCAGTTACGGCACAGCTTTTTCACCGATGCACGAACTTTCATCACCAACTCCTCGAACCTTATGGGTACTCAGCGCAACATGCCGCTGCCGTAACCCTTCAGGTTGGCTTTCTTCATCAGGGATTCGTACTGGTGCGAAACGAGGTGCGATTGTACTTGGGACATGAAGTCCATCACAACCACGACCACGATCAGCAACGAGGTCCCGCCAAGGTAGAACGGAACGTTTGCCGCAACCACCAGGAACTGGGGCAACAGACATACGGCCGTCATATATAGAGCACCGAACAGGGTCAAACGGGTCAGAACGCCACCAATGTAGCGCGCCGACTGCTCGCCCGGACGGATACCCGGAATAAAGGCACCGGACTTCTTCAGGTTTTCCGCTACGTCTTTCGGATTGAACATCAACGCCGTATAGAAGAAGCAGAAGAAAATAATCCCTGCACTAAACAGCAGAATATTCAACGGCTGACCAGGAGCGATCGACTGCGAGATGTCCTGCAACCAGCCCAAACCTTCAGACTGACCGAACCAGGTACCCAACGAAGCCGGGAACAGCAAAATGCTGCTCGCGAAAATAGCCGGAATAACACCGGCCATGTTCACCTTCAGCGGCAAGTGGCTAGTCTGCGCAGCGAAGACCTTACGGCCCTGCTGACGCTTGGCGTAGTGAACAGCAATACGACGCTGACCACGCTCAATGAACACCACAAAACCGATAATCGCTACTGCCAGCAAACCGATCGCAACAAGGGCAAAAATGTTGATGTCACCCTGACGCGCAGACTCGAAAGACTGCCCGATCGCTCTCGGAAGACCGGCGACGATACCTGCGAAAATCAACATCGAGATACCGTTGCCAACACCACGCTCAGTAATCTGCTCACCCAGCCACATCATGAACATCGCACCAGCCACAAAAGTGGATACCGCGACGAAATGGAAGCCAAAGTCACCAGTGAACGATACGCCCTGCCCCGCCAGACCAATGGACATGCCAATAGCCTGAACGAGAGCGAGAACGACAGTGCCGTAGCGGGTGTACTGAGCAATCTTGCGACGCCCAGCTTCACCTTCCTTCTTCAACTGTTCCAACTGCGGGCTGACGGCTGTCATCAGCTGCATGATGATCGATGCCGAAATGTACGGCATGATCCCCAGTGCAAAGATGCTCATCCTTTCCAGCGCGCCGCCGGAGAACATGTTGAACAAGCTAAGAATGGTCCCCTCATTCTGTCGAAACAGTTCTGCGAGTCGGTCCGGGTTGATACCTGGAACCGGGATGTGTGCGCCTATTCGGTAGACGATAATCGCCAGGAACAGAAAACGCAGACGAGCCCAGAGTTCAGACATACCGCCTTTGCCGAGCGCAGAGAGAGCACCTTGCTTAGCCATTTATTCCTCGAACTTGCCGCCAGCTGCTTCGATAGCCGAACGCGCACCTTTGGTGGCGCCGATTCCCTTGCCGATAGTGACAGCGCGAGTCACTTCACCGGACAGCATGATTTTCACACGCTGTACGTTGACGTTAATCACGTTGGCATCTTTCAGGGACTGCACGGTAACGATGTCGCCTTCCACTTTAGCCAGCTCGGACAGACGCACTTCTGCGCGATCCATAGCCTTCAGGGAAACGAAACCGAACTTCGGCAGGCGACGATGCAGCGGCTGTTGACCGCCTTCAAAGCCTGGAGCAATGGTGCCACCGGAGCGGGAGGTCTGACCTTTGTGGCCGCGGCCACCAGTCTTACCCAAACCGCTACCGATACCACGGCCCGGACGATGCTTTTCACGACGGGAACCCGGCGCTGGACTCAGATCATTGAGTTTCATCGATTAACCCTCGACACGCAGCATGTAGTAAGCCTTGTTGATCATCCCGCGATTCTCGGGAGTATCCTGGACTTCTACAGTGTGACCGATGCGACGCAGACCCAGACCCTTAACGCACAATTTGTGGTTAGGGATGCGGCCGGTCATGCTTTTGATCAGCGTTACTTTAACGGTAGCCATGATCAGAAGATCTCCTTGACGGTCAAGCCACGCTTGGCGGCAATAGACTCAGGAGATTGCATGGCTTTCAGACCCTTGAAAGTGGCGTGAACCACGTTTACCGGGTTAGTCGAGCCGTAGCACTTGGCCAGAACGTTCTGAACGCCAGCAACTTCGAGGACAGCACGCATAGCGCCACCAGCGATGATACCGGTACCTTCAGAAGCAGGCTGCATGTACACCTTCGAAGCGCCGTGAGCGGACTTCATTGCGTACTGCAGAGTGGTGCCGTTCAGGTCAACTTGAATCATGTTGCGGCGAGCAGCTTCCATTGCCTTCTGGATCGCAGCAGGCACTTCACGTGACTTGCCACGGCCGAAGCCAACACGCCCTTTACCATCACCAACCACGGTCAACGCGGTGAAAGTGAAGATACGGCCGCCTTTAACGGTTTTGGCTACGCGGTTAACTTGAACCAGCTTCTCAATGTAGCCTTCGTCGCGCTTTTGGTCGTTATTTGACATAACTTAGAACTCCAGCCCAGCTTCACGAGCAGCATCAGCCAGCGCTTTAACGCGGCCGTGATACTTGAAGCCAGAGCGGTCGAAAGCCACTTGCGAGACGCCAGCGGCCTTAGCACGCGTAGCGACCAGCTGGCCAACCTTTGTGGCCGCGTCGATGTTGCCAGTGGCACCATCACGCAGTTCTTTATCCAAAGTCGAGGCGCTTGCCAGGACTTTGTTGCCGTCGGCCGAGATGACCTGGGCGTAGATGTGCTGCGACGAGCGGAACACGCAGAGACGCACGACTTCGAGTTCGTGCATTTTCAGGCGTGCTTTGCGAGCGCGACGCAGTCGAGTAACTTTTTTGTCGGTCATTTGCTATGCCCTACTTCTTCTTGGCTTCTTTACGACGGACGACTTCGTCCGCGTAGCGCACACCTTTGCCTTTGTACGGCTCTGGTGGACGGAAGTCGCGGATCTCAGCGGCCACTTGACCTACCAGCTGCTTATCGATGCCCTTGATCAGGATATCGGTCTGGCTAGGAGTCTCAGCGGTGATGCCTTCCGGCAGTTCGTAATCCACTGGGTGCGAGAAGCCAAGGGCAAGGTTCAAAACCGTGCCTTTTGCTTGCGCTTTGTAACCAACACCGACCAGCTGGAGCTTACGCTCGAAGCCTTGGCTTACGCCTTGGACCATGTTGTTTACCAACGCACGCGTGGTACCGGCCATTGCGCGAGTTTGTTGATCGCCATTGCGAGCAGCGAAACGCAGCTCACCAGCTTCTTCAACAATCTCAACGGACGAATGGATGTTCAGTTCAAGAGTGCCCTTGGCACCCTTCACCGAAAGCTGTTGGCCTGCGAATTTTACTTCGACACCGGCTGGCAGCTTAACGGGGTTCTTAGCGACGCGAGACATGCTTATCCCCCCTTAGAACACAGTGCAAAGAACTTCGCCGCCGACACCGGCAGCGCGCGCAGCACGATCCGTCATCACACCTTTGTTGGTGGAGACGATAGACACGCCAAGACCGCCACGAACTTTCGGCAGATCTTCAACGGACTTGTACTGACGCAGGCCTGGACGACTAACGCGCTTCACTTCTTCGATAACCGGACGGCCTTCGAAGTACTTCAGCGAGATGGACAACGACGGCTTAGCGTCGGTGGTGATCTGAAAATCCGCGATGTAACCTTCGTCCTTCAGGACTTTTGCTACAGCCACCTTCAGCGTGGAAGACGGCATGCTTACGACAGACTTTTCAGCCATCTGGGCATTACGGATTCGAGTTAGCATGTCCGCTAACGGGTCCTGCATACTCATGGGCTAGACGCTCCTAATACAGAAAAATTAGCCTTGCGGCTACTACTTGTCGCCGAGAACTTCCGGGCATGAAAAACACGGGCTCAGGCGAGCCGGTCATTCTAGACACACCCCAGAAATGAATCAAGCCCCAAAAGGGGCTTGATTCAAATTCAAGGCCACCGATAGTCAGATTCTTACGGACCCGACCATCGAGGCTTTGACAGCGATTACCAGCTGGCTTTAACCAGACCTGGAACGTCACCACGCATTGCAGCTTCACGCAACTTGTTACGGCCAAGGCCGAACTTGCGGTAAACGCCGTGCGGACGACCAGTCAGGCGGCAACGGTTACGCATGCGCGAAGCGCTTGCGTCACGTGGTTGCTTCTGCAGAGCTACGGTAGCTTCCCAACGTGCTTCTGGACTTGCGTTCAGATCAACGATGATAGCTTTCAGCGCTGCACGCTTGGTGGCGTACTTGGCAACAGTGAGCTGACGCTTCAGCTCACGGTTTTTCATGCTCTTCTTGGCCATTTTCCTACTCCAATCAGTTGCGGAACGGGAATTTGAAAGCACGCAGCAGAGCGCGGCCTTCATCATCGTTCTTGGCAGTGGTGGTCAGGGTAATGTCCAGACCGCGGAGAGCATCGATCTTGTCGTAGTCGATTTCCGGGAAAATGATCTGCTCTTTTACGCCCATGCTGTAGTTACCACGACCATCGAAGGACTTGGCATTCAGGCCGCGGAAGTCGCGAACCCGAGGCAGGGAGATCGACAGCAGACGATCCAGGAACTCATACATACGCTCACGGCGCAGAGTCACCTTGACACCGATCGGCCATCCTTCGCGGACTTTAAAGCCAGCGATGGATTTACGAGCGTAGGTCACAACGACTTTTTGGCCGGTGATCTTTTCCAGGTCAGCAACAGCGTGCTCGATGACTTTTTTGTCACCGATCGCTTCGCCCAGACCCATGTTCAGGGTGATTTTGGTAACGCGCGGAACTTCCATCACGTTCGAAAGCTTAAGTTCTTCCTTAAGTTTCGGAGCGATTTCCTTCCGGTAAATCTCTTTTAGTCGTGCCATGGTCTTCTACCTAGCAGTGTTCAAGCATCAACCGCTTTTTGGGTCGACTTGAAGACACGAATTTTCTTACCTTCTTCTACTTTGAAACCAACGCGGTCAGCCTTGTTGGTTTCGCCATTGAAGATGGCTACGTTAGAAGCGTGCAGTGGCGCTTCTTTCTCGACGATACCGCCTTGTACGCCCGACATCGGGTTAGGCTTGGTATGACGCTTGACCAGGTTCAGACCACCAACAACCAGACGGTTGTCAGCAAGAACCTTCAGCACCTTACCGCGCTTACCTTTGTCTTTGCCGGCGATCACGATGATCTCGTCGTCACGACGAATCTTTTGCATGTCGGATCTCCTTACAGCACTTCTGGGGCGAGCGAGACGATCTTCATGAACTTCTCAGTACGAAGTTCACGGGTCACTGGCCCAAAGATACGGGTGCCGATCGGCTCTTGCTTGTTGTTCAGAAGAACAGCAGCGTTGCCATCAAAGCGGATAATGGAGCCATCAGCACGACGTACGCCGTGACGAGTGCGGACTACAACAGCAGTCATCACTTGGCCTTTTTTCACCTTACCGCGAGGAATTGCTTCCTTCACGGTAACTTTGATGATGTCACCGATACCAGCGTAACGACGATGGGAGCCACCCAGCACCTTGATGCACATAACACGGCGAGCGCCGCTGTTATCGGCCACATCGAGCATGGATTGAGTCTGAATCATATAATTTCTCCGACCCCTAGTCCTTAGACTTCCACAGCGCGTTCGAGAACATCAACCAGTGCCCAAGACTTGGTCTTGGCCATCGGACGAGTTTCACGAATAGTGACTTTGTCGCCGATATGGCACTGATTGGTTTCGTCGTGCGCGTGCAGCTTAGTCGAACGCTTAACATATTTACCGTAGATCGGGTGCTTAACGCGACGCTCGATCAGAACGGTGATGGTTTTGTCCATCTTGTCGCTGACAACACGGCCAGTCAGCGTACGGACAGTTTTTTCGGCTTCAGCCATGATCACTTACCTGCCTGCTGGTTAAGCACAGTCTTCACGCGAGCGATGTCACGCTTAACTTGCGAGAGCAGATGAGACTGCCCCAACTGGCCAGTTGCTTTCTGCATACGCAGATTGAACTGGTCGCGCAGCAAGCCGAGCAGTTGCTCGTTCAGCTGCTGTGCGGATTTTTCACGAAGTTCATTCGCTTTCATCACATCACCGTCCGTTTAACAAAGGCGGTGGCGAGCGGCAGCTTTGCAGCAGCCAGGGCAAAAGCCTCACGCGCCAGCTCTTCAGTTACACCCTCGATTTCATACAGGACTTTGCCTGGCTGAATCTGGGCTACCCAGTATTCCACGTTACCCTTACCTTTACCCATCCGAACTTCGAGGGGCTTTTTGGAAATCGGCTTGTCCGGGAATACACGGATCCAGATCTTGCCGCCACGTTTAACGTGACGGGTCAGAGCACGACGCGCTGACTCGATCTGACGAGCGGTGAGACGACCACGAGCTACAGACTTCAGCGCGAACTCGCCGAAGCTGACTTTGCTACCGCGCTGAGCCAGGCCACGGTTGTGACCTGTCATCTGCTTGCGGAACTTCGTACGCTTAGGTTGCAACATTTGGCGTACCCCTTACTTAGCAGCTTTTTTACGAGGCGCTGGTGCTTGTGGTTTCAGTTCTTCTTGGCGACCACCAATTACTTCGCCTTTGAAGATCCAAACCTTTACACCGATCACACCGTAAGTGGTGTGAGCTTCGTAGTTGGCATAGTCGATGTCGGCACGCAGGGTGTGCAATGGCACACGCCCTTCGCGATACCATTCAGTACGTGCGATTTCAGCACCGCCGAGACGACCGCTCACTTGGATTTTGATGCCTTTGGCACCAATGCGCATGGCGTTCTGAACAGCGCGCTTCATAGCGCGACGGAACATTACGCGACGCTCCAGCTGCTGAGCTACGCTCTGCGCAACCAGCATACCGTCGAGCTCCGGCTTGCGGATCTCTTCGATATTGATGTGCACAGGCACACCCATTTGCTTGGTCAGGTCCTGACGCAGTTTCTCAACATCTTCACCTTTCTTCCCGATAACGATACCTGGACGAGCAGTGTGGATGGTGATACGTGCAGTTTGCGCCGGACGATGGATATCGATACGGCTTACGGACGCGCTTTTTAGTTTGTCTTGGAGATACTCACGCACCTTCAGATCAGCGAACAAATAGTCCGCATAAGTCCGACCGTCTGCGTACCAGACGGAGGTGTGCTCCTTGACGATTCCCAGGCGAATGCCAATGGGATGTACTTTCTGACCCATCTCTTCGACTCCGTTACTTGTCAGCAACCTTGACAGTGATATGGCAAGACCGCTTGACGATGCGATCAGCACGGCCTTTGGCACGTGGCATGATGCGCTTCAGCGAACGCCCTTCGTTGACGAAAACGGTGCTGACCTTCAGGTCATCAACGTCTGCGCCTTCGTTATGCTCGGCGTTGGCTACGGCCGACTCCAGCACTTTCTTCATGATCTCGGCGGCTTTCTTACTGCTGAAAGCCAACAAGTTGAGCGCTTCGCCCACCTTCTTCCCGCGAATCTGGTCGGCGACCAAGCGGGCTTTCTGGGCGGAGATTCGAGCGCCCGACAACTTAGCGGCTACTTCCATTTCCTAACCCCTTAACGCTTGGCTTTCTTGTCTGCCACGTGCCCACGATAAGTGCGGGTACCGGCAAACTCGCCCAGTTTGTGGCCGACCATGTCTTCGTTAACGAGAACTGGGACGTGTTGACGACCGTTGTGTACTGCAATGGTCAGACCGACCATTTGTGGCAGGATCATCGAACGACGCGACCAAGTCTTAATTGGTTTGCGATCGTTCTTTTCCGCCGCCACTTCGATCTTCTTCAGTAGGTGAAGATCAATAAAAGGACCTTTTTTCAGAGAACGTGGCACTGTCGTATCCCTCTATTTACTTGCGACGACGGACGATCATTTTGTCGGTACGCTTATTACCACGAGTCTTCGCGCCCTTAGTCGGGAAGCCCCATGGCGATACCGGATGACGACCACCAGAGGTACGACCTTCACCACCACCATGTGGGTGGTCAACCGGGTTCATGGCAACACCACGAACGGTTGGGCGAACGCCACGCCAGCGTTTGGCACCAGCTTTACCCAGCGAACGCAGGCTGTGCTCGGAGTTCGAGACTTCGCCCAGGGTCGCACGGCATTCAGCCAGGACTTTACGCATTTCACCGGAGCGAAGACGCAGGGTAACGTACACACCTTCACGAGCGATCAGCTGAGCCGAGGCACCAGCGGAACGAGCGATCTGTGCGCCTTTACCTGGCTTCAATTCGATGCCGTGTACGGTGCTACCAACTGGAATGCTGCGCAGTTGCAACTGGTTGCCTGGCTTGATCGGAGCCAAAGCACCCGAAATCAGCTGGTCGCCAGCACTCACGCCTTTAGGGGCGATGATGTAACGGCGTTCGCCGTCTGCGTACAACATAAGAGCAATGTGAGCAGTACGGTTTGGATCGTATTCAATACGCTCAACAGTGGCTGGAATGCCATCTTTGTCGTTGCGACGGAAATCGACCATACGATAATGCTGCTTATGACCACCACCGATGTGACGGGTAGTAATACGGCCATTGTTGTTACGACCACCAGTCTTCGATTTTTTCTCGAGCAGCGGTGCGTGAGGAGCGCCTTTATGCAGCTCCTGGTTGACCACCTTGACCACAAAACGGCGGCCAGGGGAAGTCGGTTTGCATTTAACGATTGCCATGATGCACCCCTTCCTTACTCAGCACTGCTGCTGAAATCGAGATCTTGGCCTGGCTGAAGGGAGATAACTGCCTTCTTCCAGTCATTGCGCTTGCCCAGACCGCGAGCCGTGCGCTTGCTCTTACCCAGAACGTTCAGGGTAGTAACACGCTCAACTTTCACGCTGAACAGGCTTTCGACGGCCTTCTTGATTTCCAGCTTGGTTGCGTCAGTTGCAACCTTGAAAACGAACTGGCCCTTCTTGTCAGCCAGAACCGTAGCCTTTTCGGAAACGTGCGGGCCAAGCAGAACTTTAAATACGCGTTCCTGGTTCATCCCAGCAGCTCCTCGAATTTCTTCACGGCCGACACGGTGATCAACACCTTGTCGTATGCGATCAGACTAACTGGATCGGAACCTTGAACGTCACGTACATCTACGTGCGGCAGGTTACGAGCAGCCAGGTACAGGTTCTGATCAACAGCGTCCGACACGATGAGAACATCGGTCAGGCTCATGTTGTTCAGCTTGCCCAGCAGATCTTTGGTTTTCGGAGTTTCAACAGCGAAATCCTGAACCACGACCAGACGATCAGTACGCACCAGCTCAGCAAGGATGGAACGCATTGCTGCGCGATACATCTTCTTGTTCAGCTTCTGGGAGTGATCCTGCGGACGAGCTGCGAAAGTGGTACCGCCGCCACGCCAGATTGGGCTACGGATAGTACCGGCACGAGCACGGCCAGTACCTTTCTGACGCCATGGGCGCTTACCGCCACCACGAACGTCGGAACGGGTCTTTTGCTGCTTGCTACCTTGACGGCCGCCGGCCATGTAGGCCACGACTGCTTGGTGAACCAGCGTCTCGTTGAATTCGCCGCCAAATGTCAGTTCGGAAACTTCGATCGCTTGAGCGTCATTTACATTTAATTGCATGTCAGCTTCCCCTTAACCGCGAGCCTTGGCTGCTGGACGTACAACCAGGTTGCCGCCAGTAGCGCCAGGAACAGCACCCTTGACCAACAACAGATTGCGTTCAGCGTCCACGCGCACTACTTCCAGGGACTGCACGGTCACGCGCTCAGCGCCCATATGACCGGACATTTTTTTGCCCTTGAATACACGACCAGGAGTCTGGCACTGGCCGATAGAGCCTGGGACGCGGTGGGATACGGAGTTACCGTGGGTGTTATCTTGCCCGCGGAAATTCCAACGCTTGATCGTACCCTGGAAGCCCTTACCCTTGGACTGACCGGTTACATCAACCAGTTGACCAGCGGCGAAGATTTCAGCGTTGATCAGATCGCCAGCCTGGTAGTCGCCTTCTTCAAGACGGAACTCCATGACAGTGCGACCAGCGGCAACGTTCGCCTTAGCGAAGTGGCCAGCCTGAGCAGCTGTAACACGCGAAGCACGACGCTCGCCTACAGTGACTTGCACTGCACGATAGCCATCGGTCTCTTCAGTTTTGAACTGGGTGACGCGATTCGGTTCGATCTCAATGACCGTGACCGGAATGGAGACACCTTCTTCGGTGAAAATACGGGTCATACCGCATTTACGACCGACTACACCAATAGTCATGTTGTAAACCTCATGAGTGTACGGGGCTTTCACCCGCTATGGCCGCCCATTTCAGAGCGTTACACGACTAAGACCGAGTCTTAGCCGAGGCTGATCTGCACTTCCACACCGGCCGCAAGATCAAGCTTCATAAGTGCATCAACGGTTTTATCCGTTGGCTGGACGATGTCCAGAACGCGCTTATGAGTACGGATCTCGTACTGGTCACGCGCGTCTTTGTTGACGTGCGGGGAGACCAGAACGGTGAACCGCTCTTTACGGGTAGGCAGTGGAATTGGACCACGCACTTGAGCACCAGTACGTTTCGCGGTTTCCACGATTTCCTGGGTGGATTGGTCGATCAGGCGATGGTCAAAAGCCTTCAACCTGATACGGATTTGCTGATTTTGCATTGGATTTCAGACTCCGGCTGCTATTCCCACCGAGCGCA
Organism: Pseudomonas sp. MF6776; assembly: GCF_016613125.1. Taxonomy (NCBI): domain Bacteria; kingdom Pseudomonadati; phylum Pseudomonadota; class Gammaproteobacteria; order Pseudomonadales; family Pseudomonadaceae; genus Pseudomonas; species Pseudomonas sp. MF6776. The sequence goes on from NZ_JAENSQ010000006.1 coordinate 296,895, forward strand.
ATACGCCCGTTAAAAGGAGGCGCAATTCTATAGACGCCCCAGATTGGTGTCAACCCAATAAAAAAAGCCCCCGCTAAGCGGAGGCTTTCTTCAATTCATCATTTAACTCAAAAGAGTTAGGCGATGATTTTGGCTACGACGCCAGCGCCGACGGTACGACCGCCTTCACGGATAGCGAAACGCAGACCGTCTTCCATTGCGATGGTCTTGATCAGGGTGACAACCATTTTGATGTTGTCGCCCGGCATTACCATTTCAACGCCTTCCGGCAGTTCGCAGTTACCGGTCACGTCAGTGGTCCGGAAGTAGAACTGTGGACGGTAGCCTTTGAAGAACGGAGTGTGACGACCGCCTTCTTCTTTGCTCAACACGTACACTTCAGCTTCGAAGGTAGTGTGCGGCTTAACCGAACCCGGCTTAACCAGAACCTGGCCACGCTCTACGTCGTCACGCTTGGTGCCGCGCAGCAGCACGCCGCAGTTCTCGCCAGCACGACCTTCGTCGAGCAGCTTACGGAACATTTCAACACCGGTGCAGGTGGTGACAGTAGTGTCACGCAGACCAACGATTTCCAGTGGATCCTGAACGCGAACGATACCGCGCTCGATACGGCCAGTTACAACAGTACCGCGACCCGAGATCGAGAATACGTCTTCGATTGGCATCAGGAATGGCTTGTCGATTACGCGAACTGGATCCGGAATGTAGGTATCCAGAGTCTCAACCAGCTTACGAACGGCAGTGGTGCCCATTTCGTTGTCGTCTTTGCCTTCCAGAGCCATACGAGCAGAACCGATGATGATCGGAGTGTCGTCGCCTGGGAAGTCATAGGTGGACAGCAGGTCGCGAACTTCCATCTCAACCAGTTCCAGCAGCTCAGCGTCGTCTACCAGGTCAGCCTTGTTCAGGAAAACCACGATGTACGGAACGCCAACCTGGCGGGACAACAGGATGTGCTCACGGGTTTGTGGCATCGGACCATCAGCGGCCGAGCAAACCAGGATTGCGCCGTCCATCTGGGCAGCACCGGTGATCATGTTCTTCACATAGTCAGCGTGACCTGGGCAGTCAACGTGAGCGTAGTGACGGATCAGCGAGTTGTATTCAACGTGCGCGGTGTTGATGGTGATACCACGAGCTTTTTCTTCTGGTGCGCTGTCGATCTTGTCGAAGTCAACGATTGCGGAACCGAAAACTTCGGAGCAAACGCGAGTCAGAGCAGCAGTCAGAGTGGTTTTACCGTGGTCAACGTGACCAATGGTGCCAACGTTGACGTGCGGTAGGGAACGATCAAATTTTTCTTTAGCCACGACAATTAACTCCTAGCCTAAAGGGGCTGAATCAGCCTTGTTTTTTGGTAACAGACTCGACGATGTGCGACGGGGCTGTATCGTATTTTTTGAATTCCATAGAGTAGCTTGCGCGACCCTGGGACATGGAACGAACGTCGGTCGCATAACCGAACATTTCACCCAACGGAACTTCGGCACGAATTACTTTGCCGGAGACCGTGTCTTCCATACCCTGGATCATGCCGCGACGACGGTTAAGGTCGCCCATCACATCACCCATATAGTCTTCAGGCGTAACAACCTCTACAGCCATGATCGGCTCGAGCAACTCACCACCACCCTTCTGGGCCAGTTGCTTGGTCGCCATGGAAGCAGCCACTTTAAACGCCATCTCGTTGGAGTCGACGTCGTGGTAAGAACCATCGAACACGGTAGCCTTCAGGCCGATCAGCGGATAGCCGGCAACAACGCCGTTCTTCATCTGCTCTTCGATACCCTTCTGGATAGCCGGGATGTATTCCTTAGGAACCACACCACCTACTACTTCGTTCACGAATTGCAGACCTTCCTGACCTTCGTCAGCAGGAGCAAAACGAATCCAGCAGTGACCGAACTGGCCACGACCGCCGGACTGACGAACGAACTTGCCTTCGATTTCGCAGTTCTTCGTGATGCGCTCACGATAGGAAACCTGAGGCTTGCCGATGTTGGCTTCGACGTTGAACTCACGGCGCATCCGGTCAACCAGGATGTCCAGGTGCAGCTCGCCCATGCCGGAGATGATCGTTTGACCAGTCTCTTCATCAGTCTTGACGCGGAAAGAAGGGTCTTCCTGAGCAAGCTTGCCCAGAGCGATACCCATTTTTTCCTGGTCATCCTTGGTCTTAGGCTCTACGGCAACCGAAATAACCGGCTCCGGGAAGTCCATACGAACCAGGATGATTGGCTTGTCAGCGTTGCAGAGGGTTTCACCAGTGGTGACGTCCTTCATGCCGATCAGGGCCGCGATGTCACCAGCGCGTACTTCCTTGATCTCTTCACGGGCGTTTGCGTGCATTTGCACCATACGACCCACGCGCTCTTTCTTGCCTTTAACCGAGTTGATCACGCCGTCGCCGGAGTTCAACACGCCCGAGTAAACGCGAACGAAGGTCAAAGTACCCACGAATGGGTCGGTAGCGATCTTGAACGCCAGAGCCGAGAACGGCTCCGCATCGTCTGCGTGACGCTCCAGCTCGATTTCCTCGTTATCCGGATCAGTACCCTTGATAGCAGGAATATCGGTTGGTGCAGGCAGGAAGTCGATAACGGCGTCGAGAACCAGGGGAACACCCTTGTTCTTGAAGGAAGAACCGCAAACGGCCAGAACGATTTCACCGGCGATAGTACGCTGACGCAAAGCAGCTTTGATCTCTTCGATCGTCAGCTCTTCGCCTTCCAGGTACTTGTTCATCAGCTCTTCGTTGGCTTCGGCAGCAGCCTGAACCATGTTGTCGCGCCATTCGGCAGCCAATTCCTGCATATCTTCAGGAACAGGCTTACGAACAGGAACCATACCTTTATCAGCATCATTCCAGTACACAGCTTCCATGTTGATCAGATCAATCTGACCCTGGAAGTTGTCTTCCGAACCGATAGCCAACTGGATTGGCACCGGAGTGTGACCCAGACGCTTTTTGATCTGATCAATCACGCGCAGGAAGTTCGCACCAGCACGGTCCATCTTGTTCACGTAAACAAGACGTGGAACACCGTATTTGTTGGCCTGACGCCATACGGTTTCCGACTGAGGCTCAACACCCGAAGTACCGCAGAACACAACGACAGCGCCGTCGAGTACGCGCAGGGAACGCTCAACTTCAATGGTGAAGTCAACGTGGCCCGGGGTATCGATTACGTTGAAGCGATGCTCGTCTTTGTACTGCTTAGCAGAACCTTTCCAGAAGGCGGTAATGGCAGCAGAAGTAATGGTAATACCACGCTCCTGCTCCTGAACCATCCAGTCTGTGGTCGCGGCGCCGTCATGCACCTCGCCCATTTTGTGACTTTTGCCAGTGTAAAAAAGGACGCGCTCGGTGGTGGTGGTTTTACCAGCATCCACGTGAGCGACGATACCGATGTTACGGTAGCGACTAATCGGAGTAGTACGAGCCATAAAGCCCTCGCAAAATTAGTGAAGCTAAAATTAGAAGCGGTAGTGCGAGAAAGCTTTGTTGGCTTCTGCCATACGGTGCACGTCTTCACGCTTCTTAACAGCAGCACCTTTACCTTCAGCAGCATCCAGCAGCTCGCCAGCCAAACGCAGAGCCATAGACTTCTCGCCACGCTTGCGCGCGAAGTCTACCAACCAGCGCATTGCCAGAGCGTTACGACGGGAAGGACGAACCTCGACCGGAACCTGGTAAGTAGCACCACCAACGCGGCGCGACTTCACTTCGACCAGCGGAGCGATGGCGTCGAGTGCTTTTTCGAAGAGTTCCAGGGGATCGGTGCCAGCCTTACGGGTCGCAACGGTTTCCAGGGCACCATAAACGATACGCTCGGCAACGGCTTTCTTGCCGCTTTCCATAACGTGGTTCATGAATTTGGCGAGGATCTGGCTTCCGTATTTCGGATCGTCCAGAATCTCACGCTTTGCTGCTACGCGACGTCTTGGCATGATAAGCCCTCAAGCGGTCTTCAGGTTAGCTCGGGACAGATCCAAAGGATGCGTGCCCGACCTTACTCTTATCGACTCAATAAAATAAAATCTGCAAAACGGCCGATTACTTCGGACGCTTGGTACCGTACTTCGAACGACCCTGGTTACGACCTTTAACGCCGGAAGTATCCAAAGAACCGCGAACGGTGTGGTAACGAACACCTGGCAAGTCTTTTACACGGCCGCCACGAATCAGTACGACGCTGTGCTCTTGCAGGTTGTGGCCTTCACCGCCGATGTACGAGGAAACCTCGAAACCGTTGGTCAGACGCACACGGCATACTTTACGCAGTGCCGAGTTAGGTTTTTTCGGCGTGGTGGTATACACACGGGTGCATACGCCACGACGTTGCGGGCAGTTCTGCAGCGCAGGCACGTCGGATTTCTCGACGATACGCTTACGCGGCTGACGTACCAGCTGGTTGATAGTTGCCATCTACTAGCTCCACTGTTGTCTTGCGACGCTATTGTCTTGCAAGAAAAGCAAAATGGCAGGAACGAATTCCCGCCAAATTTAGGGGTACAAGAGTCTAAAGAGGATCTTGTCCCCAGTCAAGGCAAGGCCCCGACCTCCCCACTCATCGAACCTCGACAAATTGTCTCGATTCGATGAACGGTGCGATCAGGGCCTTACGCTCATATATCGCAGAACTCAGTTACCGCTCGAGTTCAGCGCTTCGGTCAGTGCAGCTTCCACTTCACTGGCGCTTACGCGCAACGGCTTGTCTGCTTCACGACGACGCTTGCGCTCGCTGTGATATGCCAGACCGGTACCGGCCGGGATCAGACGACCCACGACTACGTTTTCTTTCAGGCCGCGCAGGTAATCGCGCTTGCCGGTGACGGCCGCTTCGGTCAGTACGCGGGTGGTTTCCTGGAAGGAAGCCGCCGAGATGAACGATTCGGTCGACAACGACGCCTTGGTGATACCCAGCAGAACGCGAGTGAACTTGGAGACAAATTTGTCTTCCGCGCCCAGACGCTCGTTCTCTACCAGTACGTGAGTCAATTCCATCTGGTCGCCCTTGATGAAAGTGGAATCGCCGGATTCAGCGATTTCAACCTTACGCAGCATCTGACGCAGAATGGTCTCGATGTGCTTATCGTTGATCTTCACGCCTTGCAGACGGTAAACGTCCTGGATCTCGTTAACAATGTACTTGGCCAGCGCGCTTACACCCAGCAAACGCAGGATGTCGTGCGGATCGCTAGGACCGTCGGAGATAACTTCGCCGCGGTTTACCTGTTCGCCTTCAAACACGTTCAGGTGACGCCACTTCGGAATCAGCTCTTCGTACGGATCAGTACCATCGTTCGGGGTAATAACCAGACGACGCTTGCCTTTGGTCTCTTTACCGAACGCGATGGTGCCGCTGACTTCAGCCAGAATCGACGCTTCTTTCGGACGACGAGCTTCGAACAAGTCGGCAACACGCGGCAGACCACCGGTGATGTCACGAGTTTTCGAAGTTTCTTGCGGGATACGAGCGATAACATCACCGATCGCAATCTTCGCACCATCCGCAACACCGACCAGGGCGTTGGCTGGCAGGAAGTACTGAGCGATAACGTCAGTGCCTGGCAGCAACAGATCCTTGCCGTTGTCGTCGACCATCTTCACTGCTGGGCGAATTTCTTTGCCGGCAGCTGGACGATCTTTCGCGTCGAGTACTTCAATGTTGGTCATACCGGTCAATTCGTCAGTCTGACGCTTGATCGTGATGCCTTCTTCCATGCCCACGTAGGTCACGGTACCTTTCATTTCGGTAACGATTGGGTGAGTGTGCGGATCCCACTTGGCCACGATTGCGCCAGCGTCGACCTTGTCACCTTCTTTAACCGAAATCACAGCACCGTATGGCAGCTTGTAACGCTCACGCTCACGACCGAAGTCATCAGCGATTGCAAGCTCACCAGAACGGGACACAGCAACCAAGTGACCATCCACTCGCTCAACGTGCTTCAGGTTGTGCAGACGGACGGTACCGCCATTCTTCACCTGAACGCTGTCGGCTGCGGAAGTACGGCTTGCCGCACCACCGATGTGGAACGTACGCATCGTCAGCTGGGTACCCGGCTCACCGATGGACTGGGCAGCGATTACGCCGACCGCTTCACCGATGTTCACCTGGTGACCACGAGCCAAATCACGGCCGTAGCACTTGGCACAAATGCCATAGCGGGTTTCGCAGCTGATCGGCGAACGCACGATCACTTCGTCGATGCTGTTCAGCTCGATGAACTCGACCCACTTCTCGTCTACCAGAGTGCCGGCAGGAACGATAACGTCCTCGGTACCTGGCTTGAATACGTCACGGGCAATAACACGACCCAATACGCGCTCACCCAACGGCTCTACAACGTCACCGCCTTCAATGTGCGGAGTCATCAACAGACCGTGTTCGGTGCCGCAATCGATCTCGGTTACAACCAGATCCTGCGCCACGTCTACCAGACGACGAGTCAGGTAACCGGAGTTCGCAGTTTTCAACGCGGTATCCGCCAGACCTTTACGAGCACCGTGAGTGGAGATGAAGTACTGAAGTACGCTCAAACCTTCACGGAAGTTCGCAGTAATCGGCGTTTCAATGATGGAACCGTCCGGCTTGGCCATCAGACCACGCATACCGGCCAGCTGACGAATCTGTGCTGCGGAACCCCGCGCACCCGAGTCAGCCATCATGTACATCGAGTTGAACGATTCCTGGTCGACTTCGACGCCATGACGGTCGATGACTTTCTCTTTCGAGAGGTTGGCCATCATCGCCTTGGAGACTTCGTCGTTCGCTTTCGACCAAAGGTCGATCACTTTGTTGTACTTCTCGCCCTGGGTTACCAGGCCGGAGGCGTACTGGCTCTCGATCTCTTTCACTTCGTCGGTGGCAGCACCGATGATGCGGGCTTTTTCATCCGGGATAACGAAGTCGTTAACACCGATGGAAACGCCGGAGATGGTCGAGTAAGCGAAACCGGTGTACATCAACTGGTCAGCGAAGATCACGGTCTCTTTCAAACCAACCACGCGGTAGCACTGGTTGATCAGCTTGGAGATCGCCTTTTTCTTCATCGGCAAGTTGACGACGTCGTAAGACAACCCTTTCGGCACAACCTGGAACAGCAGCGCACGGCCGACGGTAGTGTCGACGATACGGGTACCGCTCACGCTGTTGCCGTCACGGTCGTTGACGGTTTCGTTGATACGTACTTTAACCTTGGCGTGCAGTGCGGCTTCGCCAGCACGGAACACACGGTCAACTTCCTGCAGATCCGCAAACACACGACCTTCGCCCTTGGCGTTGATCGCTTCGCGAGTCATGTAGTACAGACCCAATACAACGTCCTGCGACGGAACGATGATTGGCTCACCGTTGGCTGGCGACAGAATGTTGTTGGTCGACATCATCAACGCACGCGCTTCCAACTGAGCTTCCAGTGTCAGCGGTACGTGCACGGCCATTTGGTCGCCGTCGAAGTCGGCGTTGTACGCGGCGCAGACCAGAGGGTGCAGCTGAATAGCCTTACCTTCGATCAGTACCGGTTCAAACGCCTGGATACCCAGACGGTGAAGGGTCGGTGCACGGTTGAGGAGAACCGGGTGTTCACGGATCACTTCAGCGAGAACGTCCCAAACCTCTGGCAATTCGCGCTCGACCATTTTCTTGGCCGCTTTGATGGTGGTCGCGAGACCACGCATTTCAAGCTTGCCGAAAATGAACGGCTTGAACAGCTCGAGAGCCATCTTCTTCGGCAGACCGCACTGGTGCAGACGCAGGGTCGGGCCTACGGTAATTACCGAACGACCGGAGTAGTCAACACGCTTACCGAGCAAGTTCTGACGGAAACGACCTTGCTTACCCTTGATCATGTCAGCCAGGGATTTCAGAGGACGCTTGTTCGAACCGGTGATAGCGCGGCCACGACGACCGTTGTCGAGCAGTGCATCGACAGCTTCCTGCAACATACGCTTTTCGTTACGCACGATGATGTCCGGAGCGGACAGATCGAGCAGACGCTTCAAGCGGTTGTTACGGTTGATCACTCGACGATACAGATCGTTGAGGTCGGAAGTCGCGAAACGACCACCATCCAGCGGGACCAGTGGACGCAGATCTGGCGGCAGAACCGGCAGAACGGTCAGCACCATCCATTCTGGAAGGTTGCCGGAACCCTGGAAGGCTTCCATCAACTTCAGACGCTTGGACAGCTTCTTGATCTTGGTTTCGGAGTTGGTTTGCGGAATTTCTTCACGCAGACGGCCAATCTCGTGCTCCAGGTCGATAGCGTGCAGCAGTTCGCGGACAGCCTCGGCACCCATGCGGGCGTCGAAATCGTCACCGAACTCTTCCAGCGCTTCGAAGTATTGCTCGTCGTTCAGCAGCTGACCTTTTTCAAGGGTAGTCATGCCCGGATCGATAACGACATAGCTCTCGAAGTAGAGAACACGCTCGATATCACGCAGGGTCATGTCCATCAGCAAACCGATACGCGACGGCAGCGATTTCAGGAACCAGATGTGGGCAACCGGCGAAGCCAGTTCGATGTGCGCCATGCGCTCACGACGAACCTTGGCCAGTGCAACTTCAACGCCGCACTTCTCGCAGATCACACCACGGTGCTTCAAGCGCTTGTACTTACCGCACAGGCACTCGTAATCCTTCACCGGGCCAAAGATCTTGGCGCAGAACAGACCGTCACGCTCAGGTTTGAACGTACGGTAGTTGATGGTTTCCGGCTTTTTAACTTCGCCGAACGACCATGAGCGGATCATCTCAGGCGAGGCCAATCCAATACGGATGGCGTCGAACTCTTCGACTTGACCCTGGTTTTTCAGCAAATTCAGTAGGTCTTTCAAGGCCTTTCCTCCTGGCGGAGCAGAGAGCGGGCAATCCTGCCCCGCTCTCGATTCGCGTCACGTGTTATTCGGTTTCCAGATCGATATCGATGCCGAGGGAACGAATTTCCTTGATCAACACGTTGAAGGACTCGGGCATGCCCGGCTCCATACGGTGATCGCCATCCACGATGTTTTTGTACATCTTGGTACGGCCGTTCACATCGTCCGACTTCACTGTGAGCATTTCTTGCAGAGTGTAAGCGGCACCGTAAGCTTCCAGTGCCCAGACCTCCATCTCCCCGAAACGCTGACCACCGAACTGTGCCTTACCACCCAGCGGCTGCTGGGTAACCAGGCTGTACGAACCGGTAGAACGAGCGTGCATCTTGTCGTCTACCAAGTGGTTCAGCTTCAGCATGTACATGTAGCCAACGGTAACTGGACGCTCGAACTTGTTGCCGGTACGGCCGTCAGTCAGCTGCATCTGGCCGCTTTCCGGCAGGTCTGCCAGTTTCAGCATGGCCTTGATTTCGCTTTCCTTGGCGCCGTCGAACACTGGGGTGGCCATTGGAACACCGCCACGCAGGTTCTTCGCCAGATCCAGGATTTCCTGATCGGAGAAGCTGTCCAGATCTTCGTTACGACCGCCGATCTGGTTGTAGATCTCATCCAGGAAAGTACGCAGTTCTGCGACTTTACGCTGCTCTTCGATCATACGGTTGATCTTCTCGCCCAGACCTTTGGCCGCGAGGCCCAGGTGGGTTTCGAGGATCTGACCAACGTTCATACGCGAAGGTACACCCAGTGGGTTGAGGACGACGTCGACCGGGGTGCCATTGGCATCGTGCGGCATGTCTTCAACCGGCATGATCACGGAGACCACACCTTTGTTACCGTGACGACCGGCCATCTTGTCGCCCGGCTGGATGCGACGACGGATTGCCAGGTAAACCTTGACGATTTTCAGCACGCCTGGAGCCAGGTCATCGCCCTGCTGCAGTTTGCGCTTCTTGTCTTCAAACTTGTCGTCCAGCAGACGGCGACGATCAACGATGTAGGCCTGAGCCTTCTCGAGCTGCTCGTTCAGAGCATCTTCAGCCATGCGCAGTTTGAACCACTGACCATGCTCAAGACCGTCGAGAACTTCGTCGGTGATGTCCTGGCCTTTCTTCAGACCTGCGCCGCCTTCAGCCTTGTGGCCTACCAGAGCGGAACGCAGACGTTCGAAAGTCGCGCCTTCAACGATACGGAACTCTTCGTTCAGATCCTTGCGGATCTCGTCCAGCTGGGTCTTCTCGATCGACAGAGCACGAGCATCACGCTCAACGCCGTCACGGGTGAAGACCTGTACGTCGATGACAGTACCTTTGGTACCGGTAGGTACACGCAGGGAGGTGTCTTTAACGTCGCTGGCTTTTTCACCGAAGATTGCACGCAGCAGTTTTTCTTCCGGAGTCAGTTGGGTCTCGCCTTTCGGAGTGACCTTACCTACCAGAATGTCGCCTGCGCCAACTTCAGCACCTACGTAAACGATACCGGCTTCGTCCAGTTTGTTCAGTGCAGCTTCACCCACGTTAGGGATGTCCGCAGTGATTTCTTCTGGCCCAAGCTTGGTGTCACGCGCCACACAGGTCAGTTCCTGAATGTGGATCGTGGTGAAGCGATCTTCTTGAACAACTCGTTCCGACAGGCAGATGGAGTCTTCGAAGTTGTAACCGTTCCAGGCCATGAACGCGATGCGCATGTTCTGACCCAGTGCCAGCTCACCCATATCGGTGGACGGACCATCAGCCATGATGTCGCTACGCTGAACCCGATCACCTTTACGCACCAGCGGACGCTGGTTGATGCAGGTGTTCTGGTTGGAGCGGGTGTACTTGGTCAGGTTGTAGATGTCGACACCAGCCTCGCCGGTTTCAACTTCGTCATCAGCAACACGAACCACAATACGGCTGGCATCAACGGAGTCGATCACGCCGCCACGGCGAGCCACGACGCAAACGCCGGAGTCACGAGCTACGTTACGCTCCATGCCGGTACCTACCAGCGGCTTGTCAGCGCGCAGAGTTGGTACAGCCTGACGCTGCATGTTCGAACCCATCAACGCACGGTTGGCGTCATCGTGCTCGAGGAACGGGATCAACGACGCTGCAACCGAAACTACCTGCTTCGGCGAAACGTCCATCAAGGTGACTTCTTCAGGCGCCTTGACGGTGAATTCGTTCAAGTGACGAACAGCTACCAGCTCGTCGATCAGCATTTTCTTGTCGTTCATCGCGGCCGAAGCCTGAGCGATCACGTGATCAGCTTCTTCGATGGCGGACAGGAACACGATCTCGTCGGTAACCAATGCGTCTTTCACCACGCGGTACGGGCTTTCCAGGAAGCCGTACTGGTTGGTGCGCGCATAGGCGGCCAAGGAGTTGATCAGACCAATGTTCGGACCTTCCGGCGTTTCGATCGGGCAAACACGACCGTAGTGCGTCGGGTGTACGTCACGAACCTCAAAGCCTGCGCGCTCACGAGTCAGACCGCCAGGGCCGAGTGCAGACACACGACGCTTGTGGGTGATCTCGGACAGCGGGTTGTTCTGGTCCATGAACTGAGACAGCTGGCTGGAACCGAAGAACTCTTTCACCGCCGCAGCCACTGGCTTGGCGTTGATCAGGTCTTGCGGCATCAGGCCTTCGCTTTCAGCCATCGACAGACGCTCTTTGACCGCACGCTCAACACGTACCAGGCCAACGCGGAACTGGTTCTCGGCCATCTCGCCTACGCAGCGAACACGACGGTTACCCAGGTGGTCGATGTCATCGACGATGCCTTTACCGTTACGGATGTCGACCAGAGTCTTCAGTACCGCGACGATGTCTTCCTTGCACAACACGCCCGAACCTTCGATTTCGGTACGACCGATACGACGGTTGAACTTCATCCGGCCGACCGCAGACAGGTCATAACGCTCTGGACTGAAGAACAGGTTGTTGAACAGGGTTTCGGCTGCGTCTTTGGTTGGCGGCTCGCCTGGACGCATCATGCGATAGATCTCGACCAGCGCTTCCAATTGGTTGCTGGTGGAGTCGATCTTCAGCGTGTCAGAAACGAACGGACCGCAGTCGATGTCGTTGGTGTACAGGGTCTCGATGCGAACAACCTGAGCCTTGGCGATTTTGCCGAGGATCTCAACGTTCAGTTCGGTGTTGCACTCAGCCAGGATTTCACCGGTGGCTGGATGCACGATAACCTTGGCGGTGGTGCGACCGAGGACGTAGTCCAGAGGCACTTCCAGCGTCTTGATACCGGCTTTTTCGATCTGGTTGATGTGGCGCGCAGTAATACGACGGCCGGCTTCAACGATGACCTTGCCTTTTTCATCCTGGATATCCAGAACGGCAATTTCACCACGCAGACGCGATGCAATCAGTTCCAGGCTGAGGGTTTCGCCGCTCAGGTGGAATACGTTGGTGGTGTAGAACGCGTCCAGTACTTCTTCGGTGGTATAACCGAGCGCGCGCAGCAGTACCGATGCCGGCAGCTTGCGACGACGGTCGATACGCACGAATACGCAGTCTTTCGGGTCGAACTCGAAGTCCAACCACGAACCGCGGTAAGGAATGATACGCGCGGAGTACAGCAGTTTGCCGGAGCTATGCGTCTTGCCGCGGTCGTGGTCGAAGAACACGCCCGGGGAACGGTGCAGCTGGGAAACGATTACACGCTCGGTACCGTTGATTACGAAGGTACCGTTCTCAGTCATCAGGGGAATTTCACCCATGTAGACTTCTTGCTCTTTGATGTCCTTGATCGCTTTGTTCGACGATTCTTTGTCGAAAATGATCAGGCGCACTTTTACCCGCAAAGGTACGGCGAAAGTTACACCGCGCAATACGCATTCTTTGACATCAAATGCCGGTTCGCCCAGGCGATAACCGACGTACTCCAGCGCAGCATTGCCAGAGTAGCTGATGATCGGGAAAACGGATTTGAAGGCCGCATGCAGGCCCACGTCGCGGAACTGATCTTTAGTCGCTCCCGCTTGCAAGAATTCACGATACGAATCCAGCTGGATGGCCAGGAGGTAAGGCACATCCATGACGTCCGGCAACTTGCTAAAGTCCTTGCGGATACGTTTTTTCTCAGTATATGAGTAAGCCATCAGCGTTCCCCAGCTTGGTCACCTGCTTGTTTGGCCCCTCCCGACGGGAGCAGCCAGAAAATCGTGCAAACCCCATGGTTTGCTCCACCACATCGGGTGGTTACAGCTCGTTATCAGCACCGACCCAGTCGGCTGCCAATAACGGAAAAAGGCCGGTGGCAAGAGCCACCAGCCATCAGCCTGTCGCTTGACGCTCGGGCTGGAGGAGCAAAGTCGATGCTTATTTCAGCTCGACTTTAGCGCCTGCTTCTTCCAGCTTCTTCTTGGCGTCTTCAGCAGCTTCTTTCGAAACGCCTTCCAGAACAACCTGAGGAGCGCCGTCTACTTTCTCTTTGGCTTCTTTCAGGCCAAGACCGGTCAGTTCGCGAACTGCTTTAATGGCGTTTACTTTCTTCTCGCCAGCTTCCAGCAGAACAACGTTGAACTCGGTTTGCTCTTCAACAACAGCGGCAGCAGCAGCTGGACCAGCAGAAGCAGCGGCAGCGGATACGCCGAACTTCTCTTCCATTGCCTTGATCAGCTCAACGATTTCCAGAACCGATTTTTCGCCGATTGCGTCGATGATTTGTTCGTTAGTCAGAGACATGACTTATTTCCTGAATTGGGGGACAGCCTGTAGGCCATCGAAATAAACAAAAATACGCGAGAGTTGAAACGCTGAGCCTTAAGCTGCAGCTGCTTCTTTCTGGTCGCGAAGTGCCGCCAGAGTACGAGCCAATTTGCTGGTAGCGCCTTGAATCACGCTCATCAGCTGAGAAATTGCTTCGTCACGGGTCGGCAGGCTTGCCAGCACGTCGATCTGATTAGCTGCGAGGAACTTGCCCTCGAACGCAGCTGCCTTGATCTCGAACTTATCCTGACCTTTGGCAAATTCCTTGAACAAACGGGCAGCAGCGCCAGGATGTTCGTTGGAGAATGCAATCAAGGTCGGGCCGGTGAACACGTCGTTGAGAACACTGTATTCAGTGTCAGCAACAGCGCGCTTGAGCAAGGTGTTACGTACAACACGTACGTAAACGCCAGCTTCACGAGCCTCTTTACGGAGTCCGGTCATTGCGCCTACTGTTACGCCACGTGCATCAACCACGACAGCGGACAGAGCGACTTTGGCAGCCTCGTTGACTTCAGCGACGATGGCCTTCTTGTCTTCGAGATTAATTGCCACGGGTTTAACTCCTGCTTGTTACCGTTTCATTCGATCGAAACCGAATGTCGTTTTGGTGTCTGATTCGGTAAGGAACCGGGAGCACCATCTGCGTAGGCTTATGGTTTAAGACTTGCGTCGCCTACGGTCTTGGATAGCCCCCGCCAGGCAGGGACCCCAATCTTTCAACTGGCGCGAATAACCGCGCCAACTTTCGTCTTACGCGTCCAGCGAGCTCTGATCAATGATCAGACCTGGGCCCATAGTGGTGCTCAGGGTAACGCGCTTGACGTAGATACCTTTCGAAGAAGCTGGCTTGATACGCTTCAGATCAGCGATCAGGGCTTCAACGTTTTCCTTCAGCTTGACGGCGTCGAAGCCCATCTTGCCAACGGAAGTGTGAATGATGCCGTTTTTGTCAGTGCGATAACGAACCTGACCAGCTTTTGCGTTCTTAACCGCAGTAGCTACGTCTGGAGTTACAGTACCAACCTTAGGGTTAGGCATCAGACCACGTGGACCAAGGATCTGACCCAACTGACCTACAACGCGCATGGCATCCGGGGATGCGATCACTACGTCATAGTTCAGGTCGCCGCCTTTCATTTCGGCAGCCAGGTCATCCATACCTACACGGTCAGCGCCGGCAGCCAGAGCGGCCTCAGCAGCAGGACCCTGGGTGAACACAGCAACGCGAACGGTCTTGCCAGTGCCGTGTGGCAGCACAGTAGCGCTACGAACAACCTGGTCAGATTTACGCGGGTCTACACCCAGGTTTACAGCAACGTCGAACGACTCGCTGAACTTGACAGTCGACAGCTCAGCCAGCAGAGCAGCGGCGTCTACAATATTGTAGGCCTTGCCTGCTTCGATTTTGCCGGCGATAGCCTTTTGACGCTTGGTCAGCTTAGCCATTACACACCCTCCACGTTAAGGCCCATGCTACGAGCAGAACCGGCGATAGTACGCACGGCTGCATCCATATCAGCTGCAGTCAGATCCGCGTTTTTGGTTTTCGCGATTTCTTCCAGCTGAGCACGGGTAACAGTGCCAACCTTAACGGTGTTCGGACGAGCGGAACCGCTAGTCAGACCGGCCGCCTTCTTCAGCAAAACCGAAGCAGGGGTGGATTTTGTTTCGAAAGTGAAGCTACGGTCGCTGTAGACAGTGATGATCACTGGAGTCGGCAGACCTGCTTCAATACCCTGAGTACGGGCGTTGAAGGCCTTGCAGAACTCCATGATGTTCACGCCGTGCTGACCCAGAGCAGGACCAACAGGTGGGCTTGGGTTAGCCTGAGCGGCCTTCACTTGCAGCTTGATGTAAGCGGTAATTTTCTTGGCCATGAGGCACTCCAATTACGGGTTCAAACGCCTCGAAAGGCTCCCCGGTTACTTGCGCGTATATCCCAGTGACGACAAAACCCCACAGCCTAAGGCTGCGGGGTTGGGATGCTTGCTCAGCTAGACCTTTTCGACCTGACTGAACTCCAACTCTACCGGAGTAGAGCGACCGAAAATGAGCACCGCCACTTGGATCCGGCTCTTTTCGTAGTTAACTTCTTCAACAACACCATTGAAATCAGCAAATGGCCCGTCGTTGACTCGTACTGTTTCACCTGGCTCGAAGAGAGTCTTCGGCTTAGGCTTGTCGCTACCATCAGCAACACGACGCAGAATTGCTTCCGCCTCTTTATCAGTAATCGGCGCAGGCTTATCAGCAGTACCGCCGATGAAACCCATCACCCGAGGAGTATCCTTGACCAAGTGCCAAGTACCCTCGTTCATGTCCATCTGTACCAGCACATAGCCTGGAAAGAATTTACGCTCGCTTTTGCGCTTCTGGCCATTACGCATTTCAACCACTTCTTCAGTGGGAACCAGAATTTCGCCGAAGCCATCTTCCATGCCAGCCAGCTTTACTCGCTCAACGAGCGAGCGCATGACATGCTTCTCGTAACCCGAGTAAGCATGCACAACGTACCAACGCTTAGCCACGGGACACCCTTAGCCGACAATCAAGGAAACAAGCCAACCGAGCAGGGAATCAAGCCCCCACAACAGCAACGCCATAACCAGAACAACAGCCACCACAATTAGGGTGGTCTGCGTGGTTTCTTGGCGAGTTGGCCACACGACTTTACGAATCTCGGTACGAGCTTCCTTAACCAGTACAAAGAAAGACTTGCCCTTCGCAGTCTGCAGGCCTACAAAGGCAGCTACAGCAGCAATGACAAGCAAAGCCAGTACACGGTACAGGATCGGCGAAGCAGCGTAATACTGATTGCCAACAACGCCTACAACTACCAAAGCGACTACTACAAGCCACTTGAGCAGATCGAAGCGAGAGCTTTGTGCTTCAGCCTTAGGAGTCATCTATGAAGATCCTGTGAAAAGAAAGCCAGACACACCGAGTGAATCTGGCAGGTCAGGAGGGAATCGAACCCCCAACCTACGGTTTTGGAGACCGTCGCTCTGCCAATTGAGCTACTGACCTAAAACAAAATCAGGCCGACCATTATGCCGGCCCGAAAAATACATTACAACCGCTTATTCGATGATTTTAGCTACGACACCAGCACCGACGGTACGACCGCCTTCACGGATGGCGAAACGCAAACCGTCTTCCATTGCGATGGTCTTGATCAGGGTGACAACCATTTTGATGTTGTCGCCCGGCATTACCATTTCAACGCCTTCCGGCAGTTCGCAGTTACCGGTCACGTCAGTGGTCCGGAAGTAGAACTGTGGACGATAGCCTTTGAAGAACGGAGTGTGACGACCGCCTTCCTCTTTGCTCAGAACGTAAACTTCCGCTTCAAACTTGGTGTGCGGCTTAACCGAACCCGGCTTAACCAGAACCTGGCCACGCTCTACGTCGTCACGCTTGGTGCCGCGCAGCAACACGCCGCAGTTTTCGCCAGCACGACCTTCGTCGAGCAGCTTGCGGAACATTTCAACACCGGTGCAGGTGGTAACAGTAGTGTCACGCAGACCAACGATTTCCAGTGGATCCTGAACGCGAACGATACCGCGCTCGATACGACCGGTCACAACAGTACCGCGACCCGAGATCGAGAATACGTCTTCGATTGGCATCAGGAACGGCTTGTCGACTACGCGAACCGGATCCGGAATGTAAGTATCCAGAGTCTCAACCAGCTTACGAACGGCAGTGGTGCCCATTTCGTTGTCGTCTTTGCCTTCCAGAGCCATACGAGCCGAACCGATGATGATCGGAGTGTCGTCGCCTGGGAAGTCATAGGTGGACAGCAGGTCGCGAACTTCCATCTCAACCAGTTCCAGCAGCTCAGCGTCGTCTACCAGGTCAGCCTTGTTCAGGAAAACCACGATGTACGGAACGCCAACCTGGCGGGACAGCAGGATGTGCTCACGGGTTTGTGGCATCGGACCATCAGCGGCCGAGCAAACCAGGATTGCGCCGTCCATCTGGGCAGCACCGGTGATCATGTTCTTCACATAGTCAGCGTGACCTGGGCAGTCAACGTGAGCGTAGTGACGGATCAGCGAGTTATATTCAACGTGCGCGGTGTTAATGGTGATACCGCGAGCTTTTTCTTCCGGGGCGCTGTCGATCTTGTCGAAGTCAACGATTGCAGAACCGAAAACCTCGGAGCAAACGCGAGTCAGAGCAGCAGTCAGAGTGGTTTTACCGTGGTCAACGTGACCGATGGTCCCAACGTTGACGTGCGGTAGGGAACGATCAAACTTTTCCTTAGCCATCGATATCACCCCTATCAGAAGAATTAAGCAAACAACAAAAGCCATTAAAACAAAGGCAGATATTTTCATATCTGCCTTGTTATATGGAGCTCTTGAGCGGATTTGAACCGCTGACCTCACCCTTACCAAGGGTGTGCTCTACCAACTGAGCTACAAGAGCGAAACACTTTGCACAACCTGCAAACTTGGAGCGGGTAGCGGGAATCGAACCCGCATCATCAGCTTGGAAGGCTGAGGTTCTACCACTAAACTATACCCGCAGAGCTTGCAGCTCACGCTAAAATCTGGTGGAGGGAGAAGGATTCGAACCTTCGAAGTCGTAGACGTCAGATTTACAGTCTGATCCCTTTGGCCGCTCGGGAACCCCTCCTAATCAGGCCGGCATTCTATACTATGCCAAACCCTTGTCAAGCAATTTCTCATTTAAAAACCTGAGGTTAGCTGCTTTGACATCGCCCTACTTCGTCAACCTTTGAAAGGTCTTCACTGCGGAGCGGGCGCCATTCTATTCAAACTATTCAGCAGGTGCAACCCCCTCACACCGCATTATTTTATGTTTTAACTCATTGAATTCGTTGGAAAGGTTTTGCAACTGCGCATCCCCCAGCAAACGCTGGCTTTCAGGTGCAATACGCATCCAGAAACCCGCTGCAGGAGACCCCTCAAGCGATGGCTGAGCCTTGATATCCATTTGAGCCAAACGCTCGCCTAGCACCGCAACCATCTCCTGACGAGCAAAACCACCGAGATAAAGGCACTGACTTTCAGTTCGTTGCGGACCAGACTTCTCCTTGGAGGCCCTTCCACCTTCACTCAGCAGACGAATATCCTGCTGTGAACCCTTGTACAAACTCAGCGGCGTTACGTCCTTTGCCCGCAATGGCGCTTCCTGTTGATGCCAGACGTAATAGAAAACATTGAGAACAAGAAGCAGCAGGAACATCCAACGCATACATACCTCAAGAC
Source organism: Pseudomonas sp. MF6776 (assembly GCF_016613125.1). Classification (NCBI taxonomy): domain Bacteria; kingdom Pseudomonadati; phylum Pseudomonadota; class Gammaproteobacteria; order Pseudomonadales; family Pseudomonadaceae; genus Pseudomonas; species Pseudomonas sp. MF6776. The sequence goes on from NZ_JAENSQ010000006.1 coordinate 315,731, forward strand.
AAAGGACACGCCACAGCTAAACCGACGAATACAAGATCTGGAACAAACCTGGCCCCGGGCGCTACACCTGCAACCAGATCTGCGTCGCCACCTGTAATAAATACAGTGAAGCCCTCCCCCCAATAGGATCGCGCCATTTCCAACTGGGTAAGCACGAACCCCCTCAACATCAGTGAGCATCCGCGCTCTACAGCCTCAACAGTGCTTCGTCCCGGCGCCTGGCTTGTCAGCGCACGCTCAGCAGCGACATCGTCATAGCGAATTTTTCGAGTATGGGTACGCAACTGGTTGCGCATCAACGGCATACCAGGACAAATGAAACCACCAAGATGATCCCCATCTATTGCGATAAAGTCAGCTGTCACTGCCGTACCAAAATCCAGCACGAGGCATGGACCTTTAGCCAGACGGAAAGCACCCAGCATCGCCAACCAACGATCCAGACCTAGACGCTCGTAATCTTCGTAACCGTTTCTAACACCTGACATTTCACGAGCAGGTTTCGCACAGATAACTGAAACACCGAAGTCTCGCTCAAGCATCTCAATTAAGGCACTAGTCTCCGCAGCAGTACGAACACTCACCATGCGACAACTTCTTAGCGACAGCCCGCTCAGCTTGCACAAGCTTTCGCAAAGCGCCAGGTCCGAATCAACCACTCCCTCCGCGACCACCACAACCTCAGCACCACTTAGCACTCGCCACTTTATGAAGCTGTTTCCGCAGTCGAGCTCAAGAATCATCGCGTAACCTCAGACTGAGCTCGCCGCCACTGAAGACCTTTTCCACGCCATTCACCTTTAATCGCAGCGCACCCTGGTTATCAATTCCGAGCACTACTCCATCTATTTGACTGACACCAGCAATCAAGGACACCGATCGCTCTTGCCACAAATGATTTTCTTCCCATTCAGCCTGAAGAACCGAGAAACCATCTATTTGTTGACGCTGTATGTATGCCAGCAATTGCTCGCCCAACTCGGCCACTAGAATATTGCGATCACAGCTTTTACCGGTCTCAAGCCGCATGGACGTCCATTGCTGATCAACCTCTTCTGCAACCTGCATATTCACGTTAACGCCTATACCCAGAACCACGTGACAAACATCCGCCGGATCTCCAACCAGTTCTAACAGGATGCCGGCAATCTTCTTATTGCCAACCAGAACATCATTGGGCCACTTCAAACCAGCGCCAGTCACACCCAGCTTTCGTAGGGTTTGCAAGACTGCCAGCCCAACGACAAGGCTGAGCCCCTCAAGCTGGCGCATACCTCCATCAATCCGCAGAACAAGACTGAAATAAAGGTTTTCGGCAAACGGGCTAACCCACTTGCGCCCCCTGCGCCCCCGCCCGGAGGTCTGTCTCTCGGCAAGCACCAAAAATGGGGCCTCTTGCCCTAAGCCAATGGCGCGCAACGCCTCAGCATTAGTGGAGTCGGTAGTGTCCAGGACCGTGATTGGCCAGACTGCTTTCATTCCTGCCATTTTAAGAGGATCGAGCAACATCAGCGGAGCAGATAGCTGATAGCCACGCCCCCGAACTTTGTGGATGGATAGCCCAAGCTCAGCCTCGAGGTGCTGAAGCTGCTTCCATACCGCACTTCGACTAATTCCCAAGGCAGCGCCAAGGTCCTGACCAGAATGAAACCGTCCATCCTTCAGAAGATTCAACAACGTCAGCATGCAAGTCTCGCCTCACAATGAGGCCCGAATGATAGCTATGCCCCGGGCCGTTGCATAGAAATCAAGCAGGTACATTTCCTGCGGGCAAAACAAAACCCCAACTGCTTTCGCAATTGGGGTTTCGGAATTTAATCTTGACGATGACCTACTCTCACATGGGGAAACCCCACACTACCATCGGCGATGCATCGTTTCACTGCT